>DASTPB010000066.1:0-12450 GCA_035762385.1 Nocardioides sp. | reverse complement strand
GCGCTCCTCCACGAGCCGCCTCGCGGCCTCGAGGTCGAGGGAGAAGTCCTCCGCGCGGCGGCCGGCCACCCACTCGGTCATGGTGTCGCGGGCGTACTCGGGATACATCGAGTACGTCGGTGCGAACGACAGCGCGACGCGGCCCGGGCCACCGAAGGCCTGCAGGAGCTGCAGCATGACCTCGTTGGACCCGTTGGCCGCCCAGACCATGTCGGGGGTGATGCCGGAGCCGCCGGAGGTGTCGAGGTACGCCGCCAGCGCCGCGCGCAGCTCGACGAACTCGCGGTCCGGGTAGCGGTTGAGCGACGCGGCGGCCTCGCCGACGGCGCGGGCGATGTCGGCCGTCGCCTCGGGCGAGGGACCGTAGGGGTTCTCGTTGACGTTGAGCTGCACGGGCGCCTGCTCCAGCGTCAGCTGGGGCGCACCATAGGGCTCGATCCCCCGCAGCTCGTCACGCAGCGGGGGGAACAGCCCGGTCACCGGCGCGACCGGTCGCTGTCGAACCGCACGCTGACCGCCTGGCCGTGGCCCGGCAGGTCC
Organism: Nocardioides sp.; assembly: GCA_035762385.1. Taxonomy (GTDB): domain Bacteria; phylum Actinomycetota; class Actinomycetes; order Propionibacteriales; family Nocardioidaceae; genus Nocardioides. Next base: position 11,910 of record DASTPB010000066.1, on the reverse strand, counting down.
TCGGCCTCGGCCAGCGTGACGACGTGGTCGGCGACCTCGGCGAGCGCGTCGCGGGAGTAGTCGACGACGTGCACCGACCTGGTGAACGCGCGCACCGAGAGACCACTCGAGTGGCAGGCACAGCCGGCGGTCGGAAGCACGTGGTTGGAGCCCGCGCAGTAGTCGCCGAGGGACACCGGCGACCAGGCGCCGACGAAGATCGCGCCGGCGTTGCGCACGCGCGCCGCGTGGGCGGCGGCGTCACGGGTCACGATCTCGAGGTGCTCGGCGGCGTAGGCGTCGACGACGTCGACCCCCTGGTCCATGTCGTCGACCAGCACGATCCCGGACTGTCGCCCGCCCAGCGCGGTGCGGATGCGCTCGGTGTGGCGGGTCGCGAAGACCTGCTTGTCGAGCTCGGCCTCGACCGCGTCGGCGAGCTCGAGCGAGTCGGTGACCAGCACGGACGCCGCCATCGGGTCGTGCTCGGCCTGGCTCACCATGTCGGCGGCGACGAACGCCGCCTCCGCGCTGTCGTCGGCCAGGATCGCGATCTCGGTCGGACCGGCCTCGGAGTCGATGCCCACGACGCCGCGCAGGAGGCGCTTGGCGGCGGCGACGTAGATGTTGCCCGGACCCGTGACGAGGTCGACCCGCGCGCACGGCCCGGCTCCGTAGGCGAACATCGCGATGGCCTGCGCGCCTCCGACGGCGTAGACCTCCTCGACGCCGAGCAGGGCACAGGCGGCCAGGATCGTCGGCTCGGGCAGGCCGTCGCGGTTCTTCTGGGGCGGGCTCGCCAGCGCGATCGAGCGCACGCCGGCGACCTGCGCAGGGACGACGTTCATCACGACGCTGCTCACCAGTGGGGCCAGCCCGCCGGGCACGTAGAGGCCGACGCGGTCGATGGGCACCTTGCGGTGGGTGACGGTGGCGCCCGGAGCGACCTGGCTCGTCACGTCGCGCTCCAGCTCGGCCTCGCAGGTGGCGCGCAGGCGGCGGATCGACTCCTCGAGGCCGGCGCGCACGGCGGGGTCGAGCTGCTCCAACGCATCCGACAAGGCCTCTCGAGGTACTGCGATGTCGGTGCTCTGCACGCCGTCGAACCGGGCGGAGAAGTCGGTGATCGCCTCGACGCCACGGGACCGGACCGCGTCGAGGATCGGCTGCACCTGATGCGTGGCGGCCTCGACGTCGAACTCGGCGCGAGGCACGCTCGCGCGGTAGTCGACGGACGCCGGGTCGGCGCCCCTCAGGTCGATGCGACGGATCAGGGACATGGCGCGATTCTAGGTTCTCCCGCGGGTCGACCCGAAGTCACCGGCGTCGGGTGGACAGCGGCCACTAGTGTCGTGGGTGTGAGCGATCCGCTGCCGATGTTCCCGCTGAGCACCGTGGTGTTCCCGGGCATGAGCGTGCCGCTCCACGTCTTCGAGGACCGCTACCGGATGCTGGTACGCCACCTGCTCGAGGAGGACGACCCGGCGCAGCGGGTCTTCGGCACCGTCGCGATCCGCGAGGGCTACGAGGTCGGCGACCACGGCGCCCAGTCGGTCTACCGCATCGGCTGCGTCCTGCAGCTCACCGAGGTCGACCGGCGCGAGGACGGGACCTTCGACATCGTGGCCGTCGCCCGCGAGCGCCTGCTCCTCGAGGAGATGCAGCGGGGCGGCGACTACCCCCAGGGCCTTGCCGCCGTGCTCCCCGAGCCCGAGGTCGAGGTCCCCGCCGAGGTGCTCGAGCGGGCACGCGCCACCTTCACCGCGTTCCGCGCGGCGATGACCGAGCTCCAGGGCGACCCCTTCAGCGGGACGCTCCCCCGTGACCCCGACTACCTCGCCTGGACGCTGTCCGCGCTGGCTCCGCTGCCGATGGCCGAGCGCCAGTCGCTGCTCGAGGCGGAGGACGCCACCGAACGCCTCACGCTCGTGACCCGGATGCTGACCGAGGAGCTCCGCGCCATCAACGTCATCCCGTCGCTGCCCGCCACCCAGGTGGCTCGCACCGCCTGGTCCCCCAACTGACGCGCGGCACCGGCTGATGGCGAAGAAGGCGCGCGGTGCCGGTGGTACGCCGGCCACGGTCGCGCTGACGGCAGCCGGGATCGCCTACGAGGACCGGGCCTACGAGCACGACCCGCGGGCGACGTCGTACGGGCTGGAGGCGGCCGAGGCACTGGGCGTCGAGCCCGCCCGGGTCTTCAAGACGCTGCTGGCGTCCCTCGACGGCGAGCTCGTCGTCGGCATCGTGCCGGTCGCCGGCCAGCTCGACCTGAAGGCCCTCGCCCGCGCCCTCGGCGGCAGCAAGGCGGTCATGGCAGAGGTGGCGGCCGCCGAGCGGGCCACCGGCTACGTCGCCGGAGGGATCTCACCGGTCGGGCAGAGACGACGGCACCGCACGGTGCTCGACGCCTCGGCGCTCGACCACGACACGATCCTGGTCTCCGGCGGCCGGCGCGGCTTCGACATCGAGCTCGCGCCGGCCGACCTGGTGGCGGTCACCGGAGCGGTGACCGCCACCATCGGCCGCTGAGCGACGCACCGCCCGACGGGGCCATCAGTCGGTGGTGACCTTCACCAGCCCGTGGACCACGTCGCCGTCGACCCAGCCGCTGACGCCGAGCGCCGACAGCGGCTCGACGTTCTTGCTGACCTCCGGCGAGTCGCCGGTCAGGCGGACCAGCCAGTCGTCGTCGGTGTCGAAGTTGACGAAGAGCACGGTCTGGGCCTCGTCGGACTCCACCACCTCGGAGTAGGCGGCACTGTCGCCGAGGCCGCCGCCGTCCTCGAGCTCGCCGCGGTAGCCGTCCTGCAGCGCCAGGACGGCGTAGCCGTCGCCCTCGGTCACCTGCATGAGCTCGGCCATCTCGGGGCCCGCCTGCGCGGCGATCTTGTCGAGCACGGCCTGGATCTCGTCGGCGTCACCGTCGATCCGGATGCCCATCGGGACCTCGCCGGGGCCTCCGTTGGCCACGGCGTCGGGGTCGAGGCCACTGCCCAGCGAGACGGTGACGCCCTGGCCGAGAAGGGTCTCGACGTCCTCGGGGAAGGCGAGGCCGGTCTCGGACTCGAGCTGGGCGATCCCGTCGTCGACCGAGGCGCTCTCGTCGGGGGCGAAGGTCTTGACGTAGTCGACCAGGGCGCCGGCCCAGCCCTCCTCGAGGGACATCCCGAACGCCGCGACCGTGTCGTCCGGGAGGCCGGCGACCATGTCGGCGCCGTTGGTGCTGTCGATGAATGCCGTCAGGTCCGGCTGGTAGTTGGACACGGCGTACTCGACCTCGACCGCGCCGTCGTCGAACCGGACGGTGGCCGCCATGCCGTCGAAGTCGTCGATCATCTGCTGGAGCTCCTCGGGAACCTCGTCCGAGTCACCCGTCGTGCCGCCCTCGTCAGCCATGGTGCCGTCCTCGACCATCGGGGCGGCCGGCATCCCCATCATCCCCATGGGTCCCATGCCTGCGAGGTCGTCGAGGTACTTGGTGATGCCCTTGCCGACGTAGACCGACATGAAGCCGTCGTCGCCCGCCTCACCGGTCCACTCCTCGAAGGCGGCGTCACCGGCGAGCGTGGATCCGTCGGCGGCGTCGACGACCTGCTGGGCGGTCTCCGCGGTCTCCGCCACGACCATCCAGTCGCCGGCGACGACCCAGCCACCGGCGTCCCCGTCGGTCTCGGCGCCGCAGGTCTCGAGCAGCTTGGCGACCCCGTCCTCGGCCTTGCCCGCGTCGGTCACCTGGATGACGCCGACCGGCGCCGGCTCGTCCTCCCCGAGGTCGACCGCGGCCATCGCTGCTCGCGAGCCGAGCCACGGCTCGACGTCGTCGGCGTAGTCGATGCCCTCGCACGCGCTGGACTTGAGGACCTCCTCGAAGAGCCGCTCGCGCAGGTCGTCGTCGGCCTGCAGGTCGATCTCATCGGTGAAGGCGGGGAACTTGCGCAGCGTCCTGATGGCCTCGATCTTCTGCCCCCCGCTCGGGTCGAGGTCGACGCTGGCGTAGGCGACCGTCGAGGCGGGCAGGGCCTCCGCGGGCTGGGCGCCCGTGGCGAAGAAGCTGGTGGCCGCCCACGCACCGCCCGCGACGACCGCACCGCCGGCGACGATCGCGCCGACCGCGATCAGCCGCTTCCTGTTGTCGTTGCCGGACGCCGTCTGCGTCGGCCCCGGTCCGTCGAGGTAGTCGGGTCCGCCGGTCGGTCCGTCCGGTGTCATGCTCATGTCGATGTTGCTCCCCCGTCGCACGGGTCCCGGCGGTGCCGGGACTGCCCCTCTGCGGGCGTCGCCAGCCTACCCACGGGAGCGCCGGGCGAACCCTCGAATGCCCAGGAGGTAGGCCCCGACCAGACCGGTCATCGCTCCGGCGGGCAGGGCGACGAGCGCCGTGGAGCGCCACGGCACCCGGCCCTTGTCGGGAGCGGTCAGGCTCAGGTCGCCCGGCAGCGGCGTGAGGTCGGGCTGCCCGGCGGCCAGCGCCTGCGGGTCGGGCGGTCCGAGCGCGCTGCCGACGGCGTACATCACGAGCGCGGCGATCCCCGCCGAGACGAGCACGGTGACCACGGTGACCGTCTCGTGGCCGCGCCAGGAGCCGACCACCGTGGCCAGCACGAGACCGAGGGGGAAGGCGATGAGGACGAAGAGGGCGATGCCCTCGAACGAGAAGTCCGGCCCGGCCGGCTCGAGGAACCAGCGGCCCCCGAAGGCCACCCCGACCGGGGCGTCCCACAGCCGCTCCCAGAGCACCCCGCCGGCCGCGCCGCCCGCGACGAACAGCGCCAGCACCGCCAGCACGCGGATCAGCAGCCGCCGCGTGGTGCTGGTCGTGCCGGTCGTGTCGTCGGCGGGTCCGGCCGTCGGCGCGATGTCGCTCATCCCGCCAGGCAGCCGGGCCCGAGGAGCTGCTTGAGGTCGGCGAACAGCGCCGGGCTCGGCGTGACCCGAAGGTTGTCGTCGAGGCGCAGGACCTTGGTCGAGCTGCGGGTCAGCAGCCGCAGCTGCACCTCGGTCATCCCGGGGTGGGTGCCGAGGACGTCACGCAGCTGAGCGACGACCGGTGGGGTGCACCGGGTCGACGGGAGGCTGATCACCACCGGGCCCGTCGGCCCCTGCGTCAGGTCGGGCGCCGTGACCTCCTGCGCGCGGAGCTCGGGCTGGTCCTTGTCACGGGAGAGCTGCCCCTTGATCCGCACGATGTTGTCCTCGACGAGCAGCGTCGAGGCCAGCGAGTAGGCGCTCGGGAAGAGCAGCACGTCGATCGCACCGTCGAGGTCCTCGAGCGTGATCGTCGCCCACGGGTCGCCCCGCTTGGTGATCCGGCGCGAGACCGACGTGATCAGCCCGCTGACGGTGAGGGTGGAGTTGTGGGCGCGGTCCTCGTCGAGCATCAGCTGGCCGATGGTGCAGTCGGTGCCCTGCGAGAGGACGTGCTCGAGGCCGAGGAGCGGGTGGTCGGAGACGTAGAGGCCGAGCATCTCGCGCTCGTGGCCGAGGAGGGTGAGCTTGTCCCAGTCGTCGATGTCGGGGATCGTCACGCTCACGCCGAAGCCGGCGTCGTCGTCGCCCAGCCCGCCGAACAGGGAGTCCTGGCCGATGGCCTCGTTCTTCTTGAGGTCCACGAACTGGTCGACGGCCGTCTCGTGCACGGCCGCGAGCGCGCGCCGCTTGTGCTTCATGTCGTCGAAGGCACCGGCCTTGATGAGCGACTCCACGACCCGCTTGTTGCAGACCAGCGCCGGGACCTTCTCCATGAAGTCGTTGAAGTCGAGGTAGCGGCCCTTCTCCTCGCGGGCGGCGACGATCCCGTCGACGACGTTGCTGCCGACGTTGCGCACGGCCGTCAGCCCGAAGCGGATGTCGTGCCCGACCGGGGTGAAGTTGGCGTGGGACTCGTTGACGTCGGGCGGCAGCACCTGGATCTTCATCCGGCGGCACTCGTTGAGGTAGATGGCCATCTTGTCCTTGTCGTCCTTGACGGACGTGAGGAGCGCGGCCATGTACTCGGTCGGGTAGTTGGCCTTGAGGTAGGCCGTCCAGTAGGTGATGACGCCGTAGGCCGCGGAGTGCGACTTGTTGAAGGCGTAGTCGGAGAACGGGAGCAGGATCTCCCAGAGCTTGTCGATCGCCGCCTGCGGGAAGCTGCGCTCGAGCATGCCCGCCTGGAATCCGGCGTACTGCTTGTCGAGCTCCTCCTTCTTCTTCTTGCCCATCGCGCGGCGCAGGTTGTCGGCGGCGCCCAGCGTGAAGCCCGCGAGCACCTGGGCGATCGCCATGACCTGCTCCTGGTAGACGATGAGGCCGTAGGTCTCCCCCAGGACCGGCTCGAGCGCCTCGGCGAGCGCGGGGTGGATCGGCTCGATCGCCTCGCGGCCGTTCTTGCGGCGGGCGTACTTGTTGTGGGAGTCGGCGCCCATCGGGCCGGGGCGGTAGAGGGCGCTGACGGCGGTGATGTCGGCGAACTGGTCGGGCTGCATCGACCGCAGCAGCGCGCGCATGCCGGAACCGTCGAGCTGGAAGACGCCGAGCGTGTCGCCGCGGCCCATCAGCTCGTAGGTGGGCCGGTCGTCGAACGGGAGCTCCTCCAGGACGACGTCGAGGTCGCGGTTGACCTTGATGTTGGCCAGGGCGTCCTCGAGGATCCGCAGGTTCGACAGGCCGAGGAAGTCCATCTTCACCAGGCCCAGGGACTCGCACATCGGGTAGTCGAACTGGGTGATGACGGCGCCGTCCTGCGGGCGCGCCATGATCGGCACGATGTCGATGAGCGGCTCGCTCGACATGATCACGCCGGCGGCGTGGACGCCCCAGTTGCGGATCTGTCCCTCGAGGCCGAGGGCCGTCTCGTAGATCGTGCGGACGTCGGCGTCCTGCTCGTGGAGCGAGCGGAACTCGCCGCCGTCGTTGTAGCGCTTGTGCTGGGGATTGAAGATCTCCTTGAGCGGGACGCCCTTGCCCATCACGTCGGCCGGGAGGGCCTTGGTGATGCGGTCGGAGATCGCGAAGCCGTGGTCGAGCACGCGCGCGGCGTCCTTGATCGCGGCCTTGGCCTTGAGCCGGCCGAACGTCGCGATCTGGGCCACCCGCTCGGCGCCGTACTTCTGGCTGACGTAGTGGATGACCTCGCCGCGGCGCGCGTCGTCGAAGTCGATGTCGAAGTCGGGCATCGAGGGGCGCTCGGGATTGAGGAACCGCTCGAAGAACAGGCCGTGCTCCAGCGGGCACAGGTCGGTGATGCGGAGCGCGTAGGCGGCGATCGAGCCGGCACCCGAGCCGCGGCCCGGACCGACGCGGATGCCGTTGTCCTTGGACCAGTTGATGAAGTCGGCGACCACGAGGTAGTAGCCGCAGTAGCCCTTCTGGGAGATGATCGCGAGCTCCATCTCGACCCGCTCGCGCACCTCCTGGTCGAGGCGGTCGCCCGGGTAGCGGGCCTCGATGCCGCGCCACACCTCCTTGCGGAACCACGACTCCTCGGTCTCGCCCTCGGGGACGTCGGCGCGCGCCATGTAGCCGCCGGTGGACTCGGTGAACTCGACCTCGCAGCGCTCCGCGATGGCGAGGGTGTTGTCGCAGGCCTCGGGCATGCCGAACCGGTCGGCCCACAGCTCCCGCATCTCGGCGGCGGACTTGATGTAGTAGCCGCCGCCGTCGAACTTGAGCCGGTTGGTGTCGGAGAGCCGCTTGCCCGACGCGACGCAGATGAGGGCGTCGTGGGCGGCGGCGTCCTCGGGGTTGTTGTAGTGGGAGTCGTTGGTGGCGATGGGCGGGATGCCCATCTCCTTGCCGAGGCGGAGCAGGTCGTCGCGGACCCGCTTCTCGATGTCGATGCCGTGGTCCATCAGCTCGAGGAACACGTTGTCGCGGCCGAAGATCTCCTGCAGCTCGCCGGCCTCGCGCACCGCCTCGTCGTACTGTCCCAGCCGCAGCCGGGTCTGGATCGCCCCGCTCGGGCAGCCGGTGCTGACGATCAGGCCCTTGCTGTGCTCGGCGAGGATCTCCTTGTCCATGCGGGGCTTGTAGAAGTAGCCCTCCAGGCTCGAGCGCGAGGACAACCGGAAGAGGTTGTGCATGCCCTCGGTGCTCTCCGCCCACATGGTCATGTGGGTGTAGGCGCCACCGCCGGCGACGTCGTTGCCGCCCTCCTCGGCCAGGTCGCCCTGGCCCCACCGCACGCGACGACGCTCACCGCGCTGCGTGCCCGGGGTGATGTAGGCCTCGATGCCGATGATCGGCTTCACCCCGTGGCGGCGGGCCTTGGAGTAGAAGTCGTAGGCACCGTGCAGGTTGCCGTGGTCGGTCATCGCGATGGCCGGCATGCCCAGCTCGCTGGTGCGGGTGAACAGGCCGTCGAGCAGCGACGCCCCGTCGAGCATGGAGTACTCGGTGTGCACGTGGAGGTGAACGAAGCTGTCCGCGGAGCTGGAGGAGCCGGACGACATGGAGGGGACTTCCGCGCCTTTCGGGGTCGCTGGGACAGAGACTGCTGGCTGCGCAGCGGTGCATCCAGAAGGAGGGGGAAGAGCAGTCAGCCTACGTCAGTGTGCCCGCCCCCACCGACAGGACACTCGACCCGACCCGGTCCCCCGACGACCGTGCGCGGGTGGGCGCGCTCAGAGCCAGTCGATGGCGTGCCCGTGACCGTGGCTCCAGGCCACGGGTACGCCGTCGAGCGCGGTCACGAACCGCCCCGAGGGGACCTCCAGGCTGCCCGTCACCCCGGGCAGCACGCGCCTGCCCTCGTTGCTGATCCACCGGCAGCGACCCTCGGCGACCAGCCCGGTCATCAGGTCGTGGAACCGGCGCCGGTCGGGCTCCTCGAGGTAGGCGATGACGGCCGAGTGGAACACCACCGGTGTGCCGTGCAGGGACGCCTCGTCCAGCAGCATGGGAAGGTGGTCGAAGAGGTCGCCGCGGCGCAGGTCCGGCGGCTCCCAGCGGGCGACCGCGACGGCGGCGCGCAGCCGCTCGCGCCGCTCGTCCTGCTCGGGCCAGACCAGGTTCTCCAGCCACGCCATCGCGTCGGCGTCCGAGACGTCGAGCGGGTTGAGGTCGACCCCGCCCCGCCAGGCGACGAGCGGGTGCGCCGTCGGCACGGGCAGCGGGCCGGTCGCCTCCGCCGTGAGCACCGGTCCCCCGCTCCCCCGCAGGTCACCCGCCGGCGGCCAGGAGTAGTCGTAGCGGTCCGGGAACAGGCACAGCCCCGCGCTCGCCCCGACCTCGATGAGGGACAGCGGCCCCTCGACCAGGCCCAGGACCGGGACCAGCGTGGCGAGCCGCCCGGCCTCGTTGGTCTGGGTGGCGCGCTCCATGACGGTTGCACGCACGGCCGGCTCCTGCTCGACCAGCACCGCACGCAGGGCGTCGTACGACGCCGGGGCGGGCGCGCCGTGCCACCGGGCAGCGGCGAAGACCAGGTTGGGCTGGCGCTTCAGCGCCGGCAGGGTGCCCAGCCAGGCGAGGACCTCCTCGTCCTCGGCGACGCCGCGCGCCCACTCCTCGAAGCACGGCGAGTCACCCGCCGCGTAGGTCGCGAAGTCGAGGTACTCGGTCACCACGTCGTCGTAGAGCAGCACCCCGGCATCATCCTCGAGGCCGTGGTCACCGGGCCCGCCGGGCCGGTCGGTGCCCGCACGTCGGTGCCTACGACTGCGCTGCGTCGAGCGACTCGCCGATGATCACGTCGACGATGCGGCTCACGCGGTCCACGCCGAGCTCGGGCGCCACCGCCGCCACCCGCTCGGCGATCTCCGCCTCGCGCACGGGGTCACGCTCGGTCGACGGCTTCACCGCCTGCACGGCGCGGGTCAGCGCCGTCCGACGCGCCAGCACGTCGCCGAGCACGAGGTCCGTCTCGTCGATCAGGCCGCGGAGGAAGACCAGCGGGTCGGCGCCCGGCCACGCCACGCGGATGTCCGGCGCACGCTCCTCGTTGGCCGAGCCGTCGGTGCGCTCGAGCTCGATGCAGCCGTGCCGCCGGTAGAAGGCGCGGGCAGGCGCGTTGGACTCGAAGACCCACAGGCAGAAACCGTCCGGGCGCGCCGACGCGACGAGCTCGAAGAGGGCGGACCCGACCCCGTGGCCCTGGTGGTCGGGGTGGACGTAGAGGTCGTCGAGCCAGGTCGTCGTGCAGCGCGCGTAGCCGGCCGGCACGCCGCCGCGCTCGGCCATCCAGACGTCGTACGTCGCCAGGTCCCAGCCCGCGACCCACGCCCGAGCCTCGTGGTCGGCGTGAACGGACGGCGGGAAGGCGTCGCCGGCGCCGTGGCGGGCAGCGAGGTGGATCTCGGCGAGGGCCGGCAGGTCACTGGTCGTGACGGGTCGGAGCAGGAGCTCAGTGCTCATCACGGATGACGTCGAGCGCGTGCGCGAGGTCGTCGGGGTAGGTGGACTCGTAGGTGACGTAGTCACCGGTCTCGGGGTGCTCGAAACCCAGGCGCATCGCGTGGAGCCACTGCCGCTCGAGGCCGAGCCGCCTGGCGAGCGTGGGGTCGGCACCGTAGGTCAGGTCGCCCACGCACGGATGCTTGAGCGCGCTCATGTGCACGCGGATCTGGTGCGTGCGACCGGTCTCGAGGTGGACCTCGAGGAGGCTCGCGAAGCGGTGGGCCTCGAGGGTCTCGTAGTGGGTGACGCTGTGCCGACCGTCGGCCATCACCGCGAACTTGTAGTCGTGGTTGGGGTGGCGCCCGATCGGCGCGTCGACCGTGCCCGACAGCGGGTCGGGGTGGCCCTGGACCAGCGCGTGGTAGGTCTTGTCGACCGTGCGGTGCCGGAAGGCGTTCTTGAGCCGGGAGTAGGCGTACTCCGACTTGGCGATGACCATCACGCCCGAGGTGCCGACGTCCAGCCGCTGGACGATGCCCTGCCGCTCCGAGGCGCCGCTGGTGGCGATCCGGAAGCCGGCCGCGGACAGGTGGCCGACGACGGTCCGGCCCGACCAGCCGGGGCTGGGGTGGACGGCGACGCCGATGGGCTTGTCGATGACGACCAGGGCGTCGTCGTCGTGGATGATCTTGATGCCCTCGACGATCTCGGGCACGACGGCGACGGGGTCGACGGCCGCGGGGATCTCGACGTCGAGCAGCGAGCCGCCGTGGACGCGCTCGGACTTGGCCGGGACGTGCCCGTCCACGCGGACCAGTCCCTGGGCGACGAGGTCGGCGGCCCGCGAGCGGGAGAAGCCGAACATCCGCGCGAGGGCGGCGTCGAGCCGCTCCCCCGCCAGACCGTCGGGCACGGTGACGGTGCGCTGCTCGCTCGACCCGCCGCCCTGAGGTGCCGCCGTCACCGGGGCAGGTCCTGGCGGCGCGGCTCGCCGTCGCGGGTGCCGTCGACCCGGAGCCCGCGGAACGCCTGCAGGATCACGAGCCCGGCGGCGATGTTGATGCAGATGTCGGCGACGTTGAACACCGGGAAGCTCGGGAACCGGAAGAAGTCGACGACGTGCCCGCGCATCGGGCTCGGGTCGCGGAAGATCCGGTCGGTCAGGTTGCCGACGACCCCGGCGAGCAGGAACCCGAGCGCGAGCGCCCAGCCGGTGCTGTGCAGGCGCCGGGCGGTCCAGAGCACGGCGACCGTGGCGCCGATCGCCACGCAGGAGAGCACGAACGTGTAGCCCGTGCCGAGGCTGAACGCCGCACCGCTGTTGAAGGTCAGGTAGAGGCTGAACCAGTCGCCGAGCACGGGCACGGCCGTGTGCGGCTCGAGCGTGGCGAGCACGAGCTGCTTGGAGCCGAGGTCGAGCGCGTAGCCCGCCAGCGCCACGGCGGCGAACATCGCCAGGTGCCGTCGGCTCGGGACCGGTCGGCCGCCGCCCGTCGGGGCAGGCTGGTCCGGGGAATCGGGCTGGGTGTCTTCGTCGCCGGTCAGCGACGCTCCTCGCGCTGCTTGCATGACAGGCACAGTGTCGCACGGGGGAAAGCCATCAACCGCATCTTG
>DASTPB010000065.1:0-4005 GCA_035762385.1 Nocardioides sp. | reverse complement strand
GTGTTGGGCGTGTAGACGTCCATCTGCTCGAACTGCCGCACGACGGCGGTGCCGAAGTAGGTGATCGAGTTGCCGATGCGCGGCAGCACGGCGTCGTACGTCGACAGCTGCTTGCCGCGGAACAGCAGGTCGGGCTCGTCTCCCGTGAGGTCGATGCCGAAGCGGAGCGTGTTGAGCACCTTCACGTCGTGGCCGCGGTCCAGGGCGGCGGTGCGGAGCCGCTGCGTGCTGTAGGACCGCGGGGCCCGGGACAGGATGGCGAGCTTCATGGGACGTCATCCAACCACCTGATCCGCGCGCCCCACCTGCCAAGATGGCCCCGTGGACCCCGCCCCCGAGCCGACCGATCCCGGGAAGGTCGTCGTCGGCTGGCGCGAGTGGGTGGCGCTGCCGCAGGCCGACCTGCCGTGGGTCAAGGCCAAGGTCGACACCGGCGCGCGGTCGTCGTCGATCCACGCCTTCGACCTCGAGGTCCTCGAGCGCGACGGCCACGAGTGGGTGCGCTTCTCGATCCACCCGTGGCAGCGCTCCGACGAGGACCACGTCGAGCTCAGCCTGCCGGTGCTCGACATGCGCGAGGTGCGCTCCAGCAACGGCCAGGTGGAGAAGAGGTACGCCGTCGCGCTCGACGTGACGCTCGCCAGTCGCACCATCACGACCGTGATGACGCTGAGCAACCGCGACGAGATGGGCTTCCGGATGCTCATCGGCCGCGAGGCGCTCGAGCGTGGCTTCCTCGTCGACTCGTCGTTGTCGTACGCCGGCGGGAAGCCCCGTCGCGCCGTCCGCCGCAAGAACTGGGGCAAGTAGGGGCGAGAGCGCGGGACAGGCCGCGCACGTGCGGGCGTACGCCGGCCCGACCGCCGCCTGCGCCACCACTACGCTGGCCGTGTGACCGCAGACCACGAGGCCCCGGGACGGACCGCCTAGTGCCCCGCGAGTCGTTCGCCATCGGCAGCGTGCGGGTCCGCGCCGGCTCGGTGCGCGCGCTGGAGCTGCCGATCACCCGTCTGGTGACCGGGGCCGACGTGACGCTGCCGGTGCGGGTCGTCCACGGGCGTGAGGACGGCCCCCGGATCTGGGTCGACGCCGCCATCCACGGCGACGAGGTCGCCGGCGTCGAGGTGGTCCGCCAGGTGATGGCCGGCCTCGACCCCAAGACGTTCCGCGGCACCCTCGTCGCGGTGCCGATCGTCAACGTCCTCGGCTTCATGAACGGCGACCGCTACCTCCCCGACCGCCGCGACCTCAACCGGTCATTCCCGGGCTCGCGTCGAGGGTCGCTCGCGAGCCGGATCGCCCACCTCTTCATGCGCGAGATCGTCGAGGGGTGCGAGGTCGGCATCGACCTCCACACCGGGTCCGACCGCCGCAGCAACCTCCCCCAGGTGCGCGCCGACCTCGACGACCCGCGCACCCGCGAGCTGGCCGCGGCCTTCGGCGCGCCGGTGATGCTGCACGCGCGGATCCGCGACGGGTCGTTGCGGCACGCCGCCGGCGAGCAGGGGGCGAAGGTGTTGCTCTACGAGGCCGGTGAACCGCTGCGCTTCGACGCGTACGCCGTCGAGGCCGGGGTGGCCGGCGTACGCCGCGTGCTGGCCGCGCTCGGCATGACTGAGCCGGTCGACGAGGAGCCCGTCGAACCGAGCCTGGAGTGCCGCTCGAGCGGGTGGGTCCGCGCCCGCCGCACGGGCATCCTGCACCTCGACGCGCAGCTCGGCCAGAAGGTCAGCGACGGCGAGCGGCTCGGCACCCTCTTCGACTCCTTCGGCAAGACGCTGCGCGCCGTCTACGCCAACCGCGACGGCATCGTGATCGGCCGGACCGAGGCCCCGCTGGTCAACTCCGGGGACGCCGTGGTGCACATCGCCAACTGAGCATCTGGTTGAGTGCGGGGGTGCCCGCCTCCGACGCCGCTGCCCCCGAGACCGCTGCCTTCGACGTCGGCGCCTTCCGCGCCGGGTTCCCCTCCCTCGACTCCGGCATCGCCCACTTCGACAACCCGGGTGGGACCCAGACCCCGCGCGTCGTCGGGGACGCGATCGTCCGCACTCTCACCGGGCCGCTGTCGCAGCGGGGCTCGGCCCTGGTCAGCCAGCGCAACGCCGAGGACGCGGTCGCGGACTATCGATCCGCCGTCGCCGACCTCGTCGGCGGTGAGCCCGGCGGCGTGGTCCACGGCCGCAGCGCCACCGCGCTGACGTACGACCTCTCGCGGACGCTGGCACGCACGTGGTCGCCCGGTGACGAGATCGTGCTCTGCGAGCTCGACCACGACTCCAACGTGCGCCCGTGGGTCCAGGCCGCCGAGCGGGCAGGCGTCACGGTGCGGTGGCTGCGCCTCGACCCGGCGACGGCCGAGCTGGACCTGTCGTCGCTCGACGAGATCACCGGCCGCACCCGCCTCGTCGCGCTCACGGCCGCCTCCAACCTGCTCGGCACCCGTCCCCCGGTCGCCACCGTCGCGGCGCGGGCACACGAGGTCGGTGCGCTCGTCCACGTCGACGCGGTGCACCACGCCGCGCACGCCGCGCCGGACATCACCGCGATGGGCGCGGACTTCCTGGTCCTCTCCGCCTACAAGTTCTTCGGCCCCCACTGCGGCTCGCTCGTCGCCGACCCGGCACTGCTCGAGACGCTGCGGCCCGACAAGCTGCTGCCCTCGACCGACGTGGTGCCCGAGCGGTTCGAGCTCGGCACGCTGCCGTACGAGCTGCTGGCCGGCGTCACCGCGGCGATCGACCTCATCGCCTCGGTCGGCTCCGGCGACACCCGCAGGTCGCGGCTGGTCTCGGCTGCCGGGCTGATCGCGGACCACGAGCTGCGGCTGCGGACGAGGATCGAGGAGGGGCTGGCGTCCCTGGGCGACCACCTCGACCTGCACTCGCGCGCGGCCGACCGCACGTCGACGCTCTTCCTCACCCTGCGCGACCGCTCGCCGCTGGACGTCTTCGAGCACCTCGCCAAGCGCGACGTGCTGGTGCCGGCCGGCACGTTCTACGCCCACGAGACCTTCCGCGCGCTGCGCCTGTCCGTGGACTCCGGGCTCCGGATCGGGCTGGCGGCCTACACCGACGACAGCGACGTCGACCGGCTGCTCGAGGGGCTCACGGAGGCACTCGGCGGCTAGGTCGACGCTCGTCCCCACCATGGACGAGTGGACGTCGAGCCGCCGGTCAGTCGGCCGAGTGACCGCCGTCGACCTGCTCGGAGAACTCCCGCGCGCCGGCGCCCGCCTCGTGGGCACGCGAGTCGACGTCGTCGGTGTCCACCGTGTCGCCGACGGTGGCGTTGCCGGCGGGCTCGGCGTCGAGCGCGCGCTGCCGGTCGGCGTCGCTGACCCGCTCTCCCGCTCCGGGGAACACCGACTCCTCCGGGTGCTCGGCGTAGGGATCGGCCTCGGCGTGCTCGTCACTCGTCATGCCTACGACGGTACGCCGCTGCCGTACGGCGGCCTCCCTCCCAACGGGTAGCGGCAGATCGCACGGTCGGGCCGCCGCTGCGCGCAATGTGCCGCCACCTCTGGGCTGACCCGCGCGAGGGTGGCGGCAGATCGCACCGTAGGGCCGTCGCTCGGCGCAAGGTGCCGCCACCCCCAGCAGCAGGACGCGACCGGCTGTCGGAGCGCAGGGCCACAATGGCCCGGTGACCCACTGGGTGCTCCACGTCGACATGGACCAGTTCCTCGTCGCCGTCGAGCTGCTGCGCCGGCCCGAGCTGGTCGGGCTCCCGGTGGTGGTGGGCGGGCGCGGCGACCCGACCGAGCGGGCGGTGGTGTCGACGGCGTCCTACGAGGCCCGCGCCCACGGGGTGCGCAGCGGGCTGGCGCTCAAGCTGGCCAAGCGGCGCTCGCCCGACGCGGTGTTCCTGCCGGTCGACTTCCCGGTCTACGAGGAGGCGTCGGTGCGGGTGATGGAGACGCTGCGTGCGACGCCCGGTGCGGTGGTCGAGGTGCTCGGGTGGGACGAGGCGTTCGTCGGCGTCGAGACCGACGACCCGGTCGCC
>DASTPB010000064.1:0-2279 GCA_035762385.1 Nocardioides sp. | reverse complement strand
GGGGCCCCCGGAGCGAACTCGGTCACCCCTGCGCACACCAGCGGTCAGTCGTCGAGTGCGTCCCGGTCGTCGCGGGTTCGTGCAGAGGGCGGCGGTCCGAGTCCCCGGCCGCCGGGCAGGGTCACGGAGACGGCCGCGATGGCTCCGTCGTCGTCCTTGAAGAGGTCGATCGTGAGCTGGCACTCGAGCCCAGGCCCGTCGCCGGATCGTGCGCCGCTGGCGGTGAGCACTACTCGGGTGGGAGGCCCGACGACACCGGATGGGCTCGGCGTGGGGAGGCCGCAGGTGGTGGGAGGGGGCGGTCCATTGGTGATCGAGACGACCGGCTGTCCGAGGTCGTTGGCCACGGGGCGCACCGCGTAGGCCACGACGGGGTCGCGCACGCGCCGACGCCAGTCGGGCGAGGTGGCCGAGTGGGTCCCGTCGGCCGTCCCGGCCGCCTCGCCGTCGACGTAGAGCCGCACCTCGCGCGCGAGGTGCGGCCGTGCGGAGCCGGAGACGAGGAAGCGCAGGAACGCCCACGCCTGGACGCGGCCGGCGGCGTCGGCAGGGCAGCTCCACGACGGGGTCGCCGTCGCGATGACGACCACGACCCTGCCTGACCGGACCGTGTCGCCGGAGGGCGGCACTGACCCCAGCACCTGTCCGGCCGGATCACACTGGGGCACCGGGTCCACCCGCGTCGACATGCCGGCGCGCCTCAGCGCGCTGACGGCCTCGGCGGAGGTGAGGCCTACGAGGGTGGGCACCGTCGCGGCCCTGCGCTCGACCTTCTCGCGGTCGGGCGAACCGGTCACGATCGCGACCGCGAACGCCACCGCGACGACCGCAATGAGCACGAAGACGGCGAGCGAGGGGCCGCGAGCCCTCCGGCCGAGCACCTCCTCACGCAGCGCGGGAACGACGACCTGGTCGGGGTCGGGAGATCGCACGATGCGGCGCCGCTGGTCCTCGATCACGCGATCGACCACCTCCGCGGCGCGGTCCGCCGGCACGCCGAGCTCGGTCGCCATCTCGACGAGTCGCCGGTGGCGCGCATCGCGGTAGTCCTGGAGGTCCACCTACCGCTCCTGGTCCTGGCGGCCCGAGTCGTCGAGCGCGTCGGCCGCGATTGCCGGGTCGGTGCGCCGCCAGCGCGGGCCGTCGACGACGAGCCACTTCTCGTCATCGGTGCGCGCCATCATCTGAGTTTCGCAGAACTCGTCGGCGCTCTGGTCGTCATCGTCGGCAGTTGTCCTCACGTCTGCACGGGTGTGATCAGTTCGCTGATGCCAAGCTGTCCACCTCGCGGATCGCGTGCGCGATCACGTCAGGCACGACCGGCTCCATGAAGTGTGGCGCTTCGATCCAGCGGAGGATGCCCGGTGAGAATCGGTCGACGTAGGCTTCCTGGGCGTCGAGGATCCGGGCGTCGTACTCAGGCGACCCGTAGTCGTTCACCGTCCGGGGTTCCCACTTCGAGGCGAGGTAGATGGCGGGGATGTCCGGTTCTCGACCGATGGTGGGCTGGAGGGACCGGATGAGGTCGAACTGGGAGATGCGCTCGACCGTGCAGCACTTGTCCTGCTTGTCGAAGTGCTTGAACGTGTGCTTCCGCGCGAGGTAGCGGTCCAGCCCCAGCTCGTCGGGGAACATGGCGTCGACGAAGACCACCCCGGTCACGTCGTCGGGGTGTGCCTTCATGTAGGCCGTGGCCACCAGTCCACCGAACGAGCCCGCCCACAAGATGTACGGCGGTCTCTCGCCGCCGGCCTCGAGGACGGCGCGCATGTCGCGAACGACGTCCCGAGGGGTCTGGACCGCGTCCACGGTCTCGCTGGACCCCACGTTGCGGCGGTCGTACAGGCAAACGCGGTAGTCGTCGACCAGCCGGTCGCGCACTCCGGTGGCGTGGTCGTGAGGGACGCTGGCGTCGTTGACCCAGCCGTGCACGAAGACCACGGTGATTGGTCCGTCGCCCGCGCAGGACAGGTACAGCTTGTGTCCGCCGACGTCGTACATGCCGTTCGTCTCGGCATCGCGGGTGCTCGGTGTCGACGACTCGGTTGCGGACGCGGACCGGCCTGGCGAGGCGCCGCCGTCGGTACCGGTCCCGGCGCTGCTGCAACCAGCGAGGCCACTGATGAACAGCACGGCCGTGAGCCCGCCCGCGAACCGGCTGCGCGCGTTGAGCGGGGTGCGCAGGTGCGTCATGGCAGCTGCCCGGAGTGGCACTGGTCGCCGACGGTTGTCAGCTTCAGCTGGGTGGCGCGGCGACGGTTGATCGTGATCTCGTCGTC
>DASTPB010000063.1:0-2065 GCA_035762385.1 Nocardioides sp. | reverse complement strand
CTACCTGACCGAGAAGCGGCTCGCGAAGCGCAAGGGCGTCGACGAGTTCGGCAAGGGCGCCATCGAGGGCGTGGCCGGGCCCGAGGCCGCCAACAACGCCTCGGCAGCCGGAACGTTCGTGCCGCTGCTGGCGCTCGGCCTCCCGGTCACGGCGACCTCCGCGGTCATGCTCGCCGCGCTCCAGGGCTACGGCATCGAGCCCGGCCCCGGCCTGATGACCGACCAGCCCGAGCTGGTGTGGGCGCTGCTGGCCAGCCTGCTGATCGGCAACGCGCTGCTGCTGGTGCTCAACCTCCCGCTCGCCCCCGTGTGGGCCAAGCTGCTGCGGATCCCGCGGCCCCAGCTCTACGCCGGCATCCTCTTCTTCGCCGCGCTCGGGGCGTACGCCGCAAACCTGCAGGCCTTCGACCTGTTCCTGCTGGTCCTGCTCGGCCTGCTGGGCCTGGCGATGCGCCGCTTCGGGCTCCCGGTGCTGCCGCTGATCCTGGGCGTCATCCTCGGGCCGCTCATGGAGTTCCGGCTCCGCGAGGCGATGGCCATCTCGGGAGGTGACGTCGCCGGGCTCTGGAGCGAGCCCCTCGCCATCGTGGTCTACGTGGTCGTCGCGATCGCGGTCGTCACTCCCCTGGCGGTCCGCCGGATCCGTCCCACCCCGGCCGCCGTGGCCGAGGCGCTCGACACCCCGACCGACGAGTCCGTGGACAAGGAGCAGGTGCGATGAGCCAACAGGCAACCGTGACGATCGTGGTGGGCTGGTCACCCGACGAGTTCGGCGAGGCAGCGCTGCACCGCGGCGTCGAGGAGGCGCGGCTCCGCGCCGGCCGCGTCGTGGTCGTCAACGCCACCCGCGGTGACGCGCTCGTGGACGACCGCTACGCCGACGAGGAGCAGCTGGCGCGCCTCACGGCGGAGCTGTCGGCCAGCGGACTCGACGTCGACGTACGCCGCTCGATGGGCGCCGACGTCGGCGACCAGGTCCTCGCGGTGGCCGACGACGTCTCGGCCGACCTCGTCGTGATCGGCCTGCGGCGCCGCTCCCCCGTCGGCAAGCTGCTCATGGGCAGCGTCGCGCAGCGCATCCTGCTCGGCGCCGAGTGCGCCGTGCTCGCGGTGAAGCCCACCGGCTGACGAGAGAGGTCTGGCCGCCCTCCTCGTCAGCCGGAGTGGCCGACCATCACGACGAGGTCGAGAACGCCGCGTCGAAGGCCGCGGTCGGCGCGTCGAACGCGAGCCGGCGCACGAACTCCAGCGCCTCGGGGGCCCCGACGAGACGGTCCATCCCGGCGTCCTCCCACTCCACCGAGATCGGGCCGTCGTAGCCGATCGTGTTGAGCATCCGGAACGACGCCTCCCACGGCACGTCGCCGTGCCCGGTGGACACGAAGTCCCAGCCCCGGCGGGGGTCTGCCCATGCCAGGTGGGAGCCCATGCGGCCGTTGCGGCCGTTGCCGACCTGGCGCTTCGCGTCCTTGCAGTCGACGTGGTAGATCCGGTCCTTGAAGTCCCACAGGAACCCGACCGGGTCGAGGTCCTGCCACACGAAGTGGGAGGGATCCCAGTTGAGCCCGAAGGCCTCACGGTGGTCGATCGCCTCGAGCGCTGCCACCGTGGTCCAGTAGTCGTAGGCGATCTCGGAGGGGTGCACCTCGTGGGCGAAGCGGACGCCCTCGCTGTCGAAGACGTCGAGGATCGGGTTCCACCGGTCGGCGAAGTCCTGGTAGCCCGCGTCGACCAGCGCCTGTGAGGCCGGGGGGAACATGGCGACGTACTTCCAGATGGAGGACCCGGTGAAGCCGACCACGACGTCGACGCCGAGCTTGCGCGCCGCCCGGGCGGTCATCTTCATCTCCTCGGCGGCGCGCTGGCGCACACCCTCGGCGTCGCCGTCGCCCCAGATGCGGTCGGGGAGGATGTCGCGGTGGCGCGCGTCGATCGGGTCGTCGCAGACCGCCTGGCCCTTGAGGTGGTTGCTGATGGCGAACACCTGGAGGTCGTACTTCTTCAGCATCTCGAGCTTGGCCGGGACGTAGGACTCGTCCTCCACCGCCGCCCACGGGTCGAAGTG
>DASTPB010000062.1:0-6656 GCA_035762385.1 Nocardioides sp. | reverse complement strand
CGGAGATCCGCTCCGTGACTACCGCGTCACCGTCGGGGAGGAAGGCGACGCCCCACGGCACCTCGAGTCCCTCGACGAAGGTGTCGACCACCTCGGGCGGACCGCTGCGGGAACCGGGTGGCGTCTCCGTCCCGTTCTCCGGTTCCCCGCCGTCCCCCGCCGAGGAGGTCGGGGTCGGCTGGCTCGGCAGGTCGGTCGGCTGGGTGACGCGGGGGACCGGCTCAGCGTCGGGTCCTGAGCACCCCGCGGTCGCGCCGACCAGGACGACCAGCGAGCCGAGGGCCAATCGGGATCTCGCGGCGCCCCTCCTCATGTCGCCCCCGATCATGTCGCCCCCGCTCATGTCGCCAGTGTGCCGGGTGCGGCCGAATGCTCCTCGCCGCGCTGGCCGGGGGACTCGCCCGGCGTCGCTCCGGAGCGGGTTGCACCGATCGACGCGGCTACGACACAGCCGATCGCCAGCCACTGGACCAGCGAGAGGTGCTCCTGCAGGACCACGATGGCCGCGAGCGCCGCGGCCGCCGGCTCGAGGCTCATCAGGATGCCGAAGACGGCCGGTCGCAGGCTGCGCAGCGCGACCAGCTCGCAGCTGTAGGGGATGACCGAGCTGAGCAGGCCGACCAGTGCTCCGATGAGGAGCACGCGGGCGTCCCAGAGCGACCCGCCCGCGGTGAGCAGGGCCGGCAGCGTCATCGCGACCGCAGCCACGATGCTCGCCACGGCGAGGCCGTCGAACCCGTGCCATCGTCGACCGGTGCTGGCGCTGAGCAGGATGTACGCAGCCCAGGCGGCGCCGGCGAGCAGGGCGAACGCAACGCCGGCCACGTCGAGTCCGGTGCGTTGGAAGCCGAGCAGGGCGACCCCGGTCCCGGCCAGCAGCACCCACAGGAGGTCGCGGGGTCGCCGGGATCCGAGGAGTGCCAGGGAGAGGGGCCCGATGAACTCGATGGTCACCGCGATGCCGAGCGGGATGCGGGAGAAGGACTGGTAGATAGCCCAGTTCATCGTCGCGAGGCTGGCGCCGAAGCCGAGCACGACGAACCAGTCCCGCTGCGACCTGCCGATGAGTCGAGGGCGGACGACGGTGGCCAGCACGAGGGCGCTGGTGACCAGGCGCAGCCACACCATCGCGGTGGGGGAGATCTCGCCGAACAACCCCTTGGCGATCGCGGCGCCGAGCTGGACCGAGAGGATCCCGACCAGCACCAGCCCGACCGGCCCGAGCAGGGTCTGGCTCGGGCGTCGGATCACGTCGCCAGCCTATTCAGCCCGATGCGCCGTCCTCGAGGCTGTCCAGCGCGCGGCGGGCGTGCCGTCCCTCGGCGGCGAAGTAGTCGAGCCCCCAGTCGGCGACCAGCGAGGGGAACCGGAACGGCTCACCCGGCCCGTCCGCTCCGCGCAACGCCTCCCGCACCTCGGCGAGGTCCGCCAGGGCCCGCTCCAGCTCGTCGAGGTAGTCCAGCAGCATGCGCCGGGTCTGCCCGGGCCCGCTCGCATGACCGACCAGCAGCCGCAGCAGCACGGTGTGCTTGAGGACGGGGAAGCCGGCGGGAGTCTGGTCCATCCAGTCCCGAAGCGCCCGCTGCCCGTCCTCGGTGATGGCGTACGTCGTCACCTCGCGGCCGCCGTCCTGCCGCACGTCGGCCCGCACCAGCCCGAGTCCCGTGAGACGGCGCAGCTCGGTGTAGACCTGGCTCATCGCGGGGGATACCCAGTAGAAGCGGAGCGTGACGTCGGCGCGCTGCTTGACCTCGTAGCCCGTCAGCTCGTCGCCGAACGTGAGGAGGCCGAGGATCGCGTACGCGGTGACCGGGACGTCTTGACTCATCGCCTTCCGAGAGTAGTGTTCCTAATCGGAATAGTCACCAACCCGCCGTCGTGGAGGCCCCGATGTCGCGCACCCTGCTCATGGTCGGAACCCGCAAGGGCATGTGGCTCGGGACGTCGGACGACGCCCGAACGGCGTGGGAGTGGACGGGACCGCACTTCCCGATGGAGGAGGTCTACTCCGTCATGGTCGACACCCGCGGCAGCACGCCCCGGCTGTTGGCGGGCGCCTCGTCGAGCTGGCTCGGACCGCAGGTCTGGCGCTCCGACGACCTCGGCGTCACATGGGACGAGACCCCCAACGGTGCCGCCCGTTTCCCCGAGGACACCGGTGCCACCCTGGCTCGCGTGTGGCAGCTGCAGCCCGGTCCGTCGCCCGACGGTGGCGAGGGAGTCGTCTGGGCAGGCACCGAGCCCGGGGCGGTCTTCCGGTCCGAGGACCGGGGCGAGACGTTCTCCTTGGTCCGCGGCCTGTGGGACCACCCGCACCGCCCGGAGTGGAACGAGGGCTTCGGGGGGCAGGCCTTCCACACGATCCTGCCGCACCCCTCCGATCCGTCCCGCGTGCTCGCCGCCCTGTCCACCGGCGGGGTCTACGTCACCGACGACGGCGGCTCCTCCTGGACCGCGTCGAACACCGGGGTGAAGGCCGAGTTCTTCCCGGGTGAGCGCAACTACCCCGAGTTCGGTCAGTGCGTGCACAAGGTCGCTCGCGACTCCGTGGATCCCGAGCGGCTCTACCTGCAGAACCACGGCGGCGTGTACCGCTCCGACGACGGTGGCGCGTCCTGGCAGGACATCGCACCCGGGCTGCCGACGGAGTTCGGGTTCGCGATGGTCGCCCACCCCCACCGCGCGAACACGGCGTACAACTTCCCGATCACGGGCGCAGAAGCCCGCTGGCCCGTCGACGGCAAGGCCCGGGTCTACCGCACCACCGACGCGGGCGCGTCGTGGGAACCGCTCGGCGAAGGAATCCTGCCCGACGGCTACTTCACCGCCGTGATGCGCGACGCCCTCTGCGCCGACGACCACGAGACGCCCGGCCTGTACTTCGGCGGCCGCAACGGCGGGGTCTGGGCCTCGCCCGACGAGGGGGCATCGTGGCAGGAGATCCACAAGGACCTGCCGGACGTCCTCGTCGTACGTGCCTCGCGGATCTGAGGCCCGCCCGACATGGCTGACTTCTCCCTCTCACGCAGCACCCGCGTCCAGGCCCCGCCGGAGCGCGTCCACGCCCTGATCGACGACTTCCACGAGTGGCAGAAGTGGTCGCCGTGGGAGGGCCTGGACCCCGACCTCGACCGCACGTACTCCGGTCCCGATCACGGCGTCGGCTCGAGGTACCGCTGGGCCGGCAACAGGAAGGCCGGCGAGGGGGAGATGACCATCACCGAGTCCACCCCGACCTCGGTCGCCGTCGACCTGGTGTTCCTCAAGCCGTTCAAGGCCACCAACGTCACCCGTTTCGACCTCGTCCCGGCCGGGGACGCGACCGACGTCACCTGGACCATGACCGGCAGCCGCAACGCAGCCATGTCGGTGGCCGGCAAGCTCTTCTTCGACAAGGCGATCGGCCAGGACTTCGACCGCGGGCTCGCCGGCCTGAAGGCGCAGGCGGAGCGCGGCGCCTGAGCGCCGTCCCCTGACCACTTGCCAGTGAGTCTCTGAGCGACTCACCGGTGCGGGCGCCCTCGCCGCGCTGGCCCGCGTCGCCTTTGCCGGTGAGTCTCTGAGCGACTCGCTGGCAAGCACGGGCGGTAGGGGTTGTGACGGCCGAGCTGCTGGCTCCGAATCGGACCACGGATCGTCCACAGGCGGCTGGGTCGGGGGAGCCAGGGGCCTGGCTGTGGACGACAGCCGGCCGGCTGTGGGTGCCGACGGTTGTGCTGGGGGTACGAGGCACTCGACCGCGGGTGCCCGGACGAGAGGCGGGGCCGTGGATCGGGTGGGTTGCGAGGACGAGGAGCTGCAGGACCGGGCGGAGGAGGTGGACGGATCGACGTGGGACTGCCTGGCCAACTGGACGCAGGCCGAGCGGGACTACTGGTTCATGGGTCCGTTCGACGGCGGGGTTCCCGGCATGGTTCGTCGTGTCAGGCGGATCCTCGACGTCTCGCAGCGCGGGCTGGCCGCGATCCTGGAGGTGTCGCAGTCGGTGGTGGCGCGCTGGGAGACCGGTCGCACGAGTCCGCGTGCATCCGTCGTCGAGCGGCTGCTGCAGCTGGCGCGGTTGCGGGTGACCGTGCACGACGAGGACGGGCAGGAGGTCGGGCCGATGCGTGCCGACGGCGCGAGGACCCGAGGCGGCAACCGCTTCCCGGCACACGTCGACCTGCGAGCGACGGGATGGTGGGTGCCGCGACGGTTGCGCGCGATGACGGACGTCGAGGCGTTCGCCTGGCGCGACCGATCCAGGCGGGCGGGCGACCCCGCCGTCCGCTACCACCTCTCGCCGTTCCGGAAGAGGATCGAGCGGGAGCTGCGCGGGATCCCCGACGACCATCCGGCGCTGCTCCAGCTCGCCGCCGAGGTGCAGTTCCTGGACGAACGACGCGAGGCGTGGCGCCCGCGGCAGGCGGCCTGACGAAGCGCGGGACCCGGATGAGACACGACGCGGCTGGGCGCGAGGTGCCGACTAGCCTGCAGCCATGACCCATGCACCCGACGGACCCGACATCAAGCCTCGCAGCCGTGACGTCACGGACGGGCTCGAGAAGGCGGCCGCGCGGGGCATGCTGCGCGCCGTCGGCATGGGCGACGACGACTGGGAGAAGCCCCAGATCGGTGTCGCGTCCAGCTGGAACGAGATCACTCCGTGCAACCTGTCGCTCGACCGGCTCGCCAAGGCCGTCAAGAACGGTGTGCACGCGGCCGGGGGCTTCCCGCTGGAGTTCGGCACGATCTCCGTCTCCGACGGCATCTCGATGGGCCACGAGGGGATGCACTTCTCGCTCGTCAGCCGCGAGGTGATCGCCGACTCCGTCGAGACCGTGATGATGGCCGAGCGCCTCGACGGGTCGGTGCTGCTCGCCGGCTGCGACAAGTCGCTGCCGGGGATGCTGATGGCCGCCGCCCGGCTCGACCTCGCCAGCGTCTTCCTCTATGCCGGCACGATCATGCCCGGCCAGGTCGACGGCAAGGACGTCACGATCATCGACGCCTTCGAAGCAGTGGGCGCCTGCCTCGCCGGGAAGATCAGCCGCGAGAAGGTCGACGAGATCGAGCGCGCCATCTGTCCGGGCGAGGGCGCGTGCGGCGGCGCGTACACCGCCAACACGATGGCCAGCGTCGCCGAGGCGCTCGGGATGTCCCTGCCCGGCAGCTCGAGCCCGCCGGCCGTCGACCGGCGCCGCGACGGATTCGCGCACAAGTCCGGTGAGGCAGTGGTCAACATGCTGCGCCAGGGCATCACCGCCCGCCAGGTCATGACCCGCCCCGCCTTCGAGAACGCGATTGCGATGGCGATGGCACTGGGCGGCTCGACCAACGCCGTCCTCCACCTGCTGGCGATCGCTCGCGAGGCCGAGGTCGACCTGACCCTCGACGACTTCACCCGCATCGGTCGGAAGGTCCCGCACCTGGCGGACATGAAGCCGTTCGGTCGCTTCGTGTGGACCGACTTCGACCGCGTCGGCGGCATCCCGGTGCTGCTGCGCGCCCTGCTCGACGCCGGCCACCTGCACGGCGACGTGCTGACCTGCACCGGCAAGACCATGGCCGAGAACCTTGCCGACCTCGACCCCAAGCCGCTCGACGGCGAGATCCTGCGCCAGCTCGACCGGCCGATCCACGCCACCGGCGGGCTGACCATCCTCAAGGGCACGCTCGCCCCCGAGGGGGCCGTGGTCAAGAGCGCCGGCTTCGACGACTCCACCTTCACCGGCACCGCCCGCGTCTTCGACGGCGAGCGCAAGGCGCTCGACGCCCTGGCCGAGGGAGCCATCACCGCCGGCGACGTCGTCGTCATCCGCTACGAGGGCCCGAAGGGCGGCCCGGGGATGCGGGAGATGCTCGCGATCACCGGGGCGATCAAGGGCGCCGGGCTCGGCAAGGACGTCCTGCTGATCACCGACGGCCGCTTCTCCGGCGGCACCACCGGCCTGTGCGTGGGCCACATCGCCCCCGAGGCCAGCGACGGCGGGCCGATCGCGTTCCTCCGCGACGGCGACCGGATCACCCTCGACGTGGCCAACATGACCCTGGACGTGGACCTCGACGAGGCCGAGCTGGCGTCGCGCGCCGAGGGCTGGGAGCCGCTCCCGCCGAAGTACACCCGGGGCGTCCTGGGCAAGTACCGCAAGGTGGTGCAGAGCGCCGCCCACGGAGCGGTCTGCTACTGACGGGCGGCCGGGCCCACCAGACCGACGAAGGGGCGGATAGGTTGCCGTGGTGACCGATCCGACCCAGCTCGGTGCTGCCGAGCTCGACGCCGCCGACCCCTTGGCCCGCTTCCGCGACCGCTTCGTCGGCGCCTCGACCGACCTCGTCTACTTCGACGGCAACTCTTTGGGACGCCCCGTCGCCGCGACGGCCGACCGCCTCGCCGCGTTCGTCGAGCAGGACTGGGGCGGCCGCCTCATCCGCGGCTGGGACGAGCAGTGGATGGAGCTGCCGGTCACCCTCGGCGACGACCTGGCGAGGATCTGCCTCGGGGCAGCCGCCGGCCAGACGGCGGTCGGCGACTCGACCACGGTCTGGCTCTACAAGCTGATGCGCGCCGCCGTCGACCACGCCGTGCGCACCGACCCGAACCGCGTCGAGATCGTCATCGACACCGACAACTTCCCCACCGACCGCTACGTCGCCGAGGGCATCGCGGCCGAGCG
>DASTPB010000061.1:0-19083 GCA_035762385.1 Nocardioides sp. | reverse complement strand
CGCGGTGATCCCGCCGGTGGGGCAGAAGCGAGCGGCCGGGACCGGCGAGGCGATCGAGGAGAGGAACGCCGTCCCGCCCGAGGCCTCGGCGGGGAAGAACTTCATCTCCGTGAAGCCGGCCTCGAGCACGGCCAGCACCTCCGAGACGGTCGCGGGGCCCGGGAGGAACGGCAGCCCGGTGTCGGCCATGCCCGTCAGCAGCGACGGGGTGGCGCCGGGCGACACGAGGAACTGCGCGCCGGCGTCCCGGGCCTCCTTGGCCTGGCCCGGCGTCAGCACCGTGCCGGCGCCGACCAGGATGTCGGGCACCTCGGCCGCGATGGCCGCGATGGCGTCGAGGGCGACCGGCGTGCGCAGGGTGAGCTCGATGACCGGCAGGCCGCCGGCGACGAGGGCCCGGGCGACGGGCACCGCGTGGTCGAGGTCGTCGAGCACGACGACCGGCACCACGGGCACCAGCGAGAGCAGCGAGTCAGACGGGCTGGACAACGGGGGCCTCCTCGGTGGGGGCGGGCAGCGGGCGGATGACGCTGGCGCCGGTCTCGGCGGTGCCGACGATGGCCCGGAAGCCGGAGAACAGCTCGCGGCCGGTGCCGGCCCACTCGACGTCGTGGGGCGCGCGGCCGGTGGTCGCGCGGTGCTCGAGCTCGTCGTCCGGGAGCGCGACCTCGAGCACACCGGCGTCGGCGTCGACGGTGACGAGGTCCCCGTCGAGGACCCGGGCGAGGGGACCACCGAGGGCGGCCTCGGGAGTGACGTGGATGGCCGCGGGCACCTTGCCGGACGCGCCGGACATCCGGCCGTCGGTGACGACGGCGACCCGCTGGCCGCGATCCTGCAGCACGCCGAGCGCGGGCATCAGCTTGTGCAGCTCCGGCATCCCGTTGGCGGCCGGCCCCTGGTAGCGGACGACGGCGACGAGGTCGCGCCCGTCGAGGCGGCCCTCGGCGAAGGCGGCGAGGAAGTCGGCCTGGTCGTCGAAGACCATCGCCGGAGCCGTCACGACGCGGTGCTCCGGCCGGACGGCCGAGGTCTTGACGACCGCGCGGCCCAGGCGTCCGGACAACATCCGCAGACCACCGTCGGGCGCGAACGGGTCGTCGGCGGGCCGCAGCACGTCGGTGTCGAGGGAGGACTTGGGGCCCTCCTCCCACGTGACCTGGTCCCCGTCGAGCCGCGCCTCACGGGTGTGCCGCCACAGCCCGCGGCCGGAGACGGTCAGGACGTCGTCGTGGAGGTAGCCGTGCTCCAGCAGGGTGTGGACCAGGAACGGCGTACCGCCGGCGGCGACGAAGTGGTTGATGTCCGCCGACCCGTTGGGGTAGATGCGGGTCAGCAACGGCACCGCAGCCGACAGGTCCGACAGGTCGTCCCACGTCAGGGTGATCCCGGCGGCCGCGGCGATCGCGACCAGGTGCATGGTGTGGTTGGTCGACCCACCGGTCGCGAGCAGCGCGACGCACGCATTGACGATCGCCTTCTCGTCGACGAGGTGGCCGACGGGCGTGGGCTCCCCGCCGGCATGGGTGATCGCGACGGCCCGCGCGCCGGCGGCCCGGTCCAGGGCCGCCCGGAGCGGCGTGCCGGGATTGACGAACGTCGCGTCGGGCAGGTGCAGGCCCATCACCTCCATCAGCATCTGGTTGCTGTTGGCGGTGCCGTAGAACGTGCACGTGCCCTTGGAGTGGTACGACGCCGACTCGGCCTCGAGCAGCTCCTCGCGCCCGACCTTGCCCTCGGCGTAGAGCTGGCGCACCCGCGCCTTCTCGCCGTTCGGCAGGCCGGACGTCATCGGCCCCGCCGGGACGAACACCGTGGGCAGGTGGCCGAAGGACAGCGCGCCGATGAGGAGGCCGGGCACGATCTTGTCGCAGACGCCGAGCATCATCGCGGCGTCGAACATGTCGTGCGAGAGCGCGACCGCGGTCGACATCGCGATGAGGTCACGACTGAAGAGCGAGAGCTCCATGCCCGCGCGGCCCTGGGTGATGCCGTCGCACATCGCCGGCACTCCCCCGGCGAACTGCGCGAGGCCGCCGGCACGGACGATCGACTTCTTCAGCACCTCGGGCACGTCGCGGAAGGGCTGGTGGGCCGAGAGCATGTCGTTGTAGGCCGAGACGATCGCGACGTTGGGCTTGCGGCCGGACTTCAGGCCCGACTTCACCGGCTCGTCGGCGGCGGCGAAGCCGTGGGCGAGGTTCGCGCAGGCCAGCTTGCCGCGCGCCGGACCCCGGTCGATCGCGGCGTCGGTGCGGGCGAGGTAGGCGGCGCGGGTCGCGGCGCTGCGCCGCGCGATGCGGTCGGTGACCTCAGCGACCACCGGGACGACGGGGACCTTGCGTGGGCTGGTGCTCATTCTGTCTCCTGCCAGGATCGGCCGTCGCGCTCGAGGAGCGTGACGGCGGCGACGGGACCGTGCGTGCCGGCGGGGTACTTCCGCGGGCGGTGCGAGGGCTGGGACCAGTGCTCGAGGATGGGGGCCACCCACGTCCAGGCGGCCTCGACCTCGTCGCGGCGCATGAAGAGGGTGGTGTTGCCGCGGACGACGTCCATCAGGAGCCGCTCGTAGGCGTCGGGCGAGCGGCCGCCGAAGGCGGTGGCGTAGCTGAGGTCGAGGGAGACCGGGCGCAGGCGGATGCCGCCCGGGCCGGGCTCCTTGGCCGTCATGTGCAGGCGCATGCCCTCGTCGGGCTGGACCCGGATGTGCAGCCGGTTGGGCTCGGTGGGGCCCTCGCTGTGCGGGAACATCGCGTGCGGGGGCTCCTTGAAGACCACGACGATCTCCGAGACCCGCTCGGGCATCCGCTTGCCGGTGCGCAGGTAGAACGGAACCCCGGCCCAGCGCCAGTTCTGCACCTCGGCGCGCAGCGCCACGAAGGTCTCGGTGCTGCTCGCGTGGCCCACCTCGTCGGCGTACGACGACGCCGGAACGCCCTCGCACAGCCCGGCGGCGTACTGCCCGGCGACGGTGTCGCGGTCGACCAGCTCGGGCGTCATCGGTCGCAGGGCCTGGAGCACCTTGAGCTTCTCGTCGCGCACGGTCTCGCGGTCGACGTAGGTCGGCGGCTCCATGGCGACCAGGCACAGCAGCTGGAGCAGGTGGTTCTGCACCATGTCGCGCAACGCGCCGGAACGGTCGTAGTAGGAGCCCCGCTCCCCCACGCCGATCGACTCGGACACGGTGATCTGCACGTGGTCGACCCACCGGCTGTTCCAGAGGGGCTCGAGGAACGTGTTGGCGAAGCGGGTGACGAGGAGGTTCTGCACGCTCTCCTTGCCGAGGTAGTGGTCGATGCGGAAGATGCTCGACTCGTCGAAGACACGGCCGACCGCGGCGTTGACCTGCTGGGCGGTGGCCAGGTCGGTGCCCATCGGCTTCTCCAGCACGACCCGCGAGCGCTCGGTCACCAGGCCGGCCTCGTCGAGGTGCTCGCAGATCGTCCCGAACAACCCGGGCGCGACCGCCAGGTAGAAGACCCGGATGACGTCGTCGGAGGCGGCCCCGTCCTTGAGGCGGTCGTGGAGCTGGTGCCATGCCGCCATGTCGGCGACGTCGAGGGTGACGTGGTGCAACCGGCTGAGCAGCCGGTCCACCACCGGGGCGTCCAGGTCCTCGGCCAGGACGTGTCGGCGCAGCGCGTCGGCCACGAGGGCGCGGTAGCCCTGGTCGTCGACCTCGGCGCGGGAGACGCCGATGACGCGGAACCCCTCAGGCAGCTGCCCGTCGCGGTCGCGCAGGTAGAGCGCAGGGAGGAGCTTGCGCAGGGCGAGGTCGCCGGTGCCGCCGAAGACCGTGAAGTCGCAGGCGTCGACGGGGGTGATCGGGTCCATGGCGCACCACCGTACGGACGCTTCGGTCCCGATGCAACGGAACTTACGTCTTTTCAAGACATATTTACTGGTGCCACAATCGGCCCCACCATGACCCAGCCCCCGCCTCCCCCGCCGCCGGTCCTGCCCGCGGCCACCGCCGGCGAGGTGCTCGAGCTCATCCGCACCGGACAGGCCGCGACCCGCGGAGCGCTCGGACGCGCCACCGGGCTCTCCCGCACCGCCGTCAACGCCCGGCTCGCTGCGCTGGCCGACGCCGGGCTGGTGCTCGAGGGCGCCGAGGAGCTCGCGACGGGTGGGCGCCCCGCGACGACGCTCGTCCTCAACGGCAGCGCCGGACTCGTGCTGGGGATCGCGGTCGGGCGCAGCCGCTCCCAGCTCTCCGTGAGCTCGCTCGACGGCACCGAGCTCGCCTCGGTGAGCATCGACCAGGAGACCGGACAGGGTCCTGACGTCCTGATGCCGGTGGTCGTGAGCCACCTCGACCGGATGCTCGACGGCCTCGGCCGCGGCGGGGCCGACGTCCGCGGGGTGGGCATGTCGCTGGCCGGCACCGTCGACCCCGTGCGGGCGATGAGCATGGACTCCCCCGCCCTGACCGGGTGGGACGGCGTCCCGCTCGCGCCCTACCTGCAGGACCTGACCCAGGCTCCCCTCACCCTCGACAACGACATGCGGGTCATGGCGCTGTCGCAGATGCCGACCGCTCGCGCCGACGTGGCGCCGACCGTGCTCGACCACGACGAGGCGCTGGTGCTCAAGGCATCGACGGGGGTGGGGCTCGCGATCGTGGCGGACGGCCGGCTCGTCCGGGGCCACCGCAACGCCGCCGGGGAGCTCGGCCACGTCAAGGTTCCCGCGGCGGACGGACTGCGCTGCCGCTGCGGCGAGACGGGCTGCCTGGAGACGGTCGCGAGCGGCTGGGCGCTCGTCGAGCGGCTCCGCGCCGCCGGCGACGACGTCCACCACGTGCGCGACCTCGTGGCCGCCGCCGGACGCGGCAGCGGGCGGGCCCGCGCCGTCGTACGCGAGTCCGGGCGCCACATCGGCGAGGCGCTCGCCGCGACCGTCACCGTGCTCAACCCCCGGACCGTCGTCGTGGGAGGCGACATGGCCGCCGCCTTCGAGACCTTCTCGGCCGGGCTGCGCGAGGGCCTCTTCAGCGCCACCACCGCGCTCGCCGGGCGCGACCTGCAGGTCGTGCCGGCGGCGTACGGCGACCGGGCCGGGCTGGTCGGGTGCGTGCGGCTCGCCCTCGACTCGGTGCTCTCCGCGAGGGCCGTGGACGCGGCCCTGGCGCGGTCCTCCGGGTAGATTCGCGCGGTGCCCGACACCCGCCCCCGCCGTACCTTCGCCGTCATCAGCCACCCGGATGCCGGCAAGTCGACCCTCACCGAGGCCCTCGCCCTGCACGCCCGGGTGATCACCGAGGCCGGCGCCGTGCACGGCAAGGGCGACCGACGGGCCACGGTGTCCGACTGGATGGCCATGGAGAAGGCACGCGGCATCTCGATCACGTCGGCGGCGCTCCAGTTCGTCTACCGCGACCACGTGATCAACCTCGTCGACACCCCCGGCCACAGCGACTTCTCCGAGGACACCTACCGCGTGCTCTCGGCCGTCGACTCCGCGGTGATGCTGGTCGACGCCGGCAAGGGGCTCGAGCCGCAGACCCTCAAGCTCTTCAAGGTGTGCGCGCTGCGCGGCATCCCGGTGATGACGGTCATCAACAAGTGGGACCGGCCGGGCCTGTCCGCGCTCGAGCTGATGGACCTCATCCAGGAGAAGATCCGGCTGCGGCCCACGCCACTGACCTGGCCGGTCGGCGAGGCCGGGGACTTCCGCGGGGTGCTCGACCGGCGCACGGGCGAGTTCGTGAAGTACACCCGCACCGCCGGCGGGGCCACTCGGGCACCCGAGCGGCGGATGGCCGCCGACGAGGTCGAGGAGGCCGACGCGCTCGCCTGGGCCACCGCGGTCGAGGAGCACGAGCTGCTCGAGCTCGACGAGGCCGACCACGACCAGGGCCGCTTCCTCGCCGGCGAGACGACCCCGGTGATGTTCGCCTCGGCCCTGCAGAACTTCGGTGTCGCCCAGCTGCTCGACCTGCTCCTCGACATCGCTCCCGACCCGAGCGCCACCGAGGGCGTCGACGGGTCGGTGCGTGGGACCGGCGACGACTTCAGCGCGTTCGTCTTCAAGGTGCAGTCGGGGATGAACAACGCGCACCGCGATCGCCTCGCCTACGCCCGGGTCGTGTCCGGCACCTTCGAGCGCGGCATGGTCGTCACCCACGCCGGCAGCGGCCGCCCGTTCGCCACCAAGTTCGCGCAGTCGGTCTTCGGCCGCGACACCGCCGCCGTGGAGACCGCCGCGCCGGGCGACATCATCGGCTTCGTCAACGCCCAGGCGCTGCGCGTCGGCGACACCGTCTACGTCGGCGAGCCCATCGAGTACCCGCCCGTCCCGAGCTTCGCGCCCGAGCACTTCGTCACCGCCAGCGCGGGCGACATCGGCCGCTACAAGCAGTTCCGCCGAGGCATCGAGCAGCTCGACCAGGAGGGCGTGGTGCAGGTGCTGCGCTCGGACCTCCGCGGTGACCAGAACCCGGTCCTCGCGGCCGTCGGCCCGATGCAGTTCGAGGTCGTCGAGGACCGGATGACCAACGAGTTCAACTCGCCGATCCGCTTCTCGCGCCTCGACTACCAGGTCGCCCGGCGCACCGACGCCGACGGCGCGGCCGCCCTCGCGGGCAAGCGCGGTGTCGAGGTGCTGGAGCGCAGTGACGGCACCCGGCTGGCCCTCTTCGTGGACCAGTGGCGCGCCCAGGTCACCGCTCGTGACAACCCCGACGTCATGCTCGAGGCGCTGCCCGCCGGCGGCGGCTGACCGGGCGGTCGTCCACCGCCCGACGCGTATCGTCGACGACGTGACCTCGGCACCCACCCTCGTCCTCGACGGCCGCTTCGCCCGCGAGCTGCCCGAGCTCGCCCTGCCCTGGCAGGCCGCCGACGCCCCGGAGCCGCGGGTGCTCGTCCTCAACGAGCCGCTGGCCACCGACCTCGGCCTCGACCCGGGCTGGTTGCGCGAAGACGGCATCGGGCTGCTCACCGGCACCCGGCTGCCGGAGGGAGCGACGCCG
Source organism: Nocardioides sp. (assembly GCA_035762385.1). Taxonomy (GTDB): domain Bacteria; phylum Actinomycetota; class Actinomycetes; order Propionibacteriales; family Nocardioidaceae; genus Nocardioides. Next base: position 12,107 of record DASTPB010000061.1, on the reverse strand, counting down.
GTGGCCCAGGCCTACGCCGGTCACCAGTTCGGTGGCTACTCCCCGCGACTCGGGGACGGTCGGGCCCTGCTGCTCGGCGAGCTCGTCGACCACGCCGGACGGCCCCGGGACCTCCACCTCAAGGGCTCCGGGCGTACGCCGTTCTCCCGGGGCGGCGACGGCCTCGCCGCCGTCGGCCCGATGCTGCGCGAGCACGTCGTCAGCGAGGCGATGCACGCCCTCGGCATCCCCACCACCCGCAGCCTGGCGGTCGTCGCCACCGGGCGTCCCGTGCAGCGCGAGACGGTGCTGCCGGGGGCCGTGCTGGCCCGGGTGGCGAGCAGCCACCTGCGGGTCGGCACCTTCCAGTACGCCCGCAGCACCGACGACCTCGACCTGCTCCGACGCCTCGCCGACCACGCAATCGCGCGCCACCACCCGACAGCCGCCGAGGCCGATCACCCCCACCTCGCGCTGTTCGAGGCCGTCGTCGCCACGCAGGCCGCGCTGGTGGCGCGGTGGATGCTCGTCGGCTTCGTCCACGGCGTGATGAACACCGACAACATGACGATCTCGGGCGAGACCATCGACTACGGGCCGTGCGCGTTCATGGACGCCTTCGACCCGGCGACTGTCTACAGCTCCATCGACACCGGTGGTCGCTACGCGTTCGGCAACCAGCCGGTGGTCGCGGAGTGGAACCTCGCCCGGCTCGCCGAGGCGATGCTCCCCCTCCTGGCCGACGACCAGGACGCAGCGGTGGCGGTCGCCGTCGAGTCGCTCGGCGCCTTCCGGGACCTCTACTCCGCCGCCTGGTCCGCGGGCATGCGGGCGAAGCTGGGGCTGCCCGGCGACGTCGACCGGGCCACGGCGTCCACCCTCGTGAGCGACCTCGTCGCGCTCGTCCAGGCCGACCACGTCGACCACACGTCGTTCTTCCGCAGCCTCGGCGCGGCCGCGCGTGGCGACGCCGAACCGGCTCGCGGGATGTTCCTCGACCTCGCCGGCTTCGACGCATGGACCGCCCGCTGGCTCGCGCTCGGCCCGGACGCCGCTGCCATGGACCGCACCAACCCGGTCTACGTCCCCCGCAACCACCTCGTCGAGAAGGCGCTCGCCGCGGCCACGGCCGGCGACCTCGCACCCCTCGATCAGCTGCTCGACGCCGTGACAGCGCCGTACGACGAGCGGGCCGGGCTCGAGCGCTACGCCGAGCCCGCGCCCGACTCCTTCGGCCGCTACACCACCTTCTGCGGGACCTGAGCCTGTCGGGTGCCCGACGGTGCCGTGGTGGGCCAGGTCCAGGCGTACCGCACGATGACGGCCAGGAGGAGCAGCTCCAGCAGGACCCCGAGGCCGTAGAAGAACAGCCAGGACCCACCGACGAGGTTGAACACCGTGACCGGGACGTAGAGCACGGCCACGACGAGGTTCGTGACGCGGGCCGCCCCCGCTGGCAGCACCACTGACAGCACGACCATGAAGGCCGGGACGGACACCAGGGCCAGGGCCGCGGTGGAGAAGGTCTGGGACAGGTCGAACTCGAAGACCCTGCCCGCGAGGATGTCCGCGACGACACCGGGCGTGAAGAAGTTGAGGATGTCGACGTAGGCGTAGAGGAACATGAAGCTCGTCCACGCCGCGGCGAGCGCGGCCCTCACCGGGACCGGCTGGTCGTCCAGGGTCGTGGTGGGTCGAGGTGTCGTCATGATGGGCTCCCTTGTCGTGAAGGATCGGTGGGACAACGCTCGCCCAATCCGGCGGCCGGCAGATCCACTCACGGGCCGGAGCTCGCCTGCCCGAAGGCACGGTCCGCCCCTCGTACTTTCGGCGGAGCACGGTGGGGCACGCCGATGCCTACGCTGGGGCCGTGGTCACGGTCCGGCGCTCCCTCTGGCACGAGCCTCGGCCTGACCACGTCCCCCGCGTCGGTCGACTCGACTGGCTGCTCGCAGGCGGCTTCGCGGTCGCCGCAGTGGTCGAGGGCATCGTCCGGCCAGGCCTGGCCTGGCGACCCGTCGCGGTGGTCCTCGCCCTGGCGCTGGTGCCCGCCCTGCTCTGGCGGCGCGACCGGCCCCTGGTGGCCGCCCTGGTCGGGTGGGGCGTCGCCGGGGTGCTCTCGGTCCTCCAGCTGACGTCGGAGGTCGGCGACCTCGGCCTGTACTCCATGATGGCCGTCCTGGTCCTGCTCTACTCGCTCGTGCGGTGGGGCTCGGGACGCGAGATCGTCGTGGGGAGCGCGTTCGTGACGGTCGTCGCGGCGCTGGGCATGTACGCCTCCTCCGCGGGCCGGGCCGACGTGTTCGGCGGGAGCGTGCTGCTGCTGCTGGTGGTCGCGCTCGCGGCGGTGTTCCGCTACCGCGCGGACCTCTGGGACCGCCAGCAGCGCGAGATCCGCAACCAGGAGCGCGTGGCCCTGGCCCGAGAGCTGCACGACATCGTCGCCCACCACGTCTCGGCCATCGCGGTGCAGGCGCAGGCCGGTGGCGTGGTCGCCGGCATCCAGCCGGAGAAGGCTGTCGAGGTCCTCGCCGCGATCGAGTCCGAGGCGTCGCGAACCCTGGCGGAGATGAGGACCATGGTGCGGGTGCTGCGCGACGAGGAGGCCGTCGCCTACTCCCCGCAGCCGGGCGTTGCGGACCTGCCTGCGCTGTCGCGCGCCGACGCGACGCCCACGGTCGAGGTGTCGCTGGGTGGCTCGCTGGCCCCGCTGTCACCACCCGTGGACGCGGCGCTCTACCGGCTCGCGCAGGAGTCGCTGACCAACGCCGTACGGCACGCGCGGAACGCGACCCGCGTCGGGATCGACGTGCGCCGGGAGGGCGACGCCGTCACCCTGCGGGTCAGCGACGACGGACGGGCCGATCCGGGGCCGGCCCCGGAGCCCGGGTTCGGCCTGCTGGGCATGGCCGAGCGCGCCCAGCTCCTCGGCGGGTCGCTCACCGCGGGGCCGGGGCCCGGAGGTGGCTGGGTGGTCGAGGCCGTGCTGCCGGTCGAGGCGCTGCCATGAGCACCCCCATGAGCATCCGCGTCGTCGTGGCCGACGACCAGGACCTGGTCCGGACCGGTCTGGTGATGATCCTCGGCGCGCAGCCCGACATCGAGGTCGTCGGCGAGGCAGCGGACGGGCTGTCGGCGATCGGCCTGGCGACCCGGCTGCGTCCCGACGTCCTCCTCGTCGACATCCGGATGCCCGGCCTCGACGGCGTCGAGGTGACGCGGCGCCTCGCCGGACCGACCGTGACGGACCCGATGGCGGTGGTCGTGATCACCACCTTCGACCTCGACGAGTACGTCCTCGGCGCCCTGCGCGCCGGCGCCCGCGGCTTCCTGCTCAAGGACGCCGGACCCGAGCTGCTCGTGCAGGCCATCCACGCGGCAGCCAGCGGGGACGCGCTGATCGCCCCCAACGTCACCCGACGGTTGCTGGCGACCTTCGCCGACCAGGCGCCGGCGGTGCCGGTCCAGCCGGTCGACCCGCTCACCCACCGCGAGGAGGAGGTGCTCGCACTGGTGGCACGAGGGCGGACCAACGCCGAGATCGCAGCGGAGCTCTTCGTCGGCCTGAGCACCGTCAAGACCCACGTCGCGTCGTTGATGACCAAGCTCGGGGCCCGCAACCGCGTCGAGATCGCCATGTGGGCCCACGACACCCGACGCCTCAGGATCGACCCGTGAACCGCGCCGTTCTGCTGTCAGCAGAACCGCGAGCCACGTGACCGGTGTCGTGGCTACATTCGACGGCATGGGAGATGTCGTGCGGTTCCCGGTGCAGCAGCAAGATGCGCCCCCGGCGCCCGAGCGCCTGTGGCGCGAGCTCGTCGGCGAGGAGCTCCATCGCGAGCGCACGGCCCGCGGCGAGCGGCTCAAGGACGTCGCCGGCAGGGCCGGGGTGTCCGTGCAGTACCTCTCCGAGGTCGAGCGCGGCCTGAAGGACCCGTCGTCGGAGATGCTGCAGGCCATCGCCGGTGCCCTCGACCTGAGCGTCCGACGGCTCGCGGTGCGTGCCGGTCGACCGGACGCCCTGGCCCTGGCCGCCTGACCCCGCCGCCGGTTCAGGCGAGCGCCGGCGCCTGCTCGCGCAGGACGGTGTCGACGAGCCCGTAGTCCACCGCGGCCCCGCCTGGCAGGACGAGCGTGCGGTCGGTGTCCTGCCTGATCTGCTCGGGCGTGCGCCCGGTGTGCTGGGCGAGCACCTCCTCGAGCAGCAGCCGCACGCGGGCCACCTCGTCGGCCTCGAGGATGAGGTCCGGGATCGTGCCGCGGCCCTGGGTGGCGGGCTGGTGCAGCACCACCCGTCCGTGCGGCAGGATCGCGCGCCGGCCGGGCGCGCCGCCGGCGAGCAGGACGGCGGCGGTCCACGCGGCCTGCCCGACGCACACGGTCTCGACCGGCGGCTTCACGAACTGCATCGCGTCATAGATCGCGAGCATCGCCGTGATCGAGCCCCCCGGTGAGTTGATGTAGAGGCTCATCGGGATCTCGGGGTTCTCCGACGACAGGTGGAGCAGCTGGGCGATGACCGCGTTGGCGACCCCGTCGTCGATCTCGGTCCCGAGGTAGACGATCCGCTCCGACAGCAGCCGCGAGTAGAGGTCGAGGGTGCGCTCGCCGCGCGGCGTCTGCTGGACGACGTACGGGATCGTGTAGGTGCTCATCTGGTGGGGGCTCATCGCACACCCGCCAGACCCACCGGGCGGGTGCGCGCCGGGGTGACGTGGTCGACGGAGCTGATCACCTGGTCGACGAAGCCGTACGCCCGCGCGTCCTCGGCGCTGAACCAGCGGTCGCGCCTCGAGTCGCGCTCGACGGTCTCACGGTCCTGGCCCGTGTGCTCGGCGACGAGTCCGAGGACGGTGTCGCGGGTGTGGCGCAGGTCGTCGGCCTGGATCTCGATGTCCACCGCGGTGCCGCCGATGCCGGCCGAGCCCTGGTGGAGCAGCACGCGCGAGTGGGGCAGGGCGTACCTCTTGCCGGGGGTGCCGGCCGAGAGCAGGAACTGCCCGGCGCTGGCGGCCATGCCCATGGCGAGGGTGCTGACGTCGTTGGGGATCAGCCTCATGACGTCGTGGATGGCGAGCATCGACGACACGGAGCCGCCGGGCGAGTTGATCCAGAGGCTGATGTCGGCGCGGGGGTCCTCGGCGGACAGGAGGAGGAGCTGGTGCATCAGGCGGTTGCCGTTGCGCTCGCCGAGCTCCTCGCCCAGGACGACGATCCGCTGGTGCATCAGCCGCCGGACGAGCTCGTCCTCGATGCGTTCGGAGGTGGTGTGGGTGGTCATGCCGCCAGCGTGTCGCGGCAGCGGCCCCGACCACAGGGGGTTCTGCCGGCGGCGGATCCGCGGGCAGCGGACCGGGGTCGTGCCGGGTCCGGGCGCCCGCGTCGCCGCGGCTCAGTCCTCGATCCCCTGCACCGCCACGGGGTCGGCCGCGTCGGCGTGGGGACCCTGCTCCTCGACGCTCGGCAGCTGCCCGCTGCTGACGATGTCGGTCGCCACGTCCACCAGCTTGACGTTCAGCTGGGAGGAGTAGCGCCGCAGCAGGTCGAACGAGGTGTCGAGGTCCAGTCCGTAGCGTTCCATGAGGATGCCCTGCGCGACGCCGATCGAGTGCCGGGTCTGGAGGGCGCTCCGCAGGCCCGATATCTCGCGTGCCGAGGTGAGCGCGATCGCCGCATGCGCGCCGTAGAGGACGGCGAAGTCGACCTCGTCCCGGTCGTCGAAGGCTCCTTCACGCCGCGAGTAGACGTTGAGCGCGCCGATCGCGCTGTCCTCGGTCGAGAGCTGGACGCTCAGCAGCGACCGGATGCCGAGCTCGGCCGCCCGCGGCCCCCACCTCGGCCAGCGCGCGTCCCGTGCCACCGAGCCGCTGCGGCACCACTCCGCTGCGTGGGACGCGTCGACGCACGGCCCCTCCCCGAGGGCGTACTGGAGCTCGTCGGCCTGCTGAGCCTCGGGTGCGGTCGAGGCCAGGGTGTCGTAGGACCCCCGCCTGCGGACGGTCAGGCTGACCCAGTCGGCGTCGTGCACGAGCTCGAGGGCCCGGTCGATCACGGCGTCAGCGGTCGGTGCGGTGTCGTGGACCGACTGGAGCGCCTGAGCGAGGTCGGCAAGGGCCTGAGCCTGTTGTCCGGGGTCCATGCTGCCGCCCCTCTCGAGTGGCACACGGGAGCGAACCGACTTCTTCAGCCCCGTCCCGTCTCTGTCCACACTCGCACGCGCGGACCGGGGTGTCACGACGGGGTCACCCGGCAGGGTGCGGCGCTAGCGTGGTCGGGTGACCGACGACCAGCTCCGTCGCGCCGCCGACGCGGCGATGCTGCCGATCGTCGCGTCGCTGGCGCCGTCGGGGGTGGTCGGCGCCCACTGGCTACCCGACCGCGCGGGCGACCCCGTGGTGTGGATCTCGGTGCAGAGCGAGGCGGGGCGGGTCGCGGTGGAGTCCTACAGCTGGGTGCTCCCGCAGGTGCAGGTCATCCTGTCCCGCCTCGGGCTGCCGCCGGAGAAGGTCCAGGCACTGCGCCTCGAGGTGACGTCGGCCGAGGCCGAGGGCCAGCTGTTCAGCGAGTGAGGCGGATCCGGATCGGTCCCTTCGCGGTCGAGGGGTCGACGACGTGACCGCCCTGGGTGACCTCGACCTGGCCGCGGTCCACCAGCCGGCGGGTGGCGCGGCGGGCCGGCTCCATCAACTCGCGCCACGAGCTCTCGTCGCCGACCGCCCGCGCTGCGTCGGACGGACAGATCGTCGACGTGGGCGCCCGTTGCGCGAGCAGGTCGAGGATCGACTCCTCGAGCCTGCGGTCGACGTCCTCCCGCGGCTGCGGGGGCTTCGGCTCCGGGGGCATGCTCCCCAGTGTGCCGTGCGGCGCCAGCCCGGTCTGTGACCTCGCCCTCACCTTCCCGTCAGCGGCATACGCGGCCCCCACGTGGGGTTGTGCCACGAGGTAGACACCAGCAACGGAAGGCCATCCCCATGCGCGCACTCGTCCAGCCCAGGTTCGGCGACCCGGCCGAGGTCCTCTCGGTGGAAGAGGTGCCGGACCCCGAGCCCGGTCCGGGCCAGGCGCTCGTCCGCGTGCTCCTCTCGCCGATCCACAACCACGACCTCTGGACGGTGCGCGGCAGCTACGGCTTCAAGCCCGAGATGCCCGCGCGCGCCGGCACCGAGGCGGTCGGCGTGGTGGAGGCCCTCGGCGAGGGTGTCGACGGCCTCGAGGTCGGACAGCGGGTCGCGACGGGCGGCAGCTTCGGAGCGTGGGCGGAGCTGCTCGTCGCCCCGGCGGCGGGGCTCGTCCCGGTGCCGGACGGGATGAGCGACGAGGCGGCGTCCCAGCTCGTCTCGATGCCGTTCAGCGCCATCGCGCTCCTCGACTTCCTCGACGTGTCCGAGGGTGACTGGATCGTCCAGAACGCCGCCAACGGTGCCGTCGGCCGCCTCGTCGCCCAGCTGGCCGAGGCCCGTGGCGTCCGCGTCCTGGGCCTCGTCCGTCGGGCCGACGGCGTCGCCGAGCTGGCCGAGCAGGGCATCGAGCGCGTCGTCGCGACCGACGACGACGGCTGGCGGGAGCGCGTCCACGAGATCGTGGGTGACGCGCCGATCGTCGCCGGCGTGGACTCGGTCGGCGGGTCGTCCGCCGGTGACGTCGTCTCGCTGCTCGCCGAGGACGGCGTGCTCGTGGTGTTCGGCGCGATGGCGTCCCCCACGATGGAGATCGGGTCGGGAGACGTGATCTTCAAGCAGATCTTGATCAAGGGCTTCTGGGGCAGCAAGGTGTTCGGCGCGATGTCGCGAGAGAAGCGAGCCGCACTGATGGGCGAGCTGGTCTCCGGCATCGGGTCAGGGGCCCTCACGCTGCCCGTCGAGAAGGTCTACGGCCTCGAGGAGATCGCCGACGCGGCGCGCGCGAACGGCGCCCCCGGTCGACGCGGGAAGATCCTGCTGCGGCCGTGATCCCGGCGATCGGAGGTCATGGCCCCTAGGGTGGGCCTCCGGTCGACGACACCGAGCGAGGGAGAACGATGGGGCGGGCTCTGGGCGGGGCACTCGCAGCGGCGATGGTGGTCCTGGCGGCCTGTGGGACCGACGCCTCCCCCACCTCCGCGACCGACACCTCCACGTCGTCGCCCGAGCCGACGAAGACGTCTGGGACGACCTCCCCCGAGCCCTCCTCCGAGCCCTCCTCCGAGCCGTCCGGGTCGGCGGACGCGGCCTCCGAGCCTCCCTCGCCGACCCCGTCCGCGCCGGACGGTCCGCCGTTCCCGGCGACGACCGAGGCGCAGACCGCCGAGCCGTCGGGAGACTGGGACCTGCAGCTCGTCGACGTACGCCTCGGCGACCACGACGGCTTCGACCGCGTCGTGCTCGAGCTCAGCGGCACCACGACCCCCGGCTGGGGCGTCTCCTGGGAGGACCAGGCGGTCGCCGACGGCAGCGGCGACGTCGTACCACTCGAGGGCGACCAGGTGCTGACGATCAGCGCGGCCGGCACCGCCATGCCCGAGCCCGGTTCCTTCGAGGTGCCGGCGCGGCTCGGACCCGCCGGCGCACTGGCGGAGGTCCAGGTGGACGGCTGGTTCGAGGGCTACACGCAGGTCTTCGCCGGCGTCCAGGGCGACCCCCGGCCGTTCCGCGTCTTCACGCTCACCGACCCACCGCGCCTCGTGGTCGACGTCACCGACGTCGACTGAGCGGGCTCAGGCGATCCGGGCTCACGTGCCACGATGCGGTCCGTGACGGAACGAGCCGGTCCTTGGCCTGCGCGGACAGGCGACCTGCTGTTCCGGGAGGCCACCGAGGACGACATCGAGGTGCTGCAGTCCTTCCGCAACGATCCTGGCGTCAACAGGTTCATGGTGCGCACCTACGTCGCTCCCGACGACGTACGCCGTGAGTGGCTCGCGGTGCCCGACAGCGCGACGGACCACTCCTGTGTCGTGGAGCGGGACGGGCAGGTCGTGGCCATGGGCTTCCTCGACATCGTGGACGGCTCCGGGCAGCCGGGCCACCCGCAGGGCACCGACGGGGTCATCGGCTACATCGTGCGACCGGAGGCCGCGGGACAGGGCATCGGGCGTGCCACTGCTCGCGCCCTGCTGCAGGCGGCCTTCGACGGCCTCGGCCTGCGCCGGGTGACCGCCGCTGCGAACCTCGACAACGTCGCGTCCGTCCGTGTGCTCGAGCAGGCGGGCATGCGGCGCGAGCGCCATGCAGTCAAGGCACTCTGGCACCGCGAGCTCGGATGGGTGGACGAGGTCGAGTACGCGATGCTCGACGAGGAGTGGGTGGCGCGGGCGCTGTAGCTCACGCCAGCTCGTGGACGGCGACGGCGATCGCGCGGAGCACCACCTTGTGGGCCGGGCCGCTCAGGTGGAGGCCGTCGTCGACGAACGCGGTGGCGCCGAGTGGCTCGATGACGCGGTCGGTGCGGACGACTCCCGCGCCGACGTCGTCGCAGACAGCGAGCGCGGCGTCGCGGTACGCATCGATGACCGCGTTCGTCCGGTCGCCCGCACCTGTCAGGCGTGCCTCGTCGACCCCCGGCGGATGGCTCGCGCGAATGCCGGCACGGGTACCTGCTTCCACGGTGCGGCGTCGTTGGTGCCGACCGACAGGACGACCAGGTCGCTGTGGTGGATGGCTGCCCTCGTCGCCTGCGCCACCAGATCACGGATGGACGCGCCGCCCTGCGCCGCGTTGCAGACATCAGGTCCGACCAGCGTGAGATCCCGCCTCACTCGCGCAAGGTGGCTGTCCCCCAGGAACACGATGCGCATGACAGCACGCTGGACCGGACAGGTCGGGCGCCCAGCGCGCGGACCAGCCGGCCCCGGCTGGAAGACTGCCGCCATGCGCTCCGAGCATCTCCCGGGGATCGAAGGCGTGCGGTGGACACCGGAGCGGCCGTCCGGGACCGCTGTCCTGGTGCTGGCCGGCTCCAGCGGTCGGATCGACTCGTCGCGCGCCGAGCTGCTGGCGCGCCACGGGGCCATCGCGGAGTCGGTCCGATGGTTCGGCGGCCCGGGCCAGAACGAGGGACCGTGGGACATCTCGCTCGAGCTCTTCCTCGACCGGGTCACCGACTTGAACCGTGTCGCCGACCGGGTCGTCGTGCTCGGTACGTCGTTCGGCAGCGAGGCCGCGCTCCTGGTCGGCGCCCACAGCCCTCAGGTCAGCGCGGTGGCAGCCTTCGCGCCGTCCGACGTCGTCTGGGCGGGGATCCGGTCAGACGGCAGCGTGACGTCGCACTGGACGCTCGGGGACAGCGCGCTTCCGTACGTGGGCTTCGTCGAGGACTGGTCACCCGACACCGACCCGCCAGCGTTCGTGGAGCTCCACGAGGAGTCCCGTCGCCGATCGCCCGAGGCCGTGTCGGCCGCCGCGATCCCGGTGGAGCGGATCGCCGAGCTGCTCCTCGTCGCTGGTGGTGACGACCAGGTCTGGCCATCCCTGGCGATGGCCGAGGCCATCAGACGTCGGCGCGACACCCACGGCCTGGCGACGACCCTCGTCTCGGACCCGGAGGCCGGCCATCGAACAGTACTTCCAGGCGAATCTCCGGCGGCGGGCGGCGTCCGCATGCGACGAGGCGGTACGGACGAGGCGGACCGCCGCCTCGGCTCAGCCGCGTGGGCGGGGCTCGAGGCGCTTCTGTGACGGCGTCAGGCCCGGCATGGACGTGCGTGGCACGCGAGGCGCGTCCACCTGCTGTCGCGACGCACCCAGACCTGGGTCACGGGCACGCGGAAGGCGTCTGTCCCGCGGTCCGTGCCACGAGTTGCCGACGGCTCACCGTTCGCCTTTCATCCTCAGGGGACGAAGGTCATGAGCTGCACGAGCACCCCGTCGTCGTCCACCGGTTCACCGGTCTCGACGAAGCCGGCAGACCGCCACGCCTTGATTGCCGCAGAGTTGTCGAGCGCAGGGTCGACGGTGAGCGGCTCCCACCCAGCACCGGTCAGCTCCTCGGAGAGCGCTCGGGCGGCCACTGAACCCACCCCTCTACCCTGGGCGTGGGAAGCGATGAACATGTCGAGGCCGCACCGATCGTGCCGCTGCCAGGCCTGCACATACCCCACTGGATCTTCCTGCTCGCAGATGACGTACGAGATGACCTTCGGGGCGCGACGTCCCGTGTACTTCGCCCGGACCTCGTCCACCGCGATGGCTCGACCACCCCACCACCGATGGACCTGGGGGTCGTCCGTCCAGTCGGCGATCAGCTGGGCGTCGTCGTCGGTAGCGAGCCGCACCCACACCCCTGAAGTGGCCCGGACGAGGCTCGGGAAGCTGCAGCTGGGGCTCACGAGGGCGACCGTATCTCGCGTGGCACGGGAAGCAGACGTGCCTGTGGCCCCGCTACCGGGTGGGTCGCGGGGTCCGGGGCGGAGTCATGGTCGGCGAGGTCGCGGGATCTTGGGATCAGGTGGGTCCAGCGCGCTCGTGCCGTCACGGTCGCGCCGGTAGCGGTGGCCGTGCGGGGACGTCCACTCGAAGACGCCGTTGCTGGTCATCCGGTAGCGCCAGGCCGTATGCGTCTTCAACCGGTGGTGGGAACGGCACAGGCACGCGAGGTTGTCCGTCTGCGTCGGTCCCGGCTGGGGGCGGCCCTCTGCGGCGGCGTCATGGTCGTACTCGGTGATGTGGTCGATGTCGCAGCGGCGGGCGGGGCGGGTGCACCACGGGAAGACGCACGTGCGATCGCGGAGGATGATCTGCTCGCGGATCCGGTCGGGGACCGCGTAGGCGGCGGTTGAGAGGTCGGCGTTGAGGTCGATGACGGGCTTGACGATGATCCGGGTGCGGGAGTCGGCACACCAGGATCGGACCTGGTCGAGCAGCAGCAGGCGCTGGCCCTCCTCGAGTCGGCCGGTCGGACCGAACACCGTGACGCCCTTCTCGGTGAAGCCGGCGTCGACGTGGACGTGGAGGACGACCTCGCGGGCGGTCGGCAGGTCGGCTGCGGCAGGCTCCTCGCTCGGTTCGGCGGGCTGGCTGGGCTCGCTGGACTGTCGGGGCTCCGTGGCCAGGTTGGCCTGGTTGGCCTGGTGGGTCTGGTTGAACAGGTCGAGCGCGGTCTGGGTCCGGGCCAGGTCCCCGAGCGCGGCCGAGCGACGAGCACCCAGCGGG
>DASTPB010000060.1:0-19788 GCA_035762385.1 Nocardioides sp. | reverse complement strand
GAGCACGTAGTCGACGAGCAGGGCGCTGGCGACCGTCACGCCGGCGTTGCGCCCGAGGTTGACCGTGGCCACCTCGTAGTCCCCGCCGCCCGAGGGATAGGCGTGGACGGTCTGGCGGTAGCTCGCGACGACGGTGAGCATGACGAGTGCGACGGCGAGGCCGATCTTCCACGACCAGACGTACGTCGACGTGCCGGCGACGGCCAGCATGATGAACACCTCGTCGGGCGCGTATGCCACCGAGGACAGCGCGTCGCTGGCGAACACCGGCAGCGCGATCCGCTTCGGAAGCAGCGTCTCCCCCAGCTGGCTGCTGCGGAGCTTGCGGCCCAGCAGGATCCGCTTGGACACGTCTCCGACACTCACGGGCGCGAGCCTAGTCCCGCCACGAACGGATTCCCCGCTGGGATACGGTTCTGGCGTGCACGTCGTGATCATGGGTTGTGGCCGCGTCGGATCGACGCTCGCCCGCAGCCTCGAGGACCGCAACCACACCGTGTCCGTGATCGACAGCGAGCCCGACGCCTTCCGCCGCCTCGGCCCCGAGTTCAACGGCGACAAGATCACCGGCTACGGCTTCGACCAGCAGGTGCTGGAGAAGGCCGGCATCCGCCGCGCGGACGCCTTCGCCGCCGTCTCCAGCGGCGACAACTCCAACATCATCGCCGCCCGCGTGGCGCGCGAGACCTTCGGCCTCCAGCAGGTCGTCGCCCGTATCTACGACCCCGGTCGTGCCGAGGTCTACCAGCGGCTGGGCATCACGACGGTCGCGACGGTGAAGTGGACCGCCGACCAGATCCTCCGGCGCATCCTGCCGGCTGGGGCGGAGCCCGACTTCCGCGACCCGTCCGGGACGATCCGCGTCGACCACATCCCGGTCCCGGAGTCCTGGATCGGCAACCGCACCGTCGAGTTCCAGATGCAGTCACGCAGCCGGATCGCCTGGATCGACCGGCTCGGCGAAGGCATGCTGCCGACGCGCGAGACGGTGCTCCAGGAGGGCGACATGCTGCACATCGTGATCCGCGAGGAGAACGCCGCCCACGCCTACGCCGTGCTCGAGTCCGGGCCGGACGACGACTGAAGGACACCTGAGACATGCGCGTCGCCATCGCCGGAGCCGGAGCCGTGGGTCGATCGATCGCCCGGGAGCTGATCGAGAACGGCCACCAGATCCTGCTCATCGACAAGGCCCCGTCGGCGATCCGGCCCGAGCGGGTCCCGAACGCCGAGTGGCTGCTCGCCGACTCGTGCGAGCTGTCCTCCCTGGCCGAGGCCCAGCTCGGCAAGTGCGACGTGGTCATCGCCGCCACCGGTGACGACAAGGCCAACCTGGTCACCTCGCTGCTCGCGAAGACCGAGTTCGGCGTCCCGCGCACCGTCGGGCGGGTCAACCACCCCAACAACGAGTGGCTCTTCACCGAGGCCTGGGGCGTCGACGTCAACGTCTCCACGCCGCGCATCATGTCCGCCCTCGTGGAGGAGGCGGTCTCCATCGGCGACCTCGTGCGCCTCTTCACCTTCCGCCAGGGCAATGCCAACCTCGTCGAGCTGACCCTCTCGGCCGACTCCCCCTACGTCGGCACGCCTGCCGGTCTCGTGCCGTTCCCCGAGAACTGCGCGCTCGTCACGATCCTGCGCGACGGCCAGGTCTACACGCCGGAGGCCGAGCAGCCGCTCGAGTCGGGCGACGAGCTGCTGTTCGTCGTGCCGGCCGAGGTGGAGTCCGAGCTCGAGCACCTGCTCTCACCGGGCCACCACCCGGGCTGAGGCCCTACGCCGGTGCCGCGTCCGCGTCGACCGGCGTGCGGTTGCGCGACAGCAGCCAGATCATCGACCCCAGTGCCGCGAGCTGCAGCGGCCAGCCGAGGGCGATCTTCAGCACGCCCAGGGCGGCCACGGCGGCGTCGGGGTCCATCGAGCCGGAGTTGCCGGCGAGCCAGATCGGCGCCTGGATCGCCACCCGCAGCAGGCACGGTGCGACCAGCAGCCAGGTCAAGCGGCTGCAGAGCTTCACGACCTGCTTGTCCTTGTGCCACGCGGTCGGGTCGCCGGTGATGCTGCCGACCATGAAGCCCACGAGGGGCCAGCCGACCAGGCAGGTGAACGCGAGCACGACGGCGTACCCGCCGTTGTAGAGGAGCCCGGGCAGGAAGTAGGCCAGTGCCTGCTCCTGCTCCGAGCCGCCGGACTGCGCGGAGCGGTGGACGAAGTACCACCCGATCCCGATGCCGAAGAGGGCGTTGAGGACGAACTGCACCGTCGAGCGCTGCACCAGCCGGACCAGCAGCAGCACCAGCGCGGCGGCGATGCTGACCGACAGGGCGAGGCGCAGGTCGCTGGCCGTCAGCCAGGTGACGGTGAACAGGATGGTCGGGACAGCCGCCTCGGCCATCCCACGCCGGCCGCCGAGCGCCTTGGCGAGCTGGGCGCGCACGACGGCCTCGACGGTGTCGGCCGAGGGGGCCGCGTGCCCCGGGCCGCCCGTCCCGGTGCGCTCGCTGGCGTTGCTGGCGTTGCTGGCAGGCTCGGTCACGGGCGCAGCTCGTATCGCGGGTTGAACATGATGGGTACGCCGCTCTGGCGCCCGATGCATCCGGCGACGGTCACCGACCGCCCGGGGTCGACGCCGGTGATGCGCCGGCGACCGAGCCACACGAGGGTGATGACGCCGGAGCCGTCGTCGAGCTCGGCCTCGAGGGCCGGGACCCCACCGCGGGGTCGGAGCGTGACCGTGCGCAGCACCCCGTTGACCACGACGTGCTCGCGCTCGGGGGCGTCGGCGATGGCCAGCGCCTCGTCGGTCGCGTGTGACTGGCGCAGCTCGCGCTGGTGGGCCTCGGAGCTGTCCGCCCAGCGGGAGAGCGCCTGACGCAGCCGGCTCTTCTCGGCCATGGGGTCACCTGATCCGTCGGGCGTCGTCCGGCAGCGTGACCGGCAGCGGCTCACCCACGGGCATCGCCTGCTCGCCGCGTCGTACGACGACCTGGGCGAGGGCGTCCTCCCAGTCGGGAGCGGAGTCCGGGTCGACGGCCGGGCGGCCGAGGAAGGACGCGCGCAGCATCCACCGGTCGCCGTTCACGCCGATGATGCGCGACGGCTGGGTGGCGGTCGTCCCGTCCGGACGCCGCACCGGCATCTGGCACACCAGCTCGGTGCCCCAGCGGCCCTCGCGCTCGGTGGCCTGGCCGCCGCGCCGCGCCATGTCCTCGGCGATCTGCGGACGGACCTCGGACCAGAGGTCGCCGTTGCGGGGAGCCGCGAAGGCCTGGAACTCGCAGGCGCCGTCGGACCCCGCGAGCATGACCGCGCGCACCTGGCCGGTCTGCTCGTCGACCTGCAGCCGGAGCTCGCGGTCCGCGATGGGGGGCACGAGGACGGAGCCGAGGTCGGCCCGGTCGATCCCGTCGCCCTCGACCTGGGACACGTCGAACGGGCCCGTGCCCGCGTCCGGACCGGCGCCGTCCGCCGCCGTCGCGCCGGAGCCGGTGTCCGTCGCGTCCTCCGCCGCGGTGTCCGCGGTCGCGGGGGTCGGGTCGGCCTTGCGGCGGAACTTCACGTCAGCACTCCTTCGATCGGCGCTCCTTCGAACGCAGGCCGGCTCAGGAACGCGAACCGGTACCTGTAGAACCGTATCCCCCGGCGCCCCGGACCGAACCGGGGAGCACCCCCACCTCGACGAACCGCGCCCGCTCGAACCGCTGGACGACGAGCTGGGCGATCCGGTCACCGCGCCTGAGGGTCACGGGCTCCACCGGGTCGTGGTTGACGAGCAGCACCTTGACCTCGCCACGGTAGCCGGCGTCGATCGTGCCCGGAGTGTTGACGATCGACAGCCCGTGGCGGGCCGCGAGCCCCGACCGGGGGTGCACGAGGGCGACGTACCCGTCCGGCAGCGCGATCCCGATGCCGGTGGGCACGAGGGCGCGCTCGCCCGGCGCGAGGTGAACGTCGACGGTGGTGTGCAGGTCGGCTCCCGCGTCCCCCGGGTGGGCGTACGACGGCAGCGGCAGGTCGGGGTCGAGGCGCACCACGGCGACGTCCAGGTCGGGGTGCGCATGAGGGGTCGGGTCGTGGTCGGGCACGAGGAGTGAATCTATAGGCTCTGCGCCGTGGACTACGCCGAACGCCTCACCGTTCCGCTGCGCTGGTGGGTGCAGGGGACGATGTTCGTGGCGTCCCTGTGGCTGGCCGTCCTCGCTGCGACGCCCGAGGCCGTCGCGTGGTCCGTGACGGCCCTCGCGATGGCGGTCCTGGTCGTGCTGCTGGTGGGCTACGGACGGCCCCGGGTCTCGGTGGACGCCACGACCTTCCGCGCCGGCCGGGCGCACATCCCGCTCGAGCTCGTGGGGCCCGTGACCGCCCTCGACGCGGAGGCCGTACGTCGCCAGGCGGGTGTCGACGCCGACGCCCGGGCGTACCTCCTGCTCCGGCCCTACCTCAAGCGCGGCGTCCGCGTGGACATCGCCGACCCGGCCGACCCGACGCCGTACTGGCTCATCAGCTCCCGTCAGCCCGACGCGCTCGTCTCAGCCCTGGAGGCGGGGCGGACCCACCGAGCGGCTGGGTAGGGTGACGGCCATGGATTCTTCCGCCTCGGACAGCTCGAGCAAGCTCTACTCCGCGTTCTCCCTCGTCGCGGCTCTCGGCGCAGCTGCCGTGACCAAGAAGTTCCTCAACTCCTCGTGGCGCGCGGCGACCGGCAAGAACCCGCCGGCGAACCCCGCGGACCCCGACGTCAGCATCGGCGAGGCCGTCCTGTGGGCCACCGTCAGCGGCACCCTCATCGGCGTGGCGCGCATGCTGGCCGCCCGCCGCACGGCGCACTACTACGCCAAGTCGACCGGCCACCTCCCCCCGCAGCTGCAGAAGGACGACCAGGACGCCTCGAAGGCCCCCGCAGCCCAGTCCTGACCGCGCAGCTCGGCGCCGCCCGGCCCAGCTCGGCGCCGTCCGGGTGCCGGGCACTGGCCAGTGAGTCTCCCAGCGACTCAGCGTCCTGGTGGTGACACCAACAACCGGGCACTGGCCATTGAGTCTCCCAGCGACTCAGCGTCCTGGTTGTTACACCAGCAACCGGCCACTGGCCAGTGAGTCTCTCAGCGACTCAGCGTCGTGGCGACGCGTCCCGAGCAGCCGCTGGACCGTGAGTCTGTGAGCGACTCACTGGCCAGTGTGGGCGAGGGAGGGCGGACGCGGCCCGGGCGGCGAGCGTCGTACGCCACTTCCCGTCCACAACCCCGCCGGACGCGGCCCGTTCGGCCGGGTTGTGGATCAGCTCGCGTGGGTGTCGGCCGCAGCGCGTTTGCTCGTCCCAGGAGACGGGCGAGCCGCGAGAGGAAGACGGCACATGAACGGTACGACGACGACAGGAGCCAGGCCTGCGGACCTGACCGAGGACGAGCTCCAGTGGCTGCACATGGGGCCCTTCGACGGCGGCGTGGCGGGTCTGGTCCGCCGGGTCAGACGGATCCTCGACGTGTCGCAGCGGGGGCTGGCCGAGCTGCTCGAGGTGTCGCAGTCGGTCGTGGCGCGCTGGGAGACCGAACGAACGAGCCCGCGGGCGAGCGTCCTGCAGCAGATGCTGCGCCTGGCCGGCATCGCCGTCGCGCTCCACGACGAGGAGTCGGGCGAGGACATCGAGCCCATGCGGGCAGATGGTGCGCGCCAGCGGAACGGGAACCGCTTCCCCGCCCACGTCGACCTCCGGGTGACCGGGTGGTGGGTCCCGCGGGCGTTCCGGCGGATGACGAGCATCGACTACTTCCGAAGCATCGACCGGTCCCGCCGGATGGGTGTCCCGTCGATCCGCTACCGCACCGGTCGACACGTGAAGCGGATCGAACGGATGATCCACGGCACGCCCGTCGACCACCCGTCCCTCCGCCAGCTGAAGGCGGAGGCGGTGCACCTCGACGAGAAGCGGGCGGCCCGGGCGCCGAGGCCGCCCACCCTGCCGCGGGCCCCCTATGACCTGCGGATGATCGGCGGTTAGCTGAGATCAGCACCGGGCGGGTGCGCGGACGACGAAGCGCCCGTCCCCACCGGGAGGGACGGGCGCGGTCGCGTACGTGACGTCAGGTGGCCGAGCTCAGATGCAGTCGCGGCAGATGAGCTTCTTCTCGTCGGCGAGCTGCGACCGGTGGTGCACCAGGAAGCAGCTCATGCAGGTGAACTCGTCGTCCTGACGAGGCATGACCTCGACCGCGAGCTCCTCGTGCGAGAGGTCGGCACCCGGGAGCTCGAAGGACTCAGCGGCCTCGGTCTCGTCCTCGTCGACCTTGCCGGAGTTCTTGTCGTGACGTCGGGCCTTGAGCTCCTCGATGCTCTCCTCGCTCTGGTCCTCCTCGGACTTGCGTGGTGCGTCGTAGTCGGTGGCCATCGGTTACCTCTCCCCATGCTGTGGACTCGTTCCGCCGGATCACGGCGGGCGTCCAGTTGTGCGCGTCGTCGGCGCCAGATTGTGCACCATGAACCGGTTCCGTGGTGAGCCGGTCCGCAACGTGTCGCCTGAACAGTGGGTGACGTCTCGCTATTCCCACCTCGGACGGGGTCCGGGGACGACTTTCGCCGCGATCGGCTCAGGCGAGGAAACCCGCCCCGGCGAGCGCGGCGACGAAGTCGTCCCAGCCGTCGGCGGGGGCGCCCACGACGACGTTGCGTGCGGGGTACGGGTGCAGCGTGAAGGTGCCGTCGAGGACCTCGAAGCGACCACCCGCCTCGCGCAGCACGAGCCCGCCGGCGGACCAGTCCCAGGGTTGCGGCCCCGCCTCGACGTAGCCGTCCCCGCTGCCGTCCGCCACGTGGCACAGGTCGAGGGCGCAGGACCCCATCCGGCGGATGTCGCGGACCTCGGGCAGCAGAGCGGCGACACAGCCGGCCTGGTGCTCTCGCATCTCGCGCTGGTAGCCGAAGCCGGTGAGCACCAGGCGTTCGCCCAGCGGCGGCGACGGACGGACCGCGATCGCACGGCCGTCACGTGTGGCGCCGTGACCGAGCGCCGCGGCGTACTCGCGCCCGTCCGGGATGGTCACCACGGCCCCCGCCACCACCTGGCCATCGACCTCCGCCGCCACCGACACCGCGCAGTCGGGCAGGCCGTAGAGGTAGTTCACCGTCCCGTCGATCGGGTCGAGGACCCACCGCACCCCCGAGGTGCCGGGTCGGTCGTCGCCCTCCTCTCCCAGGATCGCGTCGTCGGGACGCGTGGCGACGATCCGCGAGCGCAACAGCTCCTCGACGGCCCGATCCGCCTCGGTGACGACGTCCACGGCGCTGGTCTTCGTGTCCGCGACCTCGATCCCGCCGCGACGCATCTCGCGCGCCAGGCCGGCGCCCTCCTGGGCGAGCGAACGGGCCAGGTCGCGCAGCTCTGCAGGCGCGACCGAGGGAGCAACCGTCACGAGTCGGCTCCGCAGAGCGCCGGGCGGGGCCCGCGCGGGTTGGGGCAGCAACCCACGCCGCAGACATCCGGTCCGGCCGGCAGCGCGCCCAGCGCCGGGCGCTCGGGCGACTCACCCCGCTCGGCGGCAGCGCGCTCCAGCACCAGGTCGCGGACCATCGCCACGAAGCGCGGGTCGGTCCCTGACGTCGCGGCACGCACGGCACGGATCCCCAGCCGCTCAGCAGTGGCCATCGCCTCGGTGTCGAGGTCGTAGACCACCTCCATGTGGTCGGACACGAAGCCGATCGGCACCATCACGACCTGGCTCACGCCGTCGCTGGCCAGCTCCGCGAGGTGGTCGTTGACGTCGGGCTCGAGCCACGGGGTGGAGGGCGCCCCCGAGCGGGAGCAGTAGACGAGGTCGTGGCGGTGGGCACGCCCGGTCGCCGCGCGTACGCGCCCCGCGACCTCGTCGACGGCGCTGCGGTGCTGCTTGACGTACGCACCACGCGGTTGCGCCGCGGCCTCCGGCGGCGCCCCACTGGTCTCGGCCATGGCGGTCGGGATCGAGTGCGTGACGAAGACCAGGTGGGCCGCGTCGCCGTTGGTCGGCAGCTCGCCCAGCGCGGTGAGGCAGGCGTCGACGACGGGCTCGAGGAAGCCGGGGTGGTTGTAGTACTGCCGGAGCTTGTCGAGGCGCGGCGCGCCCCCTGTCTGCTCGACCGCGTCCCAGAGGTTCTCGCGGTACTGCCGGCACGACGACCACGAGGAGTACGCCGACGTGGTGAACACGGCAGCCCGACGGACGCCGTCGGCGGTCATCTGCGCGAGCGTGTCGGCGAGGTACGGGTCCCAGTTGCGGTTGCCGAAGTAGACCGGCAGGTCGATCCCCTGGTCTGCGAAGTCCTTCTCGAGCGCGGCGATCAGGGCCCGGTTCTGGTCGTTGATCGGGCTGCGGCCCCCAAACAGGAAGTAGTGCTCGCCCACCTGTTCGAGCCGTTCGCGTGGGATGCCCCGCCCGCGGGTGACGTTCTCCAGGAACGGCACCACGTCCTCGGGCTTCTCCGGACCACCGAAGGAGAGGACCAGGAGGGCGTCGTACGGCTTCACGTCGGGGTGACCCGCAGGATTCATGGAGCCAGAGTAGAGGCGCCTACCATGCCGCTCGTGCTCGACTCCTACCGCCGGGTGCTGGCTCGACCGGGGGCGTTCGCGTTCAGCAGCGCCGGCCTCGTCGCCCGGTTGCCGATCTCCATGGTCGGTCTGGGCATCGTCCTCCTCGTCGAGGAGAGCACCGGGTCCTACGGGCTGGCCGGAACGGTCTCGGCGGTGTTCGTGCTGGCCGAGGCGGCCTGTGCGGTGCTGCACGGCCGCTGGGTCGACCACTTCGGGCAGGCGCGCGTGCTCCCGCTGGCGATCTCGGTGTTCGGCGCCGGCATCGCGCTGATGATGGTCGCCGTCGAGCAGGACTGGCCGCGTGTGTGGACGTACGTCTTCGCGGCCGTCGCGGGCGCGGCCCTCCCGCAGGTGGGTGCGAGCGTCCGGACCCGCTGGTCGCACCTCCTCGACGAGCCGGGTGAGAAGCAGACGGCGTTCGCCCTGGAGGCGGTCCTCGACGAGGTCGTCTTCGTGGTCGGCCCGGTCCTGGTCACCCTGCTGGCCACCAGCTGGCACCCGGTCGCCGGGCTCGGCGCAGCCCTCGTCAGCGGCGTCGTGGGCACCTTCGCCTTCGCCGCCCAGCGGCGCACCGAGCCACCCGCCGGCCGCAGCACACCGGCCGCCACACGCGCCCCGATGCCCTGGCGGCTCGTCCTCACGCTCGCCCTCGTCTGCCTGACCCTCGGCGCGCTCTTCGGGGCCGCCGAGGTCACGACCGTCGCCTTCGCCGAGGAGCACGGCCAGCGGTGGGTGGCCGGCTGGCTCCTTGCGGCCTGGTCGCTCGGCAGCCTGCTCGCCGGGCTGGTGACCGGAGCCGTGGCCTGGCGCAGCAGCCCGGACGTCCGGCTGCGGTGGGGCTCCGCGGCGATGGCGCTGGCGATGGTGCCGCTGATGTTCGTCGACTCCGTCCCGCTGATGGCGGTCGTCCTGCTGGTGGGTGGGCTCGCCATCGCGCCCACCATGATCGCTGCGATGACGATGGTCGAGCAGCACGTCCCGCCCGGGCGCCTCACCGAGGGCATGGCGATCCTGCACACCGGGATCGTCGCCGGCGTCGCGCCGGGGGCGAGCGTCGCCGGCTTCGTCGTCGACCACAGCGGGGCGTCGGCGGCGTACGCAGTCGCGCTGGCCGGCGGGATCCTGGGTGCGCTCGCCGCGCAGACGGCCCGTCCGGGCCCTAGTCTGCGGTCATGAGCCCCGCCCTCCACGGTCACGTCTGGCGCAACTGGTCCGGCCTCGAGGAGGCGGTCCCGCGCCACGTCGAGACCCCCGGCTCGGTCGAGTCGGTCGTGGAGGCCGTCCAGCGTGCCCGCGAGGGCGGCACCACGGTCAAGATGACCGGCACCGGCCACAGCTTCACCGCGATCGCCGTCCCCGAGCACACCCTCCTGCGGCCGGAGGGGATGAGCGGCATCCTCGCCGTCGACCGCGACGCGATGACGGTGACGGCCCGCGCCGGCACGCCGCTCAAGGACCTCAACCTCGCCCTCGAGCGCCTTGGCCTGTCGCTGCACAACATGGGTGACATCGCCGAGCAGACCCTGGCGGGCGCCACGTCCACCGGCACCCACGGCACCGGTGGTGTGGCCGCCGGACTGGCCGCGCAGCTCGCCGGACTCGAGCTGGTGACGGGCACCGGTGAGGTGCTGCGCGCCTCGGCCACGGACCACCCGGACGTCTTCGACCTCGCCCGCGTCGGCCTGGGCGCGCTGGGCATCCTGACCAGCCTGACCTTCCACGTCGAGCCGCTCTTCGTCGTGGAGGCACACGAGCAGCCGATGACGTGGGACCGGGCGCTGTCGTCGTACGACGAGATGGTCGCGGCAGCGCACCACGTCGACATGTACTGGTTCCCCCACACCGACCGGCTCATGGTGAAGCAGAACGTCCGCACGGACCTCGAGCCCGGTGACCAGGAACCCCCGTCACGCGCCGCCGCGTGGTGGGAGGACGAGCTGATGGCCAACGCCGCCTTCGGTGCCTTGTGTCGTGTCGGCTCACGCGTCCCGGCCCTGGTCCCGCGGATCAACCGCGTCGCCGGGCGGGCGCAGTCCGAGCGCCGCTACAGCGACCTCGCGCACCGCGTCTTCGTGACGCCCCGGCGGGTGCGGTTCCGGGAGATGGAGTACGCCGTCCCGCGCGAGGTCGGCCTCGACGTGCTGCGCGAGTGCCGCCGGATCATCGACGCCAGCGACTGGAGGATCGCGTTCCCCGTCGAGGTGCGCACGGCCCGCGCCGAGGACGTCGCGCTGTCGACCGCGCACGGGCGGGACAGCTTCTACCTCGCCTTCCACGTGCCGGCCGACACCGACCACACGGCGTACTTCGGCGGGCTCGAGCCGCTCCTGCGGGAGGCCGGCGGTCGGCCGCACTGGGGCAAGGTGCACACCCGCACGGCCGCGGACCTGGCGCCGGTCTACGACCGGTTCGACGACTTCCTCGCGCTGCGCGAGCGCCTCGACCCGGATCGCGTGTTCACCAACGCCCACCTGCGCCGCGTCCTGGGCGACTGAGCCGCCGACTGAGCTGCCAACTGGGCCGCCGTCTGGGCTGCCGGCTCAGACGTTGGCGGGTCCGCGTGGCAGGGGCGCGCTCCAGCCGCGCACGAGCGCGAGGAGCCGCCAGGCCAGGCAGGTCGCGAAGCCGGCGGCTGCCACGATGACGACCGGCAGGTCGGTCCGGCCGAGGAGGACCGCGACGACCGCGCCGGCCAGGGCAGGCGTGGCGTACAGGGCGCCCTCGAAGATCACCGGGACGCTGCCCGCGAGTACGTCGCGGATCATGCCGCCACCGATGGCGGTGACCATGCCCATCAGGGCGGCCGGCACGGGATCGAGCCCGTAGTCGACGGCCTTGAGCGCTCCGGTCACGCAGAAGATGGAGAGGCCCACGGCGTCGAAGAGCGTCAGCACGCGCTCGAGGCGCCCCACGACGGGGTGGAACGCAAAGGTCAGCAGGCCGGCGGCGACGGGCACGAGCAGGTAGCGCCAGTCGGTCAGCGCCGCCGGCGGCGTGGCGTCGATCAGCACGTCGCGGATGAAGCCGCCGCCCAGCCCGGTCACGCCGGCGAGGACGAGCGCGGCGAAGATGTCGAGGTTCTTCCGGACGGCCACCAGCGCACCGGTCACGGCGAAGACGAAGATGCCGACCAGGTCGAGCACGACCAGCGTCGTGGCGAACTCCGTCTCGGGCACAGCGGAAGCCTAGGGCGCGCCGCGGGGCAACCGCGCCCGGGCTCCGCGCTGGCGTAGGCTCGAGCGACACGGATGCCCCGTGCACCGACGACCAGTTCGACCGCTCGACCGTCCCGACCACAGCCAGGCAGGAGTCCGCCGTCCATGGCCAAGCTGACGTTCACCGGACGCAGCAAGGACGGCAAGCGCCTGCTGCTGGTGGACGAGTCTGGCCAGGAGCACACCCTGGCGGTCGACGCCCGACTCCGTCGCGCCATCGCCGGCGCGCCCGACAGCAACGGCCAGTTGGAGATCCCGATGGAATCAAGCCTCCGCCCCCGCGACATCCAGATGCGCATCCGAGCCGGTGAGTCACCCGAGGCGGTCGCACACGCAGCGGGGACGTCGGTGGAGAAGATCATGCCGTTCGCCGCGCCGGTGATGGCAGAGCGCGCCCACGTCGCCGAGCGCGCCCAGCTCGCGTCCGTACGGCGCCGTGCCTCCGAGACCGGCGCGCGGACGCTCGGCGAGGCCGTCGGCGCCCACCTGCGTGCGCACAACGTCGACCCCGCCAGCGTCGAGTGGGACGCCTGGCGCCGCGAGGACGGTCGGTGGACGTTGACCGCGCTGTACGACGTCGCCGGCCGCGTCGGCACCGCCACCTTCTCCCACGACCCGCGGGGGAGCTTCGTGACCGTCGACGACGACGACGCCCGCTGGCTGGTCGGCGACGCCACCCCGGACGCTGCTGCCGCGCCGGCCGCCGACGACCTCGCCGCGGCGCGCCAGAGGCGACTCAGCGCCGTCGGCGAGGACGTCCCGCTCGGCGACGACGCGATCGAGATGGTCACCGCCGACGAGCCCTCGGCCACCCCGGAGGAGACCACGATGGAGCTCTCCGACCCGGGCCTCGGCGCCGAGCAGCCGGTGGAGGCCTACCTCGACGAGGGACGGGACGAGCGGGGCCGCGACGAGCAGCACCACTCCTCGGAGCCCGAGCACGATTCCCAGGCCCAGCGCCAGACCCAGCGCGAGACCCAGCGCGAGACCGAGGCGGCCGAGGCCCCGGCCGAGCCGAAGCCGAAGCCGGCCAGGAAGCGCGGCCGCGCGTCGGTGCCGAGCTGGGACGAGATCATGTTCGGCGGGGGCAAGGGCGACTGACGGTTGCGCCTGGTCCAGCTCAACGTCCACCCGCTCAAGTCCGGCGCGATCCGTCCGATCACCTCCGCCACCGTGCTGCCGCGCGGCCTGGGCGACGACCGGACGTGGATGCTCGTCGACGGTGACCACCGCCTCGTCTCGGCGCGTGAGCTCCACCGCCTCTTCACCGTCATCGCCGACACGCCGGCCACCGACCCGTCGGTCGCCGCCGCGCTGCGGCTGCGCGCCCCGGGACATCCCGACCTGCTGGTCGACGTCCCGCAGGCCGAGCCGGTCGAGGTCCGGCTGTTCTCCCTGCACCTCCGGGCCCGACCGGCGGGCCCCGACGCCGACGCGTGGCTCCGCTCGGTCCTGGGGCGGGACGACCTGCACCTGGTCTGGTGCCACGCCCCGGAGGAGCGCACGCTCCAGCCTGGGTTCTCGCAGCCGGGTGACCACGCCGCCTTCCCGGACTCGTTCCCCGTCACCATCGCGTCCCTCGCGTCGATGCGCCGGCTCAACGACTGGGTGCTCGAGCGGGCGATCGAGCTCGGCGAGGAGCCGCCCGAGCCGCTGCCGGTCGAGCGGTTCCGGGCCAACCTCGTCGTGGACGGCGACGAGCCGTTCGCCGAGGACCGCTGGACGCGGGTGGTCGTCGGCGACGTGAGCTTCCGCGTCGGCAAGCCCGTCGGCCGGTGCGTGATGGCGACCCTCGACCCGGTCACGCTCAGGACGGACCCGGAGCCGACCCGCACCCTCGCGCGGCACCGGAGGGTCGACGGCAAGGTGTTCTTCGCCGTGCACCTGGTCCCGGAGACGCGCGGGCGGATCAGCGTCGGCGACCCGGTCCGGGCGGGCTGACCCGTCCGGTCGCGACGGGCCGCGCCGGGTCGGTGATCCAGCCGCTCCAGCTGCCCGGGTAGAGCGCCGCCCGGATGCCGGCGACCTCCATCGCGAGCAGGTCGTGGGCGGCGGTCACGCCCGACCCGCAGTAGGCAGCGACCGACGACGCCGTGTCGGCGCCCACCCGCGCGTACACCTCCCGGAGCCGCGAGGGCGGCAGGAACCGTCCGCGGTCGTCGAGGTTGGCGGTGGTCGGCACGTTGACGGCGCCGGGGATGTGGCCGGCGACGGCGTCGACGGGCTCGGTGTCGCCGCGGAACCGCTCCGGCGCCCGCGCGTCGACGAGCACCTCCACGTCCAGCACCTCGTCGGCGACGACGGCGACGGCGTCCCCAGCGGAGAGGGTGAAGTCCCCCGGGACGACGTCGACCGGACCGGCCTCGACCGGGTGCCCCACCCCCCGCCACGCGGTCCACCCGCCGTCGAGGACGCGGACGTCGCGGTGGCCGTGGTGCCGCAGCAGCCACCACGCCCGCGCGGCCGCGCGCCCCTGCCAGTCGTCGTACGCCACCACGGGCCGGTCGTCACGCACGCCGGCGCGCCGCATCGCGGCCTCGAAGCGTGCCGGGTCGGGCAGCGGGTGCCTGCCGCCGGGGCCCGGTGGGTCGGCGAGGTCCTGGTCGAGGTCGACGTAGGCCGCGCCCGGGACGTGGCCGGCCTCGTGCTCGGCACGACCGGGCGGACCTCCCATGAGGTAGCGCACGTCGAGGACCGTGACCGCGCCGAGCTCCGCAGCGAGGTCGTCGGGGCTGATCAGCGGGCCGCGTGACGGCTCGGGGTGGAAGTCCTCGTCCATGCCCGGCACGGTAGCCGCCGGGTCGGACGACGGCTGTGACAGGATTCGCGGGACATGGCTGAACTGCACTTCTTCACGGGCACGATGGACTCCGGCAAGTCGACGCTGGCGCTCCAGACCAACCACAACCACGCCGCCCGAGGACGCGTCGGCCGCATCTTCACCACCCACGACCGCTCCGGGCAGGCCGTCCTGTCCAGCCGGCTGGGGTTGACCCACGAGGCGCTCGAGGTCGACGAGGGCTTCGACTTCTGGGCCTACGTCGTGGACAGCCTGACCCGAGGGGGTCGGATCGACTACCTCATCTGCGACGAGGCCCAGTTCTACTCCGCCGAGCAGATCGACCAGCTCGCCAAGGTCGTCGACGAGCTGCAGATCGACGTCTTCGCGTTCGGCATCCTCACCGACTTCCGCTCGCACCTGTTCCCCGGGAGCGCGCGGCTCGTCGAGCTGGCCGACCGGATGAACGTGCTCCAGGTCGAGGCGCTGTGCTGGTGTGGCAAGCGGGCCACCCACAATGCCCGCACCGAGAACGGTGCGATGGTCGTCGAGGGCGAGGTGATCGTGGTCGGCGACGTCGACCAGGCCGACGAGCCGCCGGCCGACGTCGCCTACGAGGTGCTCTGCCGCCAGCACCACCGGCGCCGCCTCACGGCTGCGCGCGCCAAGGCGGTCAGCCTCGCTCCCGAGCCGCTGCCCTTCGGCTGACCCGGCGCGCCGGACGACCAGAAGTCCTCTCGACGGTCGCGCCCACCGCTGCGAGCGCCCAGCAGCACCGAGTTGTGGTCGTCCGACACGCCGCGGGCGCACGTGAGTCTCCCAGAGACTCACTGGCCAGGGCGGCTCAGCCGACCAGGATGGGGATCAGCATCTCGGCCGGGGTGAGGGAGCCGTGGAGGCCGATCAGGGTGTCCTCGTAGGCGAAGTCGCGCGTCGACACGACCGCCGTGTCGTCGTGGCAGGCCACCATCACGTCGCCCAGGCGCGGCAGCACGCCGGGCGACACCGCGCCGAACCAGCCGAGTCCGACGGCCTCCTCCCGCGTCAGGACGGTGGCCCGCTCCCCCAGCACCTCGCGCCAGGTCGCCACGACGTCCGTCACGGCGCCGGCCGCGCAGTAGAGGTGCCGGAACCTGGCCTCGCCTCCGAGGAGCGCGACGCCGTCGCGCATCCCGTCCACCTCGTCGACGTCGACCCGGGCCTCGCGCGGACCGTCGACCATGCCGTGGTCGGCGACGACCAGCAGCCGGGTCGCGGTCGGCAGGGCCTCACGCAGCTGCTCGGCCTCGGCATCGACCATCGCGAGCTGCTGCAGCCACTGCGTCGACGCCACGCCGAACTTGTGACCGGTCCAGTCGAGGTCGGAGTCGTAGACGTAGGTCAGCGACGGCTGGTCGGCCGAGGCTGCGACGGTGGCGGCGATGCGCTCGCCCACGCGGTCCGCGCCGACGTACGTCGCCCCGCGCTGCGACGCGACGGTCAGCCCGGACCCGTCGAAGTCCCGCTTGTTGACCGAGGTGACGTGGACGCCGGCGTGCGCCAGTCGACCGAGCGCCGTGGGGTGCGGCTGCCACTCGACCGGGTCGACGCCCTTGTCCCACCAGAGGTGGTTGAGCAGCCGGTCGGTGCCCGGGATCCGCGCGGTGAAGCCGACGAGCCCGTGCGCTCCGGGCACCAGCCCGGTGCCGAGGGAGGTCAGGGAGGTGGCTGTCGTCGAGGGCACGCCGGCCGTGCCGGTCGCGGCGCCGTCGAGGAGGGAGGAGAGGTAGGGCGCGGCGTGGGCATAGCGGGTGAGCAGCTCGGCGCCCATCCCGTCGACGAGGAAGACGACGTACGAGGGCGCGGGCGGGAGCTCGAAGCCGGCGGGGTGCCCGTCGAGGGCGACGCCGAGCGCACGGGCGACCGACGGCACGACGTCGGCGAGCGAACGGTCGCCGTAGGCCGGCGGGACGAGGCCCGGCGACCCCGGGACGCTGCTCACCTCAGGATGCTCATCCGCGGGTGCGCGCGGACAGCGCCTCCGCGAAGGCGAGCAGGCCCGCCACCGCGTCGGCCCCCTCGGCGGCGGCCGAGACCCGGAGCGTGTAGTCGTCGCCCGCCAGGGTGCCGGTGTAGCCGTGGTCGGCGTCGCAGTTGGGGTCCGAGCACGCGGCCGGCTCGAGGTCGAGCCGCCCCACGCCACCCCAGCCGATGGTCAGCACCGCCTCGGCGGGCGGGGCGACGCCCTTGGTGGGGTTGGCCACCATCCGCGTCACCACCACCGTGCGGATGGACGTCAGCGTGACGGCCTCGGTGGTCGTCGACGTGTAGGGCTCCGGGAGCAGGTCGTCGCCGGGGTGCTCGTCGGTGTGCGCGATCACCAGCCGGGTGGGGGTCAGGAGCAGCGCGGTCAGGTGCCGGCGTACCTCCTCGTGGTCGAACGTCGTCTCGTGGTGGACGAAGTAGGACACGACCTCCTCGCCGCCGGCCGCCGAGAAGACGCCGTCGGCGACGACCTCGGGGTAGTAGCCGGTGCGGTGGATCGCCTGGCGGAGGTCGTGGGAGACGTCCGCGTCACGGGTGGAGCGGGGCATGATGACAAGTCTGTCACGCCGCACCCGGTCGGGCGTCAGTCAGGCAGGGTGTCCCCGGGCATGGTGCTCAGCCGTCGCACGAACCAGTCGGACCGCGGGTCCTTGACCGGCTCCACCCGCACGCTGGCGCCGAGCACGGTCGCCCCCTCGGCGCCGGCCAGCACGAGGGGCAGCTGCAGGGCGCGCACCTGCGGCAGGTCGTGCTGCAGCTGCGCCACCTGTCGCACGAGCCGCTCGATCTGCGCGACGTCGACGATCTCGCTGCCGCGGTAGCCGAAGAGCAGCGGCGAGGCCTTGATCTCGCGCACCATGTCCTGGGCGTCGTGGTCGGCGAGCGGAGGGATCCGGAAGGAGCGGTCACCGAGCAGCTCGGTGAGCGGGCCGCTGATGCCGAAGGACAGGACCGGTCCGAACAGCGGGTCCTCCATCGTCGCGATGGTGACCGGCACCCCCGGCGGCGCGTTGCGCTGGACGACGAAGCCGGCGTTGTCGGGATCCGTGATCAGGTGGGTGAGCGACTTCCAGGCCTGCGCCATCTCCTCGGGTGTGTCGATGTTGCGCCACACGTGGGCGAGGTCGGGGCGGTCACGCAGGTGGTCGGCGGTCGCCTTGAGGACGACGTCCCAGCCCAGCGCCTCGCCGGCCGTGGTCGCCTCGTCGAGCGTCGCGACGGCGTAGGTCTCCCACAGGTCGATGCCGTAGGCGCTGAGCAGCCGGTGCTGCTCGTCGAAGTCGAGGTCACGACCGTCCGGGTGGCGCATCAGCACCTCGTTGACGAGGTGTCGGGCGGCGTCGAGGTCGTTGGCACCCGGCTCGACGATCGACGCCTGCGGCACGCGCAGCCACACGGCGTACTCGACGACGTGCGCCAGCGCGCGGACGGCGGCCTCCACGGCGGGGTACGACGGCACCGATCCGCGACCGGCGCTGGAGCCGGCCACGTCGGGCACCCGCAGCAGCTCGGGGACGCCCTCGGTGCCGAGGAACGTCGAGACGATCGGCTTGTCCGACTGCTCGCCGACGGCCGCGAGGACGTTGGCGACGTCCTCGCGCGCACCCGCGACGTTGAGCGGCGGGATGAAGATCGCGACCACCGCGTCGACCTCGGGGTCGTCGATGGCGGCGTCGAGGGCGTCCTCGAAGTCCTCGGCGGTGGCGTCGGCGCCGAGGGCCTCCTGCCGGTTGACCACGAGGCCCACGGAGTTGGCGGCGTCGGCGGCGAGCAGGCCGAGGGCGTCGGAGTTGCCGACGATCGCGACCCGACGTCCGCGCGGCAGCGGCTGATGCGCGAGCAGCTGGGCGACGTCGAACATCTCCTCGAGCGACTCGACCTGGATGATCCCCGCCTGGCGGAACATCGCGTCGACCGCCTCGCCCGGGGCACCGATCTTCCGCACGGCGTGACCCATCGGCACGCCCTGGGAGCTGCGCCCCGACCGCACCGCCACGATCGGCTTGCGGCGGCTGACCCGCCGTGCGATCCGGGAGAACTTGCGCGGGTTGCCGATCGACTCGAGGTAGAGCAGCACGACCTCGGTCGCGTCGTCCTCCTCCCAGTACTGCAGGAGGTCGTTGCCCGAGACGTCGGCGCGGTTGCCCGCGCTGACGAACGTGGTGAGGCCGAGACCCCGGTTCTGGACCTTCTCGAGGATCGCCGAGCCGAGCGCACCCGACTGGCAGAAGAAGCCGGCCCGGCCGCGGGGCGGCATCACCGAGGAGAGGGAGGCGTTGAGCTGGACGTCGGGGTCGGTGTTGATGATGCCCAGCGCGTTGGGGCCGATCAGGCGCAGGCCGTAGGAGCGGGACAGGCCGACCAGTCGACGCTGCCGCATCCGGCCCTCCTCGCCGGTCTCGGCGAAGCCCGACGAGATCACCACCAGGCCGTGGACGCCCTTGGCGGCGCAGTCGAGCACGACGTCCTGCACCGCCTCCGCCGGGACGGCCACGATGGCCACGTCGACCTCACCGGGGATGTCGCCGACCGACTTCCAGGCCGGCATGCCGGACACCGAGTCGGCGCTCGGGTTGACCACGTGGATGCGCCCGGTGAAGTTGCCGAGCACGAGGTGGCGCACCAGCGCCCGACCGATGGTGTCCTGGCGCCGGCTGGCACCGATGATCGCGACCGACCTGGGTGCGAAGAAGCGCTCGATCGAGGCGTACTCGGCACGGTGCTCGCGCTGCTCCATCACCCCGATCGCGGTGTCGGTCGGGTCGATGCGGAACACCAGCTCCATCACGCCGTCCTCGAAGGTGCTCCGGACCTGGTAGCCGGCGTCCTTGAACGTGTGGATCATCGCCTGGTTGTCCGGGAGGACCTCGGCGACGAACTCCTCGATGCCCCGCTCGCGCCCGGCCTGCGCGAGGTGCTCGAGGAGCAGCTGGCCGATGCCGCGACCCTGGTGGGCGTCCTCGACGAGGAACGCCACCTCGGCGTAGCCGGGCCGGATGGTGTCGTAGCGACCGACCGCGATCATCTGCCCGGCCACCAGCAGGATCATCGCGACCCGGTCGCGGTGGTCGACCTGGGTGAACCGGTCGAGGTCGCGCTCGGAGAGCTCGGGCATCGGCGAGAAGAACCGGTAGTACTTCGACTGGTCCGAGACGCGGCTGTAGAACTCGACCAGCAGCGCGCGGTCCTCCGGCTGGATCGGCCGGATG
>DASTPB010000059.1:0-3731 GCA_035762385.1 Nocardioides sp. | reverse complement strand
GTCGACGGCTGGGTGGCGAAGAGGATCTTCGGCTGCTTGCCGCTGCGCACCGGGTGCGGGTGCTCGGCGACGAGGCGCCCCAGGAAGGTGTTGAGGGCGCCGGTGCCGATGCGCGTCTCCCAGCCTGCGAGCGCCTTGTCGATGGCGGGCACCAGCCGGTCGACGTGCCAGCCGGTGCGCGCGGTGAAGTTGATGCGCGGTGCCCACGTCAGCTGGACGAGGTCGCGCTCGATCTCGCGCTCGAGGTAGTAGCGACGCTCCTCGTCGACGAGGTCCCACTTGTTGAAGGCGATGACCATGGCGCGGCCGGCGTCCCGGATCGTCTGGATGATCCGCATGTCCTGCTCGGAGACGGTCTCGCTGGCGTCGAGCACCAGCACCGCCACCTCGGCGCGATCGATCGCCGTCGTGGTGCGCAGCGACGCGTAGTACTCGTGCCCGGACGCCTGGTTGACCCGCTTGCGGATGCCGGCGGTGTCGATGAATCGCCAGGTGCGGTCGCCGAGCTGGATCAGCTCGTCGACGGGGTCGACCGTGGTGCCGGCCGCGTTGTCGACGACGACGCGGTCCTCCTTGGCGAGCATGTTGAGCAGCGAGGACTTGCCGACGTTGGGCTTGCCGACGATGGCGATGCGGCGCGGCCCGCCGACCTCCTCGAAGGACTCCTCCGGAGTCTCCGGCAGCGCGGCGAGGATCGCGTCGAGCATGTCACCGGAGCCGCGGCCGTGCAGCGCGGAGACCGCGAACGGCTCCCCCAGGCCGAGGTTCCACAGGCCGTAGGCCTCGGCCTCGGTGCGCTGGTCGTCGACCTTGTTGGCCGCGAGCACCACCGGCTTGCCCGACTTGCGCAGGATCCGTACGACGGCCTCGTCGGCGTCGGTGATCCCGACGGTCGCGTCGACGACGAACAGCACCGCGTCGGCCAGCGAGACGGCCACCTCGGCCTGCCCGGCGATGCGTTCGGCGAGCCCGCGGGCGTCCGGGTCCCAGCCGCCCGTGTCGACCACCGTGAAGGCGCGACCGTTCCAGTTGGCGTCGTAGGACACCCGGTCGCGGGTCACGCCGGGGCGGTCCTCGACGACGGCCTCGCGGCGTCCGATGATGCGGTTGACGAGGGTGGACTTGCCCACGTTGGGTCGACCGACGACCGCCAGGACCGGGGTGGGTCCCGTCGGCTCGTCGGTGGACGCGGCCTGGACGCCGGCGTCGTACTCAGTCATGGGTGATCACAGCTCTCTGGATGGCTCGACGAGCCCGGTCTCGGGGTCGTCCTCGGATTGTCCCGCAGGAAGCGGCCCGGGCAAGGATCGGCGCGTGTCGGCGAGCGCGGTGGCCAGCTCCGACAGCAGGTGCTCCCGGAGCAACACCGACGTGGCGGCCACGTGTTCCCTCGTGCGGGGCCAGGGCTGCTGTGTCGTCCGCCACGGCCGGCCGAAGACGATGTCCACGCCGTCGTTGCGCACCGGCAGCGCGTTGCGCCCTCCCCCAGGCGGCCGCGTGCCGATCATCGTCACCGGCACCACGGGTGCCCCGGTGACCAGCGCGAGGTAGGCGGCGCCGCGGTGGAAGCGGTGCAGCTCGCCGTCACCGCGGGTGCCCTCGGGGAAGATGCCCACCACTCCGCCGTCGCGGACGACCCGCAGGCACGACCGGATCGCCCCCGGGTCGGCGTGGAACCGGTCGAGCGGGACCTGGCCGGAGGCGCGCAGCAGTCCCCCGAGCCGTCCGTCGAACATCTCCTGCTTGGTCAGCGCGTGCACGGGGCGGGGCGAGAAGGTCGCCAGCAGGGGCCCGTCGACGATGCCGACGTGGTTGCTGGCCAGGATCACGCCACCCGTGGCCGGCACGCGCTCGGCGTGGTGCACGGCCACGGACCACCGGGCGCGGAGCAGGCGCGCTGCCACGGGCCGCACCAGGTGGAGGAGCCTCGTGGCGGGGTGCTCGTCGGCGCTGAGCGGCAGGTCCGCCCGGGTCACGCCGGTCGCGCCTGCGACGCCAGGTCGACGATGCGGTCGATCACCTCGGCCAGGGTCAGGTGCGTGCTGTCGACGTGGACGGCGCCCTCGGCCATCGTCAGCGGCGCCGTGGCGCGACCGGAGTCGATGCGGTCGCGCTCGAGCAGCGACTGCTGGGTGCTGGCGAGGTCGGAGCCACCCTCCTCGGCCGCCCGCCGGGCGGCGCGGGCGTCGGGGTCGGCGCTCAGGTAGACCTTGACCTCGGCCTGCGGCCACACCACCGAGCCGATGTCGCGACCCTCGACGACGATGCCGCCCTCCCCGATCGCCTCGCGCTGCAGGGTGAGCAGCCGCGCGCGGACCTCGGGCACGGCACTCACCGGGCTGACCGCGGCGTTGACGTCGTCGCTGCGGATCTCGACCGAGACGTCGACCCCGTCGACGGTGATGGTCGGAGCGAGCGGGTCCGTGCCGGACTCGATGGCGGGCCGTCCGGCTGCCGCCGCCACCGCCGCCGCGTCACGTACGTCGATGCCCTCGCGCAGCAGCCACCACGTCATGGCCCGGAACATCGCCCCGGTGTCGAGGTAGCGCAGGCCGAGCCGGTCGGCGACCCCGCGTGAGGTGCTCGACTTCCCGGAGCCAGACGTGCCGTCGACGGCGATGACGAGGGTCCCGGTCTGCACGTTGCTGTCGACGGTGCTCACGGGCGAGAAGGTTACCGGTGGGTCGTCCAGCCGCGGGATTCGAGAGCGGCGAGCAGTCGCTCCGCGTTGCCCCGCTCGACGACGAGCTCGGTGAGGCCGACGGGCCGCCCCGGGTCGTGGTCGATGTGGACGTCCTCGATGTTCACGCCGATCTCGCCCGCGTCGCCGAAGAGCCGCGCCAGCTCTCCCGGGTGGTCGGGCACCGCGACGAACACCGACCGGGTCGGTCGCGCCGGCCCGCCGTGCTTGCCGGGGATAGCGGCCGCCCCTGCCTTGCCGCGGGCGAGGATCTCGACGAGGTCCGGCCCGGAGTCGGTCGCGACCGCGCTCATGAGGGCGTCGAGGTCCGCACGCACCTCGCCCAGGAGGTCGAGCACGGCCCCGGAGTTGGCCTCCAGGATCTCCTGCCACAGCGCCGGGTCGCTGGCCGCGACGCGAGTGACGTCGCGGACACCCTGCCCCGACAGCGCGAGGTGCTCGGCGGGGGCCGCGGCGAGCCTCCCCGCGACCAGCACCGCGGCCAGGTGGGGCAGGTGCGAGATCCGGGCGACCGCCCGGTCGTGCTCGACCGGCTCCATCAGCAAGGGCGTCGCACCGCACTCCAGCACCAGCGCCTCGACGAGGCGTACGGCGTCGGGGCGGGCGAGCGGGTGCGGCGTCACGGCCCACGGCCGGCCGTCGAAGAGCGCGGCGCTGGCCGCGAGCGGGCCGGAACGCTCACTGCCCGCCATCGGGTGCGAGCCGACGTAGCGGGCCAGGTCGTGGGGTGCGACCCGGCCGGCGACCGCGTCGAGGGGGGCCGCCTTCACGCTGCCGACGTCGGTGACGACGGCATCGGTGCGGGTCAGGGCGTCGACGACGGCGTCGCCGACCGATGCGGGCGGCACGGCCACCACGACGAGCTGCGGTCGGTCGCCCGGCTCCGCAGCGCGTCCCGCGCCGAGTCCGTGCGCCGTGCGGACGTGCTTCGCCGACGTGTCGCGGAGCACCACCTCGACGCCGAGACGGCTGCAGACCAGGGCGATCGACGTGCCGATGAGGCCGGTCCCGACGACCTCGACCGGCCCCG
>DASTPB010000058.1:0-4636 GCA_035762385.1 Nocardioides sp. | reverse complement strand
GGGATGCCGCTGTCGCGGGTCGCGACGATCTGCTTGTGGATGAACTCGATCGAGCCGACGTCGACACCGCGGGTGGGCTGGGCCGCGACGAGCAGTCGCAGGTCGCGGGAGAGCTCACGCGCCACGACGACCTTCTGCTGGTTGCCGCCGGAGAGGTTGCCGGCCAGCGAGTCGATGTCGCGGGCGCGGACGTCGTACTCGGTGAGCTTCTTCTGGGCGAACTCGCGCAGCGCGCCGAGGCGCAGGGAGCCGTTCCTGGCGAACGGCGACTTGAAGCTGCGGTTGAGCATGAGGTTCTCGGCGATGGTGAAGCTGGGCACGAGGCCGTCGACCTGCCGGTCCTCGGGGATGAAGCCGACGCCGGCGTCGAGGATCTTCCGCGTCGAGCGTCCCACCAGCTCCACGCCGTCGAGCTTGATGGAACCGGTGACGTCCTCCTGGAGGCCGAGGAGGGCCTCGGTGAGCTCGGTCTGCCCGTTGCCCTGGACGCCGGCAACGGCGAGAACCTCGCCGCCGCGGATGGTGAAGCTGAGACCGTCGACGTGGGTGTGGCCGGCCGCGTCGACCACCCGCAGGTCCCTGACCACCAGCGCGTCGTCGCCGAGTGTCGGCTCGTCCTTGTGCACGACCAGCTCGACGGGGCGGCCGACCATCATCGAGGCGAGCTCGGCGTTGTCGGCCTTGGGGTCGGCCTCGCCGACGACCTTGCCGAGGCGGATGACGGTGATCCGGTCGGCGACCTCGCGGACCTCGCGGAGCTTGTGGGTGATGAAGACGATGGCCTTCCCGGCCTCCTTGAGCTGGCGCATGATGTCCATCAGCTCGTCGGTCTCCTGCGGGGTGAGCACCGCGGTGGGCTCGTCGAAGACCAGCAGCTCGGCGTCGCGGGACAGCGCCTTGATGATCTCCACGCGCTGCTGCACGCCGACCGGGAGGTCCTCGACCACGGCGTCCGGGTTCACGTGGAAGCCGAAGCGCTCGGAGATCTCGGTGACGCGCGCGCTGGCCGAGGCGAGGTCGAGCGTGCCGCCGAAGCCGGTGGTCTCGTTGCCGAGCATGACGTTCTCGGCGACGGTGAAGACGGGGATGAGCATGAAGTGCTGGTGGACCATGCCGATGCCGGCCGCCATCGCGTCGCCGGGACCGGTGAAGTGCTGGACCTCGCCGTCGAGCTCGATCTCGCCCTCGTCGGCCCGGTAGAGGCCGTAGAGGACGTTCATCAGGGTCGACTTGCCGGCGCCGTTCTCGCCGAGGAGGCAGTGGATCTCGCCGGGCTCCACCGTGAGGGAGATGGAGTCGTTGGCCACCACGCTGCCGAAGCGTTTGGTGATGCCTCGCAGGACGAGTCTCATGGCATCGCATCCTAGGGGTCGAGATGGTCCGGAGGTCTGGACCGGGGTCTGGTGGGGCGCTGGCGCGAAGCCCCGGAAAGGGGGGCGCGCTCGGCGCGGCGCGGGCGCGCGGGAAGGCTAACCGGCGACGTCGCCGGAGCACTGCCCCGACATGTGCCAAAGCTCGTGGCCGCCGTGTGGCAACTGCTCCGGCATGACTCCGGCATGACTCCGGCATGGCTCCGGCATGGCAGAGGGAGGCCGACGAAACCGTCGGCCTCCCTCCGTGGTGGAGCGGGGTGGTGATCAGCCCAGGTAGGACTCGACCTTGATGGAGCCGTCGATGATGCCGGCCTTCACCTCGTCGAGCTCACCGGTCAGCTCGGGGTTGACCTTGTCCTCGAAGTTGTGGAACGGCGCGATGCCCACGCCGTCGTTCTCGAGGGTGCCGATGTAGGGCTCGAAGTCGAACTCGTCGTTGCCCGCGGCCAGGACGGCCTCGTAGGTCGAGACCTTCATGCCCTTGAGGATCGAGGTCATGACGTAGTCCTGGGTGCTCGGGTCGGTCTCGAAGAGGTCGGCGTCGACGCCCACCATCGCGATGTCCTTGCCCGAGTCCTGGATCGCGGTGATCGCGCCCTGGTAGATCGGGCCACCGACCGGGAGGATGACGTCGACGTCCTGGTCGAGGATCTGCTTGGCCGTGCTGGTCGCGGCCTCGTTGGCCTCGAAGCCACCGGTGAAGGAGCCGTTCTTGCCGTCCCAGCCGACGACCTCGACGTCCTTCTTCTTCTCCTTGGCGTAGTACTCGGCGCCCTGCTTGAAGCCGTCCATGAAGATGGTGACGGTCGGGAAGGGCATGCCGCCGTAGGTGCCGACCTTGCCGGTCTTGGTGTAGTCGGCAGCGGCGTAGCCGGCGAGGAACGCGGCCTCGGCGGTGTTGTAGAGCAGCGGCTTGATGTTCTCCACGTCGGCCTTGCCGTCGAAGGTCTGGCCGTCCTCGCCACCGTCAGCGGAGTCGTCGATCAGCACGTACTCGATGTCGGGGTTGGCCGAGGCCGACTCCTTGGTCGCCGCGGCCAGGGCGAAGCCGACGGTCACGATGACGTCGCAGCCCTCGCCGACGAGGCTCTCGAGGTTGGGGGCGAAGTCGTTCTCGCTGTTGGACTCGACGGCCTTGAGCTCGACGCCGAGCTCGTCGGCGGCCTGCTGGGCGCCCTCGAAGCCGAGCTGGTTGAACGACTTGTCGTCGAACCCGCCGGCGTCGGACACGATGCACGGCAGGAAGTCGCTGGCTGCAGCGGAGCTGCCGCCGTCGCTCCCACCGGTGGTGTCCTCCTCGGGCGCGTCACCACACGCGGCCAGGGTCGCGGCGGCGAGCAGCGCCACGAGGCCGCTCGAGACGACCTTCCTCGTCTTCAACACAAATGCCTCCAAGTTCGTGCACCCCGGGGTGGGGTCAGCTGTCCGGCAGCATGATGCCTGCCGCGGCGCACCCCGTCACGGGGTTCGGAACTTCCGAGATGCGTTTGAGACCTAAAAGTCATCGGGCGACTTTCGGCGGAACCTGCCAAAGACCGATGCGTCGACGTATGCGCCATAGTGGCCGCGTGAGCGACAGGGTGGACGACCGCTGGGAGCAGGGCGACTGGGACGGGCTCAGGGAGCGTGCCGTCGAGGTGATGGCGCGGGCCTACGCCCCCTACTCGCGCTACCGCGTGGGCGCGGCCGCCCGCGTGGACGACGGCCGGGTCGTGGTCGGGTGCAACGTGGAGAACGCGGCGTACGGCGTCGTGCTGTGCGCCGAGTGCGGCCTGGTCTCGCAGCTGCACGCCACGGGCGGCGGTCGGCTGACGCACTTCGTGTGCGTCAACGGCGAGGGTGAGATCATCATGCCGTGCGGCCGGTGCCGACAGCTCCTGTTCGAGCACGGCGGTCGGGACCTCCTGGTCTGGACCGTGTCCGGGGTCAGGCCCATGTCCGAGGTGCTGCCCGACGCCTTCGGACCCGACGACCTGGCCCACGTGGCCGGTGCAGCAGTGGAAGGAACCGAGTAGTGGCTGCCCACGACGCCGTCGAGGTGATCCTCGCCAAGCGCGACAAGCACGAGCTGTCCGACAGCCAGATCGACTGGGTGATCGACGCCTACACGCGCGGCGACGTCGCCGACGAGCAGATGTCGTCGCTCGCGATGGCGATCCTGCTCAACGGGATGAACCGTCGCGAGATCTCGCGCTGGACCGGCGCGATGATCGCCTCGGGCGAGCGGATGGACTTCTCCACGCTGTCGCGCCCGACGGCCGACAAGCACTCGACCGGCGGCGTCGGCGACAAGATCACCCTGCCGCTCGCACCCCTCGTCGCCGCCTGCGGCGTCGCCGTGCCCCAGCTCTCGGGTCGCGGGCTGGGCCACACCGGCGGCACGCTCGACAAGCTCGAGTCGATCCCCGGCTGGCGCGCGGCGCTGAGCAACGAGGAGATGTTCGGCATCCTGGAGGACGTCGGCGCCGTGATCTGCGCCGCCGGCGACGGCCTCGCCCCGGCCGACAAGAAGCTGTACGCCCTGCGCGACGTGACGGGCACGGTCGAGGCGATCCCGCTGATCGCCAGCTCGATCATGAGCAAGAAGATCGCTGAGGGCACCGGCGCGCTGGTGCTCGACGTCAAGGTCGGCAGCGGCGCCTTCATGAAGGACCTCGCCTCGGCGCGCGAGCTCGCCGAGACGATGGTCGCCCTCGGCACCGACGCCGGCGTGCACACGGTCGCCCTGCTCACCGACATGGCGACCCCGCTGGGCCTGACCGCGGGCAACGCGGTCGAGGTGCAGGAGTCCGTCGACGTCCTGGCGGGCGGCGGTCCCGCCGACGTGGTGGAGCTGACCCTCGCCCTCGCCCGCGAGATGCTCGCCGGCGCCGGCCGCGACGACGTCGACCCGGCCGACAAGCTGGCCGACGGCTCGGCGATGGACGTGTGGAAGGCGATGATCCGCGCCCAGGGCGGTGACCCCGACGCAGCCCTCCCCGAGGCGAAGGAGTCGCACGTCGTCGCCGCGCCGTCGAGCGGCACCCTCACCCGGCTCGACGCGATGGCGGTTGGCATGGCCGCCTGGCGCCTCGGGGCCGGCCGGGCCCGCAAGGAGGACCCGGTGCAGGCCGGCGCCGGCGTCGTCTGGCACGCGCGACCCGGGGACCAGGTCACCGAGGGCGAGCCGCTGTTCACGCTGCTCACCGACGAGCCGGAGCGCTTCGACCGCGCGCTGGCCTCGCTCGAGGGCGGCTACTCGGTGTCGTCCGGGGAGAGCGGCG
>DASTPB010000057.1:0-2085 GCA_035762385.1 Nocardioides sp. | reverse complement strand
GGTCCAGACGCTGGCGGCCAGGCCGTACGGCACCCCGTTGGCCATCGCGACCGCGTCGGCCTCGTCGTCGTACGACTGGACGGTCAGCACCGGGCCGAAGACCTCCTCCTGCACGATGCGGTCGTCCTGGCGCACGCCGGTGACGACGGTGGGGGCGAAGAAGAACCCTGCCTCACCGTGCCGGGTGCCGCCGGTGCGGACGGTCGCGTGGGCCGGCAGCTCGGCGAGGAACCCCTCGACCTTGGCGAGGTGGGCGGCGTTGTTGAGCGGTCCGTAGTCCGCCTCCTCGTCGGACGGTGCACCGGGCCTCGTCCCCTCCGCGGCCTTCACGAGGAGGTCGACGAGCTCGTCGTGGACGCTGCTGTGCGCGATGACGCGGGTGGCGGCGGTGCAGTCCTGGCCGGCGTTGAAGTAGGCCGCTGCCGCGATCATCTCGGCGGCGCGGGGCAGGTCGGCGTCCGGCGCCACGACGACGGGCGCCTTGCCGCCCAGCTCGAGGTGCACGCGCTTGAGCGACTTCGCCGCCGACAACGCCACCTCCGTGCCCGCGCGGACGGAGCCGGTGATCGCGACCAGGCCGGGGGTCGGGTGCTCGACGAGGTAGCGACCGGTCGAGGCGTCGCCGTTCACCACGTTGAACACCCCGGGAGGCAGGATCCCCCCGGCGATCTCGGCGAGCAGCACGGTCGAGCGGGGCGTGGTGTCGCTGGGCTTGAGCACGATCGTGTTGCCGGCGGCCAGCGCGGGCGCGATCTTCCAGATCGCCATCGCGAACGGGTAGTTCCACGGCGTCACCTGGCCGACGATCCCGATGGGCTCACGCCGGATCGCCGAGGTGTGGCCCTCGAGGTACTCCCCCGACGACTTCCCCTCCAACAGCCGCGCGGCGCCGGCGAAGAACCGCAGCTGGTCGACGCCCTGGTCGACCTCCTCGCTCGCGATGTAGCGCACCGGCTGCCCGGTGTCGCGGGCCTGCACCGCGCTGATCTCGTCGCGTCGGCCGGCGATCGCGGTGGCGAGGTCGAGGAGGTACGCCTGTCGCGCCCCGGGGGTGAGCCGCTTCCAGGTGGCCGACGCGCGCTCGGCGGCGGCGTACGCCCGGTCGACCTCCTCGTGCGTCGAGATCGGTGAGCGGCCGTCCCGCTCACCCGTCACCGGGTCGACGAGGTCGATGAAGTCGGTGGTCGTCGACGCCACCAGCTCCCCGTCGATGAAGTTGCTGATCGTGTCGGTCATGGCTCGCACTCCTCGGGGCTCAGGCGACGTAGATCTTGCGGATGGTCTCGCGGACGACCCAGGTGGTGCGCTCGCCGGCGCGCAGGCGTACGACGCTGCCGGCTGCGAGCTCGACCTGCTCGCCGTCGTCGTCGAAGGACACCGTCGCCGACCCGGCGAGCACGACGAACACCTCGTCGACCTCCACGTCGGTCGCGGTCCCCGGCGTCATCTCCCAGACGCCGACCTCGACCCCCGAGACCGCGGCGAGCGCCCGCGAGCCCGCCTCCGGGCTGCCGTCGACGACGGCGCCCGGGTCCAGCGGCGTGGTCGGCACGGTGGCGGCGACGTCCAGCACGCGGGTGGTCAGGCGGGTCATGTCCAGCATCGTGCCGACCGGCGGGGCACCAGCGGGCCGACGATCTGTCGTCACTTCGCCCGCCCGCCCAACAGTTCGTCTGCCACGAGGGCGACGTGGAGCGAGACGCGGACGTCGGGGTCGTCGAGGTCGGCGTCGAGGACCGCCTCGATCCGCGCCAGCCGGTCGTAGAAGGCGGCACGCGAGAGGTGCAGGCTGGCGGCCGCGTCGGTCTTGCTGGACGGGTGCAGCAGGAACGCGCGCAGCGCGGCGAGCAGCGCCGTGCGGGACCCGTCGGCCCGGTCGTGCTCCTGCAGGGGGCCGAGCTCACGCTCGACGAAGAGCCGCACGCGCTCGTCCTC
Organism: Nocardioides sp.; assembly: GCA_035762385.1. Taxonomy (GTDB): domain Bacteria; phylum Actinomycetota; class Actinomycetes; order Propionibacteriales; family Nocardioidaceae; genus Nocardioides. The sequence goes on along the minus strand of DASTPB010000057.1, from coordinate 150 downwards.
GCCCAGCAACGCCAGCAGGCCGCGCAGGTGCAGGTCGGCGAGGCGGTGGACGGCGGGGTCCTGCTCGCGCCGCACCTGGGGTGCGGCATCGGCGACCTGGCCGGCCTCGGCGACGGTGCGGGCGACCCCGGCGCGGTCCGGCACCGTGCG
>DASTPB010000056.1:0-20986 GCA_035762385.1 Nocardioides sp. | reverse complement strand
CGGGGCCGGTGGCCCGGCCTCGGCCACCTTGTTGCGGCCGACCAGGCCCGCCACCGCAGCGGCGGCGAGCAGGACGAGAGCCACCACGAGGGCGGCCAGCCAGGCGTCCACGACGAGCGCGAGGGCGAGGATGGCGGTGGCGACCAGGGAGCCGAACGCGACGAAGGCGAGCAGGCCGGCCACGCTGAACATGCCGATCCCCACGCCCGCGCGCTTGCCCTTCTGGGCGACCTCCGCCTGTGCCAGCCGCATCTCCGAGCGGATGAGATCGGGGACCTGCTGAGTGAGCTGGTGGACCAGTGCGCCGAGGGTCTGGTTCTGGGTCTGACTCTCTGGAGCGCCGTGCTGAGCAGTCATGTTTCGACCTTCCCAGACCGGCGCGCGGGGCACCAGCGACGCACGCCCCAAGGGGTGGCTGGGCCCGTTGTGGAGACTCGGCGCTGCTCGTGGGAGGGCGCCCGTAGACTCCCCGGCGTGGCAGGCCGGATCCGTGACGACGACATCGCCGAGGTGCGCGAGAAGGCGCGGATCGACGACGTGGTGTCGGGCTACGTCACGCTCAAGCGTGCCGGCGGCGGGTCGCTGAAGGGGCTCTGCCCGTTCCACGACGAGAAGACGCCGTCGTTCAACGTCAACCCCGCCCGCCAGTTCTTCCACTGCTTCGGCTGCAACGAGGGCGGTGACGTCTTCTCCTTCCTCCTGAAGGTCGACGGCCTCACCTTCACCGAGGCCGTCGAGCGGCTCGCGGAGAAGTTCGGCGTGCAGCTGCGTCGCGAGGACGGCGACGACGAGCCCGTACGACCCCGCGGCCCTGCTCGGGGGCGACTGATCGAGGCGCACAAGGTCGCCCAGGAGTTCTACGCCGAGCAGCTCGGCGGTCGAGACGCCGTCGTCGCGCGGCAGTTCCTCCACGAGCGCGGCTTCGACCAGGCCGCGGCCGCGACCTTCGGGGTGGGCTTCGCCCCGCGCGACGGCGAGGCGCTGCTGCGCCACCTGCGCGGGCGGCGGATCACCGACGAGGAGTCGGTCGCGGCGGGGCTCGTCGCCCTCGGTCGCTCCCACTACGACCGCTTCCGGGGTCGGCTGGTGTGGCCGATCCGCGAGGCCAACGGCGACACGATCGGCTTCGGCGCGCGCCGCATCTTCGACGACGACCGCATCGAGGCGAAGTACCTCAACACCTCCGAGACCGCGATCTACAAGAAGAGCCAGGTGCTCTACGGCATCGACCTGGCCCGCGCCGCGATGAAGGACAGCCAGCAGGCCGTCGTCGTCGAGGGCTACACCGACGTGATGGCCTGCCACCTCGCCGGCGTGAAGACGGCGGTGGCCTCGTGCGGCACGGCCTTCGGCCAGGACCACGCGCGGGTGCTGCGCCGCTTCCTCGGCGACCACGACACCACGAGCGGCGAGGTGATCTTCACCTTCGACGGCGACTCGGCCGGCCAGAAGGCCGCCATGAAGGTGCTCGACAGCGACCAGGTGTTCGCCTCGCAGACCTACGTCGCAGTCGCCCCCGAGGGGATGGACCCGTGCGACCTGCGGCTCAAGGAGGGCGACGAGGCCGTGCGCGAGCTGGTCGCCAGCCGCCAGCCGCTCTACCGCTTCGCCCTCGACAACGTCCTCACCCGCTACGACCTCGACCGGGCCGACGGCCGTGTCGACGCGCTGCGCGACGCGGCCGGGCTGGTGGCCAGCATCCGCGACCGGACCAAGGTCGAGACGTTCTCCCGTGAGCTCGCCCACATGGTGGGCGTCGACCTGGACCAGGTGCGGGCAGAGGTGCGTCGCGCCGCGGAGCGGCCCGCTGCCACCGCCAGGGACGAGCGCCGTCCCGCCCGGGGTGGCGACGCCGCGCCGCCGACCGAGCCGGCCCGGCCGGCGCTGCCGAGCCTGTCCGACCCCCGGTTCCTCATCGAGCGCGAGCTGCTCAAGCTCGTCATCCAGCACCCCGCCGGGGTGGGTCGCACGACCACCCACGTGACGACGGCCGACTTCACCCACCCGACGTTCCAGGGCGTCTGGGAAGCGGTCACGGCGGCCGGAGGCCCGGTCGCCGGTGCCGACGACGCGGGCTGGGCCGCCAAGGTGCGGGCGGCGGCGACCGACCCCGCCGTCGTCGCGGCGGTCACCGAGCTCGGCGTCGAGCCGGTCCGCGGCACCACCGACCCCAACCCGACCTTCGCCGTCGCCTACGTCTACCGGCTGCAGGAGCTCACCACCTCGCGCCGGATCGCGGACGTGAAGGCCCGCCTCCAGCGCACCAACCCGGTGGACCAGGCGCTCGACTACAACCGGATGTTCGGTGAGCTCGTCGTGCTCGAGCAGCACCGGCGCAGGCTGCGCGAGGGTGCCGTCGGACAGCCCGGGGGCCAGGGATGATCCCGCCCCTCAGCCGGCGTCGGCGCGGCCTCGACGCGCAGATCGACGTAGGCCGTGGGGAGCGGGTGCTCGCCGTGACCGCGGCGACCGACGGCACCGTCCTCGCCGGCACCCGCGACGCCTTCTACCTCGCCCGAGCCGGGGACGGGACGCGGCGCGTGCCGTGGGAGCAGGTGGAGGCCGCCGGCTGGGACCGCGACACCGACACCTTCCGGCTGTCCGAGGTCGGCTCCTGGGGCGAGCAGCGCCCGGTCCACACGGTGACCCTCACCGACCCCGGGCGCCTGCTGGAGCTGGTCCACGAGCGCGTCACCGCCAGCATCGTGCTGCAGCGGCACGTGTCCCTCGGCCGGCGGCAGGGCATGCGCGTCATCGCGCGCCGCGCGCCGTCGGGCGCAGGTGGTGTCCAGTGGGTCTACGAGTACGACGAGGGCGTCGACCCCGACGACCCGCAGGTCCGCGCCGCGGCCCGCGAGGCCCTCGAGCTGGCCCGGCGCGACGTCGGCCTGCCCTGATTTCACCCGTCGTGTCGCGGCTTGCTAAGGTTTCGCCTCGCTGCACAAGCGATCCCCTGTAGCTCAACTGGCAGAGCATTCGGCTGTTAACCGGAGGGTTGTTGGTTCGAGTCCAACCGGGGGAGCCACACACGACCGCCCTCGACCTGCACGCCAGGTCGGGGGCGGTCCTGCGTCCCCAGGAGTCCGCGGCTACGGCTCATCCCTCTTGGGTGATCCGATCCGATGCTCGACGGAGCGGATCCTTGGCGGACATAGGGGTACAGCGGGTCAGGTACCTGCGGCGTCGCGACGTTGCAGAGGACCGAGGCCCGGGTGGTCAAGAAGCGGCCGCCCGGGCCGCCTTCTCGCAGCGATCGGCGACCGGCGGTCAGCCCCAGCCCAGCGGAAACACCTCGAACGTCGTGGCGTGCGTGACTCCGAGTCCCTGGCCGCCGCCGCGGAGGATCCCGTCGAGGAACTCCTCCGGGTCCCAGCCCTCCCAGCCGAGCCCCTCGATGTAGGCCCGGTGCTCCTTCAACGAGGCGACGCCGGCCTCGAACGTGTCGGTGACGTCCACGGCGTGCGTCGCCTGCGGTGAACCGCCCGCCCACACCGCCCTCACGCCACCCCACGGCTCGAGACCGTCGGTGAGCTGCTCGGGGAACACCCAGCGGTTCCCTGCGTCGCGGACTGCGTCGAGGAGCGCCTTGCCGACGGCGATGTGGTCGGCCTGGTTGAGGTTGGTGCCGCCGAACGTCTCGCGGAAGTTGATGGTGAGGGCGACGTCGGGGCGCTGCTCGCGCACGACCTTCGCCAGCACGCGCCGCAGCTCGACGCCGTACTCCAGGATCCCGTCGGGCAGTCGCAGGAACAGCACCTCGTCGACACCGACGACCGTCGCGGACGCGATCTCCTCCGCCTCGCGCAGGGTGCGGCACTCGTCGGGGTGGATGCCGTCGATGCCTGCCTCCCCACTGGTCACCATGCAGTAGACGATCCGCTTGCCCTGCCCGGTCCAGCGGGCCACTGCCGCGGCCGAGCCGTACTCGATGTCGTCGGGGTGTGCGACGACGAACAGGGCGCTGTCCCAGTCCTCGGGGAGCGGCTCGAAGGACGGGGCTGTCGGGCGTTCGGCGGTCATGCCACGAGGATGGCACTGGCGGGAGCGCGTGTCTGCCTCCAAGACTCGTTCGGGCACCCGAGCCCCCCACGACCCGGACGGGGGGGCCGTCCGGGTCGCAGGGGGGGGCGTGGGATGTGGCGGACCTACCTGGACCTCACCACCTTCGAGACGGTGGCAGCGCTGGCACCCGCCTCGTTCACGGCCGTCACCGTGACCCGGTAGCGGCCCTTCGGCAGCCTGAACGTGTGTGCCTTCCGGTCGGCCCCGAAGGACCTCGTGATCACCGACCGGTCACGTCCCGGGCGGACCTTGAGGACCTTGACCCGGAAGGCCCGTGTGGGTGCGGTGTCCGCCCCTCTCCGGCCGGCCCATGCCACCGTGATGGTCGTCGGGCCACCGACCTTGCCGGCGCGCACTGCCCGGATCCTCGGAGCAGCCGGCGTCGTGGGCAGCGCGTCGGGCGCTGCCGGCGTGGCGCCGGGCGTGGTGCCCGGCGTGGTGCCCGGCGTGGTCGGCGGCCCGGCCGGCGGGTCCTGAACCGGCGGGTCCTGAACCGGCGGGTCCTGAACCGGCGGGTCCTGGACCGGCGGGTCCTGGACCGGCGGTGGAGTCGCGGTCAGGACGACGGGTGCACTGACCCTCGACCACGCGCCCGGGCCGCCCTCGTTCACGGCCCGGACCTGGAAGGTGTACCGGGGGCCGATGTCGAGCCCGGTCACCTCCACGCTCACTGCGTCGTGGGCGACGGCCTCGATGACCCGGTCGACCACGCCGTCCTTCAGGACCCGCACGTCGTACCCGATCAGGCTCGACGCTCCGGTTTCCGGCGGTGACCAGGTCAACCGCACGGCCGAGTCGCTGGCCGCAAGGGCCTGCGCCATGGCCGGGATGCCCGGCGCGTCCACGGCGGGAACGACGTCGGTCGGCTCCGAGAAGACCTCCTCGGCGGTGCCGTGGACATCCGTGTAGCGGATCCGGACCCGCAGGCGCTGACCCGAGTCGGCCGGCATCACGGTGTAGGTCTCACCGGTGGCGCCGGCGATGTTCGTCCAGCTGTCCCCGCCGCCACGCTGCCACTGGTGCGCGAGGGCGACGACCAGGTCGCCGTCGTCGTTGTGGATGCCGTCGGGGTCGACGAGACCGGTGCCCGAGACCTCGCTCCCCACCGCCGGCGACTGCGGGTCGACGACCAGCCCGGACGGCTCGTCGTTGACGTTCACGACCGGGAGCGTGGTGTGCGAGGTGATGGACTCGAGCGTCCCGTCGGCGTCGAGGAACGTCGCGATCACCCGCAGCGTGGAGCCGGCCTCCGCGTCGCCCGGGGTGAAGGTGTCACCCACGCCGTTGACCGAGGGAGTGAACTCGCCCTCGTCGTCGCCGTACTGCCAGGTGTAGACGATGGTGTCGGTCTGGATGGGACCGTCCGGGTCGGTGAAGGTGCCGGTCACGGTGATCGGCTCGTCCTCCCTGGGCTGGTCGGTGCTGAAGGTCATGGAGCCGGCAGCCGCCGTGCCCTCCAGGTCCACCAGGTCGACCGTCCCGTCGGCGAACTGGACGCGCTCGATGTTGCGCAGCGTGTCCACGCCGGACTGCAGGGCCCCGGCGTCCTCGTCCACGTGGGCGATCCGCCAGGTGCCGTCGCCGTTCTCGGTGATGGTGTGCTGGTCGCGCACGTCGGCGTAGACAGCGGTGTCGATGCTGTCGTCGGCCTGCTGCACGATCGCGCGCCGGGCCTGGATGCCCGCCGGGTTGATCTCGCCGCTGAACACGCGCTCCTGGACCTGCGCCATCGTGTCGACCCGCTCGCCGTCCGGCAGCTCGAGGTAGACGTCCAGGGCGGCGTCGCCGTCCAGGTAGTCATCACCCGAGCGCCCCTCGATGAGGTCGCTCCCGCCGCCGCCGAGGACGACGTTGCCCGTCTGGTTGGTGGCCAGGAACGGCGTGGCGTACGTCGGCACCCGGGGGAGCGAGCCCCCCTCGAGCTGCTCGCCGGAGCTGAGCAGCTCGCGGAGCCCGGCGACCCGGTCGAGCTGGGCCTGGGTCAGCTCGTGGCCCTTGCCGGTCGTGGGGAAGGCCTGGTCGCCGGGATGGCCACGACCGCGCAGCACGTCGTTGCCGTCCCAGCCCGAGAGACCCTCCACGTTCATGAAGCGGGACCGCATGAGGGTCACGTTGGGCGGCTGGAAGACCAGCACGTCGAGGTCCGCGTCGACCGGGTCAGGGTCGCCCTTGTGGGTCACCCAGTCGAAGCCGAGCATGCCCGCGTGACGGTCGCTGCCGTTGTTGAGCATGATGTCGTCCCCGCCCTCGGCGTCGTGGTCGTCGTTGCCGGACCCGCCGTCCAGCACGTCCGCGCCACCGACCGGGTCGTTCTGGAAGGTGAGCGCGTTGTCGCCCTGCACCAGGTCGGCACCCTTGCCGCCCTCGAGCCAGTCGTCGGCCTCGTTGCCCGTCATGATGTCGCTGGCATTGCCTCCCTCGAGGAAGTCGTCGCCCTGGCCCGCGAAGGACTGGGTGGCCTCCTGGCCGTGGAGGATGAAGTCCTTGCCGGACTGCCCGAACACCACGTCGAAGCCGTGTCCGGCGTTGACGACGTCGTTGCCCGGGCCCGCGTGGAAGGTGTCGTCGCCGAAGACGTCGGTGAGGATGTCGTCGCCGGGCCCGCCGTGGAAGCCGTCGTTGCCGATGCCACCCTCGAGGTGGTCGTCACCGCCGTGCGACCACAGGGCGTCGTCGCCCTCGCCGCCGCGCATCTTGTCGGCACCCTCGGTGCCGTGCATGGTGATGTGCTCGCCGCCGTCCCAGCGCCACCAGCCGTCGAGCTGGCGCAGGCCGGCGATGCCCTCGGCCGGGACGTCGTCCAGGTCGACGGTCAGGTCCTGGCTGGCGAACATGTCGACCGGCAGGTCCTGGGCTGCGGTGTTGCGCATGACCAGCTCGGCGAACGAGTTCGCCTCGAGCTGGTGGAACAGGCCCAGGCCCTGGTTGCGGTTCAGGTAGTAGAACCGGTCGCCGTTCTGCAGGTCCTCCATGTGCTCCTCGAACACGTGGTTGAAGGTGGTGCCGAGCATGCCGCCGAAGATCGCCGGGCGCTCGGCCAGGCCGCCGATCCACATGTCGATGTCGTCGACACCGGTGGAAGCAGCCGGCGCCGCCATGAAGCCGGGGTCCTGCGTCAGGGCCAGCGCCGCCGTCCGCTTCTGCTCCAGGGTGAGGGGCCCTTCCAGCGTCGGGTGGATGCCGTACGCCGCGATGAAGTTGGTGATCGACGCGCGGTGCTTGAGCTCGAGGCGGAAGTCCTCCCAGCTCGCGTACGGACGCAGCGCGGGGTTGGCGCCGCTGTTGTAGAACTGGCGGCGGGCCTTGTTGAGCGACGGGACGCCCGTGTCACGCCCGCGCGCCAGGTTGATGGTGGCCAGGTCGAGCGGGACGCCGAGGAGGTTGTTGCGCAGGGTGTCAGTGACGAACTCGTCGATCTCGTTGCCGGTCTGGTTCATCATCCCCTGGATCACGGCCGCAGCGCCCTCGTCGTGCGTCAGGGTCCCCCCGTTCGTGAAGGCGGCGGGATTCAGGAACGCGTCCAGCAGGGGCAGCGACTCCGTCCCGAAGCCCTCCCGCTCGACGGTCTCGTTGAGCATCGAGTGCCCGAAGCGGTAGACGACGTGGGCGAACTCCGCCTTGACCGAGGCGTCGATGTCGCCGTGGTAGAGCGACTCGTTGAGCGGTCCCGGGTCGATGTTCGGCTGGATCTTGCGCGCGAACTCCTCGAACACCAGGTGTTGGTACTCCATCTCGGTGACGTAGCGGGCGGCCTGGAAGATCCGCTCGCCGTAGTCCCAGACGCCGGACTCGTCGTGCCACCTGGCCCGGAAGTCCTCGTCCTCGGCCGCGATGACCTCGTTGATGTGCGCGACGAGGCGGTTGTGCTCGCTGTGGAAGACGTGGTGCACGGACGTGAGGCCGATGTTCTCGTTGCCGCGGCCGTCGCCGGTGACGAAGTGCTCACCCAGCAGCGCCGCGTCGTGCGTCCCGGCGGGGTTCGGGCCGGCGGAGTGGGCGATGTCGTCGAGGAACGCGACGCCTGCCTTCATCGAGTCGGTCGCGTCGACGGGCCCGTCGACGTTGCCCTCCGCCGGCGTGGTGTCGGGCCGCACCAGCTGCGGGAACCCGCTCGCGCCGGGGATGAAGCGCCCGTACGGGTCGGTCACCACCAGGGGCACATCGAGCACGTCCATGTCGTCGAGCACGATGCCGAGCTTCGTCCGTGCCTGCTCCTTGACCTGGGCCCAGTTGGCCAGGCCCTCACCGTCGGCCCCGCCGAGCAGGCGACCGGTCGGGACGGGCTTGCCGTCCTCCATCGCGTACTCGCGGAGGAACACCTGGTGCGACGGGTGCGAGGTGTAGGTCTGGTTCTGGTCCACGAAGGACGTGGTCCGGTTGGTGTGCTCCCGGACGTCGTCCTCGGTGCCCAGGGCCCCGTCGGGGCCGGGCTGGTTGGTCGCCCGGCTCAGCGGGATCATGTTGCGCATCGGGTTGGTGCCGGACGCCTGGTAGAGCGGGTCCGAGCTCTTGAGCGGGACCATGACGGTGCCGCTGCCGCCCTTGGACACGAGGTCGAGCCCGTGGTCGAAGAACTGCCCGAACAGGGTGAACCACGAGTTGTACGACGCGGACAGGCCCTCGTCGGGCGACCGGTTCGGGATGAAGATCCCCCTGTCGGTGCGCGGCTCACCGGGCCGGGTCGCCAGCGGCGGGAGCTCGGTCTCCTCCGAGCCCGCGACCTCACCCATGACCTCGATCGCGGCCGGGTTCGCCGTCGTCTGGTCCACGATGAGGTTGCTGATCTCGCGCGGCTCCGAGTCGACCACGTAGCCGGACGTGCTCCTGTACGACGACGGCGTCGACGGGAGGGGGCCGGCGGGACCGTCCGGGTCGAACGACTCGGCGTCCTTGAACTCGGGCGCGAGCATCCGCGGGAACTCCTGGCCGGCGGCCCCGAACATGGTGCGCTTGGGGAACCTGGCGGTGTTCGGGAACAGGTTGTTGAACGACCCGTCCACGGTCCGCAACCCGTAGGGCAGCTTGGGGTCGGGCACGCATGTCCAGCTCATGTCGGCACGGTCGTCGCACAGCAGCTCGCCCCCCATGGCGTGGTGCTCGGCGATGGTGATCTGCTTCAGGATGAAGTCGAGGTCGTGTCGCGTGACGGTGAAGTCGGAGTCCGCGTACTCGGCTCGTGCCGTTCCCTGACTGCTCGTGACGACGAGGCCGGCGAGGGAGAGGCTCAACAGCCCCGCCACCGCCGACCGTGTCGACGAGCGTCGCGCTCGTGGTGATCGCATTCCTTGCTCCCCGGTGTCGTTGTCCACTCACCGGCCCACCCGGTGATCCACGCAGCCCGCCGGTGCGGCAGGAGCGTGGTGCTGGGGAGTGTTCGGGTCGCGGCGTGACAGGTGCGTGAAAGTCCGGCAGGGGTCACGAAGGAACGCTCGAACGGACTAGACAGGGCGAGATGCCCGGGTCGATCCCGGCGGTCTCCCCAAAACGGGGTATGACAGACGGCCACCCGCTGACGCACGATCCAAGGGCGGGGGCGCGCCTACAACGGAGGCGCACACCTGGTCTCGGCACTGACGTTTGGGGGAACGCCATGACCGTGAGCATCCGACTGCTGGGGACGATCCGGTTCGAGGTCGACGACGGCCCGCCGGTCGACGCGACGGTGGTGCCCACGGTCAAGGCGCTCGACCTGCTCCGCCTGCTCGTGGCCTTCGGCGACTCCTGGCAGCGCGCTGACCACTACATCAGCCTGCTCTGGCCTGCTGCCACCACCGACGACCACGGACGGGCGAGCCTGCGGACCGCTGTCGCCCAGCTGCGCAGGGCGCTGGGGCCCGAGCTGGTGCAGCGCTCGGGGGACCTGATCGGGCTGGGGGACGCGCGCACGGACGTCGCCCGATTCCGCCGCCTGGCCTCGCAGGTGGAGGACGCCCGCAACGAGGGTGACGACAGGGCGGTGCTGTCCGGTGTGCGGGAGGCCGAGTCGATCTCGGGCGAGCTGGTGGTCTCGGGAACCTCGTGCGACGCGGTCTACGCCCTGCGCGACGAGCTGCAGGCCCTACGGCACCAGCTGCTCCTCGATGCCGCCGCGGCGGCAGCCCGTCTCGGCTGCATGCGGACCAGCCTCGACCTCGCCCGTTCCGCCGACGACATGCGCGGCACCGAGGGCTCGGCACGGGCGCTCATGGTCGCACTGGCCGGTCTCGGTGAGACCCGCCAGGCCATCGAGACCTTCGAGCGCCTGCGTGCGCAGCTCAGTGAGACCTACGGCGTGCAGCCGTCGCCGACCACGCGGGCGCTCTACCTGCAGGTGGTGACGGCGGGGGAGACGTGCGAGCTGGGTCCCGCCGACTGCCACCCCGACCAGGCCTTCGAGCTCGCGATCGCGTCGGCCCGCCTCCAGGAGGGGCCAGATCCGGGCGGGGTGGTCTGGCTCCACGGCGAGCCGGGTTCGGGCCGCGGGCTGCTCGCGGGCCAGGCGCAGAGGATGGTGGACGAGCTGCCCGAGTCCCGGCGTTCGACGTTCGAGCTGCTCCCGGAGGTGGTCGCCCCCGATCGCGACATGAGGGAGCGCCTCACGCAGACGGCCGCGGAGCACCGGTGCGTGTTCGTCGTGCCGGTGCGGACACCCGTCGCTCACCTGTCCGAGCGCGAACACGTGATCCGCGTGGACCGGCTCGATCGAGACACGTTCGACGCACTCCTGTGGCAGCTGCTGCAGGAACGACCGGCCAGGGCGCTGGCGGACCTGGTGTGGAGTGCGTCGGACGGGCTGGCCGGGCAGGCCCGTCGCATCGTGGAGCACCTGGTCCGGGACGGATCGGTGGGCTGGACCCCGGGCGGCATGGACCTGGTGGTCCGGGAGAGGGTGCACGCCAGGCGCCGGATCCGCCGCCCGCATCCGGTGGCCAAGGTCAAGGCGCTGTGCGCCCCCGCGCTGCTCGACCTGGGAAGCTGGCTGACCAGCTACGAGTCCGCGGTCCTCGGCGGCGTGGCGGTGTGACACGCGACCGCAGCACCACGATCGCGATTGTGTTGTAAAACAGACGACTTACTCCTATATGGTCGGAGCATGACCTCGTACGCTCCCACCCGCCGTGGCTTCCTCACCGCTGCTGCCGCCCTCGCCGGGGCTGCCGTCGCGCCGACCTCCGCGTGGCGGGCGTCCGCTGCGTCCCCCTTCATCCTCAAGCCCACCCCGTCGGCGTACTTCACGGACTTCGGGACCAACGCCGAGATGCGCTGGGGATCGGTCGACCCGGGGCGCTACCTCACGCCACAGTCGCGCTTGTTCGTGCGCAACCACACCCGCACCCCGCAGATCGACCGGTCGACCTACACGCTGCGGGTGTACGGCGACGGGCTGGCGACGCCGCGGGCGGAGGGCGAGGCGCTCGGTCTCTCGTTCGCCGACCTCCAGCGGCTGCCGCACCATGAGCTCACTGCCGTGGTGGAGTGCACCGGCAACGGTCGGAGCTACTTCACGAGCCAGCAGGATCAGACCGTCTCCGGCACCCCGTGGACGCTCGGCGCCGTCGGCACCGTGCGCTGGAGCGGCGTCCGGCTGCGCGACGTCCTCGCCTCCGTCGGGCTGTCACCCGACGCAGTGTCCATCCAGGCGACCGGTCTCGACGCCCCCTTCGTCTCCGGCGGCGTGAACCACGGGCGGGTTCGTCGGCCGTTCCCGGTCGAGAAGGCGCTCGACGACGCCCTGCTCGCGTGGGGGATCAACGGCGAGGACCTGCTGCCCGACCACGGCTACCCGCTCCGGTTGGTGCTCCCCGGCTGGGTCGGCATCGCCAGCATCAAGTGGCTCGGGTCGCTGGAGGTGTCGACGACGCAGCTCACGTCCCCCTGGAACACGACCTTCTACCGGATGGTCGGGCCGGACTGGCCCGCCGACTCCCCGCCGCTCACGGTGAACCCGGTGCGCTCGGCGTGGGAGCTGGCCCCCGACCGGGTGCTGCCGTCACGGCCCGTCACCCTCACCGGCCGGTCGTGGAGCGGAGCCGGTCGGATCGCCCGGGTGTCGGTGAGCCTCGACGGCGGGGCCAGCTGGCGGCCTGCCGTCCTGGACCGCAGGTCCCGCGAGGACCAGGGCTGGACGCAGTGGTCCGTGCGCTGGGGCAACCCGCGTCCGGGACGCCACGAGCTCCTGGCCCGGGCCACGGACGACCAGGGCCGCACCCAGCCGACGGTGGCGGCCGTCAACACCCAGGGCTACTTCTTCGACGCCGTCGTGCGCCACCCCGTGCAGGTCGTCTGACGGACTGGCACGGGCCCCTCGCCGCTCATGACGAGGGAAACGCGGTCAGCAAGAAGTCGTGGTCGGTGTGGTTCGCTGGCGCCACCCGCACGAACGGCCGGTCACCCCGGGACCTGGTGCCATAGATGTGCTGGATGCCGGGCAGCTGAGCTGCGACGGTGTCCTCGGTGGCCCACATCGTCGTGGGGGCGCAGGGTGTCTGGCGGTTCACGTCTCCGCCGAACACGGTGGGGCCGCGGGCGTCGTACCGCGCAAGCAAGGCACGCAGCTCGCCACACTCGGCATCGTTGGCACGGCTCGCCGCCGTGGAGTCGCGGGTGCTCAGGTGGGCGGTGCAGACGTGGTTCGCGCCGGCCGTGGTGACGCAGAGCCAGCGGCGCTCCTCCGCACCGGCGTGGATCGCGAAGGCCTGGCTGTGCGAGGCGGCGACGGGTGCCCGGGTGAGGACGGCGACACCGAACACGCCGCGGTGACCCGGCTCGACGCAGGGAAGTCTGGCGCCCCCGACGAGGATGGCGGCGAAGCGCAGCCGGTAGCCGGTTCGGCGGGCGATGTCCGCGGCGTCACCGCCGCAGGCCTCGTTGAGGGTGACGGCGTCCGCGTCCTGCTGCACGACCTGCCCGACCGCCTCGTCCACGACGGCCGGGTAGGCCGTGCGGGGCCAGCAGCCAGCCTGCCCCGACAGGCACAGGTTCATCTGGAGCACGGAGTACGACGCGCCGCCCGGTGGTGCGGCCGGCAACAACGGCAGGGCCGAGACGGGGCTGTACGCCGCGGCCGTGGCCACCGTCAGGGCGAGGAGCAGAAGGACTCGTCGCACGGGACCTCCTCGGAAGGTGCGAGCCTGCATGCTCGCGGGACGGGGGCTCGACGGGCGTCGGTCTGCTCGGGCTCCGGACGCCGGTGCGTGTGCTCGGCTGCACACGGTTCACAGGGTGATTCGGAGTCGCACGGGGTTCGGATGGGTGCGGTGCCATCGACCGATAGGGTCACCTCTACCCGGGAGACGTGCACCTGCACGTCGAGTGAACGCGGGGCGGTAGCTCAGTCGGTCAGAGCAGAGGACTCATAATCCTTGGGTCGTGGGTTCGAGCCCCACCCGCCCTACACAGTGAGTGCGCGAGACGGGTCAGCCCTCGCCGGCGATGAGGAAACCGTCGCCCTGCTGCTCGAGCTGCAAACGGCCCTGCTCCGTCGTCGAGCGACCCGACGTCGTCACGTAGTCGATGGTGAAGGCCGTGGAGAGCGAGGCGGGATCGGCCTTGATGGCGCGCGGCGTCGCCGACTCGATGGTGTTCCAGAAACCGGTGTAGCCCTCGAGGCCGCCGCTCTCGGCCTGGAACTCGGGCGTCAGCATCGCGTAGGTCGACTCCGGGTCGGACGTCACGAGCGCGTAGTAGTCCCGCACGAACGCCCGCATCGCGGCGGGGGTCCCGCCCGCCGCGTTCGACGGACTCGGCTCGGTGGTCGGTTCCTCGCTCGCGGTCGGGGTGCCGGTCGGTGTGTTGGTCGGGGTGTCGGTCGGGGTGTCGGAGGGACTGGCGGAGGGACTGTCGGTGGCAGACGGTTCCTGCGACGTGCTCGGCTCGCTGCCGCCGGCGTCGCTGGGCTCCTCGTCGCGCGACCACAGCAGCCAGGCGCCGAGTCCCGCGACCAGGACGAGCGCGAGGACGGCGGCGATCCAGCCGAGCGGCGACCGGCGTGCCGGAGCCGGGCTGGCCGCCGGAGCCGGCACCGGGACCGGGGTCGGGGCGGGATCCCGTACGTCGTCCTCGACCAGCGGCTGCACCGCCATCCTCGTGGTCGGTGACTCGTCCTGCGGTGGCCGGCCGCTGAGCGGGGGACCGGCGGCCTCGGACGGTTCGCCGCGGGCGATCCGGTGCAGGTCGTCGCGCACCCTCTCGACCGGCCAGCGCTGCGCGGGTTCCTTGACGAGCACGGCGGCCAGCAGACCGGCGGCCGGGTGGTCGTCGGGCAGACGGGGCGGGTCGTCGTGGACGATCTTGTAGAGGCCGCCCAGCACGTTGTCCCCGACGTCGTACGGCGGCCGGCCGACCAGCGCATGGAACAACGTCCCACCGAGCGACCAGACGTCGCTCGCCGGGGTCGCCGGCTCGCCGGTGGCCACCTCGGGGGCGAGGTAGGCGGGGGAGCCCGTGATCAGACCGGTCCGGGTGAGCACCGTGTCGCTGGCGGCCCGCGCGATGCCGAAGTCCCCGAGCTTGGTGCGGTCGTCGGCCCCGACGAAGATGTTGCTCGGCTTGACGTCGCGGTGCACGACCCCGGCCCGGCCGGCCTGGACGAGGCCCTCCGCGGCCTGCGCGAGGATCGCGGCCGCCCGCCGGACGGGAAGCGGGCCATCGGCCGCGACGAGCTCGGCGAGCGTACGTCCCTCGACGTGCTCCATCACCAGCCAGTAGCAGTCCTCGTCCTTGACGAGGTCGAAGATCGACACGACGTGCTGGTGGTTGATGCCGGCTGCCAGCCGCGCCTCCCGCTGGGCGCGCGACACGTCGTCGTCAGTGGTCCCGGGAAGGAGGCCGATGCGCTTCACCGCGACACGGCGGTCCAGCAGCTCGTCGTGCGCGAGGTGCACGACCCCGGCGCCGCCGCGGCCGATCTCCTTCTCGAGCCGATACCTGCCCGCGATCACCTAGCCCCCCTTCGTGGCTGACGCTCAAGGCTAGTCACGTGCCCCAGCGAGCCTCACACCCATTGGGACCAGTCGGGGTACTAGCACCATCGGGCACCTCGTCGGCGGCGCTGCGGGCTGTCATGCTGGGCGCACCAACGAAGGGGGGACCCATGAACATCAGCACCACCACGGCGACGACCGCCACGGTCCGCCTCGCCCGAGCACTCGGGGTCGGTGTCGCCCTCGCCTGCCTGGGTGTCGGCACCGTCGGTGTGGGCACCGCAGGGGCCGCAGGAGCGGCCCACCCGTCGTCGCTGCGCGGAAGTGACGACGAGGTGATCAGTGTCGGCAGCTGCAAGGGCGGCGGGCGCTGGAAGCTCAAGGTCAAGCCCGACGACGGTCGCCTCGAGGTCGAGGGCGAGGTCGACTCCAACGTGGCCGGCCAGCGGTGGCGCTGGACGCTGCGCCACAACGGATCGGTGACCGACCGCGGCTACGGCACCACGACCGCACGCAGCGGATCGTTCGACGTCGAGCGCATGCTGGTCGACATCGCGGGCACCGACACGCTCCGTTTCCGCGCCGTGCACGGCGGCCGGGTGTGCAGGGGTGTGGTCAACTACTGACCTCACCGGAGGTAGGCCCACATGCGCTGGTTCAAGAATCCCGTGGTCCAGTTCCTGGCCGCGGGATTCGTCACGCTCGTCGTCGTGGTGCTGGTGACGAGCGCGCTGAGCCGCTCGGCTGCCGACGAGGAGGCGACGATCGACGCGCGGTCGCTGACCAGGGTGCTGGCGAAATCGGTGGCCGAGCCGGCGATCCCGCGCGGACTGGTCGACGGTGATGCCGCCGCCATCGACCGCATGGACCGCACCGCGCTCGACCGCCTGCTGGTGGACGACGTCCTGCGGATCAAGCTCTGGGACGCTGACGGGACCATCCTCTACAGCGACCGCACGGAGCTCATCGGTGCGACCTACGGGCTCGGCGACGACGAGCTCGAGGTGTTGAACAACGGTGGCACGGACGCAGAGCTGTCCGACCTCGGCCAGCCGGAGAACCGCTTCGAGCGAGCACTGGGCAAGGACCTCATGGAGGTCTACACGCGCATCCGCTCACCCGAGGGGGAGCCGCTGCTGTTCGAGGCGTACCTGGCGGTCGACGACATCCGCGCCAGCAGGGCAGAGATCCTCGGCCGGTTCCTCCCCATCACCATCGGCGCGCTCGTGGCGCTCGTCGCCCTCGGTACACCGCTGGTCCTCCTGATGTCGCGACGCCTCTCCCGCGCGGCGCGCGACCGCGAGCGGCTGCTCGAGGCGGCCGTGCGGGCGTCCGACGCGGAACGTCTGCGGATCGCCCGCGACCTCCACGACGGGGTCGTGCAGGACCTCTCCGGCTCCTCGATGACCCTGTCCGCACTGGCCACCCACGCGAACGAGTCGAACCGGCGCGACCTCGAGGACGTGGCACGCTCGTTGCGGGTGAGCATGCGGTCCCTCCGGTCGCTGCTGGTCGAGATCTACCCCCCGGACCTCCACACCGCGGGCCTCGCGGCTGCTGTCGACGACCTGGTCGCGCCGCTGGTCGCCACCGGCACGATCGTGGATGTCGACGTCACCGGCGCCGAGCAGGCGCCGCGTCAGGCGGTCGCGCTCGTGTGGCGGGTCGCTCAGGAGGCGGTCCGCAACGTGGCGCGCCACGCCCACGCCGACCGGATGTCGCTCACCGTCCGCCACGAGGACGACCGGCTCGTGCTCGAGGTCGTCGACAACGGGGTCGGGTTCGACCCGGCCACCGGCGCCGGCGAGGACCACTTCGGCCTGCGCGCGGCCGAGAGCCTCGTGCGCGAGCACGGCGGCAGCTGGGAGGTCGAGTCCGCCCCGGGCTCGGGCACGATGGTCCGCGTGGAGGTGCCGATCCGATGATCCGTGTGGTGCTCGCCGACGACCACGCCGTCGTACGTCGTGGCCTGACCGGCCTGATCGAGTCGACCGACGACCTCGAGGTGGTGGGCGTGGCGCGAGACGGGCGGGAAGCGGTCGACCTGGTGCAGGAGCACCGGCCCGACGTGGCGGTCATGGACCTCCAGATGCCCGTCCTCGACGGTGTGGAGGCCACCCGGGCCATCGTCGCAGCGGCGACGGGCACGGAGGTGCTGGTCCTGACGTCGTTCTCCGACTTCGCCCGCATCGATGCCGCCATCGAGGCGGGGGCGGTCGGCTACCTGCTCAAGGACGCCGAGCCCGAGGTGCTCCTCGACGGCATCCGCGCGGTGGCGCGCGGCGGTTCGCCCCTCGACCCGAGGGCGGCGCGTCGACTCCTGTCCCGCCAGCCGGCGGCTGCTGCCGAGGCTCCTCAGGAGGACGCCGAGGTCAGTGCGCTGTCGCCCCGTGAGGCCGAGGTGCTCCGGCTCGTGGTCGACGGCCTGCTCAACAAGCAGATCGCCCAGCGGCTCGGCATCACGGAGCGCACCGTCAAGGCCCACCTCACGTCGGCCTACCAGCGCATCGGCGTCGCCGACCGCACCCAGGCCGCGCTGTGGGCGCAGCGCCACGACCTCGGCTGATCAGCCCTCGCCGGCGATGAGCAGCCGGTCGTCCGACCGCTCGAGCTGCAGCCGTACGCGCTGGGTGCTGCGTGCGCCGGACTTCATCACGTAGTCCACGGTGTAGCCGACCGTCAGGTCCGAGGGATCACTGGCGACCTCCGCCAGGGACGCCGACTCCACCCGTCCCCACCACCCCATGTAGCCCTCGAACCCCCCGCTCGCGTCCTGGAACTCGGGGGTCAGCTGCTCGAAGGCCGCGCGCGGCCTGCTCGTCACGGTGGAGAGGTAGGAGGTGATGAACGCATCCATCTGCCGGCGGGTGTCGGCGGCCGTGACGGGGGGAGCGCTGTCGGTGGGGGTCGTCCCCGACGTCCGGGCCGGTGCCGGCTGCCGCTCGTCGGGCAGCGCCTCGGGGGTGCCGCGCCCTGCCCAGACGTACGCCGCCACGACGGCCGCGACCGCGAGCACTGCGGCGGCCGCGAGCCAGGCCCACCGGGCGCCGCTGCGGCGCCCGGTGACAGCCGGCGGCACGGGCTGCACGGGTGGCAGCACGCCGGTCGCCTCCGCGGTCGGCGCCGGGCCGGGGATCGGTTCCGGGACGGGTACGACGGTGGACGGCTGGCCGCGGCCGATGCGCGCCAGCTCGTCGCGCACGCGCGGCATCGGCCAGCGCGCGTCGGCGTCGCGATGCATCATCACCGTCAGCAGCCCGGCCATGGGATGGTCGTCGGGCAGCCGGGGCGGGTCCTCGTGGACGATCTTGTAGAGAGCACCGATGAGGTTGTCGCCGACGTCGTAGGGCGCCTTGCCCGTGACCGCGTGGTAGAGGGTGGCGCCGAGCGACCACACGTCGCTCGCGGCGGTGGCGGACGACCCGGATGCCACCTCGGGGGCCAGGTAGGCCGGCGAGCCGGTGACGAGCCCGGTCTGGGTGAGGGAGGGGTCGTCCTCCGAGCGGGCGATGCCGAAGTCGTTCAGCTTCGCCGCGCCGCCGGCGATCATGATGTTGCTCGGCTTGACGTCACGGTGGACGATGCCGTGCTCGTGCGCCTCGACGAGTGCGTCCGCGGTCTGGGCCAGCAGCGTCGCGGCCTCGGCGGCGTCAAGGGGCCCGGCGGTCCGCACCCGCTCGCTTAGCGTCTCGCCGTCGACGTACTCCATCACCAGCCAGCGCACGTCGCCCTCGTCGACCAGGTCGAAGACCGACACCACGTGGGGATGGTTGAGCGCCGCCGCGAGCCTGGCCTCCCGCTCGGCCCGCTCGAGCTCGGCGCTGTCCGACCCCGGGATGAGCCCGATGCGCTTGATCGCGACCTGCCGGCCGAGGACCTCGTCGACAGCGAGGTGCACGGTGCCGGAGCCGCCGCGGCCGATCTGCTTCTCGAGCCGGTACCTGCCTGCGATCACGTGCCGAACCTCCTGCGTCCTCGCCCTAGGCTAGTGCCCGCAGACCAGTCCACCTCACCTGAAGGACACCACGTGAACAGCTCCAACGTCCTCGACGAGCTGGAGTGGCGCGGCCTCGTCGCGCACTCCACCGACCGCGACGCGCTCCGCGCGGCGCTGGGCGAGGGGAGCGTCAGGTTCTACGTGGGCTTCGACCCGACGGCGCCGAGCCTCCACATGGGCAACCTGGTCCAGCTGGTCACCGCCAGGCGTCTCCAGGACGCCGGCCACACGCCCTACATCCTCGTCGGCGGCGCCACCGGCATGATCGGCGATCCGCGCGACTCCGGCGAGCGCACGCTCAACTCCCTCGACACGGTGAAGGACTGGACCGAGCGGGTCCGCCAGCAGGTGTCCCGCTTCGTCACCTTCGAGGGCTCCAACGCGGCCACGACGGTCAACAACTACGACTGGACGGCGTCCCTGTCGACGATCGACTTCCTGCGTGACGTCGGCAAGCACTTCCCGGTCAACCGGATGCTCGCCCGCGACACCGTCAAGCGGCGCCTGGAGTCCGGCATCAGCTACACCGAGTTCTCCTACGTGCTGCTGCAGTCGATGGACTACCTCAACCTGTTCCGCGAGCACGGTGTCGTCCTCCAGTTCGGTGGCTCCGACCAGTGGGGCAACATCACCGGCGGCGCCGAGCTGGTCCGGCGGGTGACGGGCGGCACGGCCCACGGCTTCGCCACGCCGCTGATCACGAAGACCGACGGCACCAAGTACGGCAAGACCGAGGGCGGCGCCCTCTGGCTCGACCCGGAGATGCTGTCGCCCTACGCCTTCCACCAGTTCTGGCTCAACGTGGAGGACGAGAAGGTCGGCGAGCTGCTGCGCATCTTCACCTTCCTCACGCGCGAGGAGATCGAGGACCTCGAGCAGCAGACCGCGGAGAAGCCCTTCCTGCGTGCCGGTCAGAAGCGCCTCGCCGACGAGGTCACCGCGCTGGTCCACGGCGAGGAGGAGGTCGAGCACGCCAAGGCCGCGGCCGCCGCGCTGTTCGGCGGGGGAGACCTCTCGACGATCAAGCCCGCCACCCTGGCGTCCGCGCTGAGGGAGGCAGGAGGTACGACGCTTCCCGCCGGTGAGATGCCCGGGATCCTCGACCTGCTCGTCAAGGCTGGTCTGGCGACGAGCAAGGGGGACGCGAGGCGCACCGTCGTCGAGGGGGGTGCGTACCTCAACAACGTCCGCGTGGAGGACCCCGACCTGCGACCGAGCGACTCCGACCTCGTGGCGGGCTCGTGGCTCGTGCTGCGCCGCGGCAAGAAGAACTTCGCGGGCGTCGAGGTCTCGTGACGGCGGTGTCGGGTGGGGGCGGGCGACCCGCCCGACACCTCGTCCCGACCGCCCCACGCGTCACAACAGGCCTCTGACCTGCACAAACGCGAGTGTGCTCGCGGTCACAGCGTTTCGATTTGCACGATCCCGGCCGACTGCATAATGTTCTCTCTGTCGCCAGGGAGCGGCGGGGAGCAAGACCGGTCAGGTCGGGCTCCCGGCCCCGGGCAGGACAACCCGAAGCGGTCATCGGTCACGGTGACACCACCGGGTCAGAGCGGAACAGCCGAGGATTTGCCTCGCCAGAAAGCCGCTCGCTAGGTTTGACCAGCTGCTCCACGCAACCGAGATCCTCACCGGATCGCGATGTGGGTGCGTCTGATTCTTGAGAACTCAACAGTGTGTTTGATTAGTCGACGAATTAGTTTGTTATGCCCCGTTGACATCATGTTTGCTTGCTGCCGGTTGGTGGTGGGTGTGGTGTCGCGGTTTCTTTGACAATGATTCTGGCGATGCCCTGGCTCCTTTGTGGGGTTGGGGTGTCATTCGCTAGTTTTGTTCAGTCAGGGGATGTGGCTCTTATTGATAGTCGCCTGGCCTGTCTTTGTGGTGGGTTGGGTTGATGGTTTTCGATGGAGAGTTTGATCCTGGCTCAGGACGAACGCTGGCGGCGTGCTTAACACATGCAAGTCGAGCGGAAAGGCCACTTCGGTGGTACTCGAGCGGCGAACGGGTGAGTAACACGTGA
>DASTPB010000055.1:0-24664 GCA_035762385.1 Nocardioides sp. | reverse complement strand
GCGTGGGCGGTCGTCGGCAGCACCATCCGGGGTCGTACGACGTCGGGCCGGCTGTCGCGTGCTCCCTGGACGGCCAGCAGGATCGACTCCGTGCCGCCCGAGGTCACCGTCCCGACCGCCGAGGCCGGCGCGTCGAGCAGGGCGCACGCGAAGCCGACGAGCTCGTTCTCCATCTGCAGCAGCGACGGGAACGCCGTCGGGTCCAGCGCGTTGGACGCGGCGTAGGCCGCGACCGCCTCACGGGCGACGCGGTCGACCGCCGGGTCGCCGGAGTCGTAGACGTAGGCCAGCGTGCGGCCGCCGTGGACCGGCAGGTCCCGGCCCTGGAGCGCCGCGAGCCGGTGCATCACCTCGGTCATCGGACGGCTCCTTCCGCTGCCGACACCTCGGCAGGGTCGAGGGTGTACTGCCGCAGCCACCACAGGCTGACGAGCGTCAGGAGGGCGGGCACGATCGAGAAGCCCAGCGCGATGCTCGTCAGGGCCGAGCCGGGCTGGCTGAGGTCACGCCCCTCGCTCGACAGGTAGCCGCCGAGCGCGAGCATCAGCGCGAAGAGCGCCGGTCCCAGGGCCAGGCCGAGCGTCTCGCCGGCCGTCCAGACGCCGGTGTAGACGCCGGCCCTGTTCTCCCCGGTCCTGGCGGCATCGACCGCAGCGACGTCCGGCAGCATCGCCATCGGGAAGACCTGGCAGCCGGCGTAGCCGACGCCGACGAGCCCCGTCGCCACGTACGTCGCGACGTCGTTGCCGCCGCGCGCCAGCACGGCGAGCGCGGCACCCGCGGCCAGGAGCAGCGACGCAGCGACGTAGCCGCGCTTCTTGCCCACGCGCTCGCCCCATCGGGCCCACAGCGGGGTCAGCAGCAGCGCCGGACCGACGAAGCAGACGAACAGGATCGTGGCGGCCGACGTGCGTCCCAGCAGGTCGTCCGCGACGTACGCGACGCCGGCGAGCATGCACCCGGTCGCGAGCGCCTGCAGGACGAAGGTGGTCAGGAGCACCCGGAAGTCGCGCGCCCGGGAGACGACCCGCAGCTGCTCGCGCAACGAGCCCGCGCCGGCACCCACCGCCCCGATCGGCGCACGCCGCGTGCCCCACCAGGCGCTGAGGACGCCTGCCAGGATGACGGCCGCCATCACGACGCCCATCACGCGGTAGCCGTCGCGTCCGCCCACCGCGTCGCGGATCACCGGTGCCGTCGCGCCGGCGAGCATGATCGTGAACGCCAGGATCGCCACCCGCCACGTCATCAGACGGGTGCGCTCGTCGTACGACGTCGTGATCTCGGCGGGCATGGCGACGTAGGGGACCTGGAAGAAGGCGTACGCCGACGCGGCGAGCACGAAGAACGTCAGCACCCACGCGGCCTCGAGCCACCGGCTGTCGAGGTCGGGCGCGGCGAAGATCAGGGCGAAGGCACCCGCGAGCATGATCCCGGCGCGGAGGAGCCAGGGCCGCCGCGGGCCGGCGGGATGCACGGTGCGGTCGCTGATCCGTCCGGCGACCGGGTTGAGCAGCACGTCCCACGCCTTCGGCAGGAAGACGATGACGCCGGCCCACAGGGCGGCGATGCCCAGCTCGTCGGTGAGGTAGGGCAGGAGCATCAGCCCCGGCACCGTGCCGAACGCGCCCGTCGCGACCGAGCCGCTGCCGTAGCCGACGCGGACGCCGAGCGGCAGTCGCGCGGCGTCGACGTCGGGTCTCACCGCCCACCCAGCGCGCGGGAGCCGGACGACCCGTAGCGACGAGACGGGTTGGAGCCGATCGTCCCCGACGAGGGCTTCGACCCGGTCGCCGGCTCGGGATCGCGCGACCACTCGTCCACCCACTCGTCGATCGTGGTCCAGGTCGTCGACCGGGCGGCCCGTCCGGTGAGCATGCCGAGGTGGCCGCCGGGCACCACCTCGAAGCGCACCTGCGGCGATCCCGTCAGCAGCGGCACCAGCGCTCGTACGGCGGGGAGCGGCGCGATGCCGTCGGTGTTGCCCGCGAAGACGAGCGTGGGCACCGAGATGTCCGCCAGGTCGACGGTGCGGTCGCCGATCTCCATCCGGCCGGTCGCGAGCGCGTTGCCCTTGACGAAGCGGTGGTAGAGCTGGCCGAACGTACGACCCGGGTAGGCCGTCATGTTCGACGAGAAGCGGCTGACCGCCTCCATCTGGGCGAGGTAGTCCGTGTCGTCGAGGTGGGTCAGCACGGCGAGCGGCTTGGTGAGCACCTTCTGCGCCGACGCCGCCGTGAAGGCCCAGCTCACGAAGGGCGTCGGCACGCCGCCGAGGGCGCGGTAGGCCCGGGTGACGACGCCCGTGCCCTGCGTCAGGTTGAGCAGTGGCCGCACCGGCGCGACGAGCGGCACCTTGGTCACGTCGACCGGCGACCCGACGACGGTGACGGACGCGATCGGGAGGTCGTGGCGGTCGGCCGCGACGAGGAGGGCGAAGATCCCGCCGAGGCTCCAGCCGACGAGGTGCACCTCGCGACCGGCGTGCTCGTGGACAGCGCGGATCGCCTCGGGCAGCACCTCGTCGACCCAGTGCTCCATGCCCAGCGCCCGGTTCTTGAACGAGACCTGGCCGTACTCCAGCAGGTAGGTCGGGCGCCCCTGCGTGACGAGGTGCTCGACCAGCGAGCAGTCGCGCCTGAGGTCGTAGCACAGCGCCGGTGCGGCCAGCGGCGTCACGAGCAGCACCGCGTCGCCGGTCTGCGCCACATCCGCGGCCGGGCGGTAGTGGTAGACCTCGCGCAGCTCGCCGTCGTCGATCAGCGTCCGGGGCATCGGTCGCAGGTCGGCCAACCCGCCGTAGAGCAGGGAGTGCGCGACGTTGCCGGCCGCGGCGACCACCTGCTCGGGCGTGGGGATGAGGTCCATGGAGGAAATCTACGTGGAGAAATTTTCGGACGGGTGCATCCGATGGCGGGGTCGGGCCGGAGAAGAGGGGGACGGGCGCCAACGGGCGCCCCCGACGGAAGGACCTCTCTCATGAAGCGACGCGTTCCCGCCCTCCTCGCCGCCTCGGCCCTCGCCCTCGGAGCGGTGCAGGCCACGGCCCCGGCTGCGAGCGCCAAGGCCGCAGGCGAGGACTCCCTCGCCGGGGTGCTCACCTCCGACGGCAACACGTTCGACACGAACTCCAAGGACTACGACATCGTCACGGAGGCCGCTCTGGCCGTCGTGGCGGCCAAGCCCAGCTCCCCGGTCGCCGTGCTGGCCGACGGCAGCAAGCGCCTCACGGTCTTCGCCCCCACCGACCAGGCGTTCCGCCTGCTCGCCAAGGACCTCACCGGGCAGACGATCAAGAGCGAGAAGAAGATCTTCAACAGCCTCGTGGATCTCGCGGGTGTGGACACGATCGAGACCGTCCTGCTCTACCACGTGGTGGCGGGCAAGACCCTGACGAGCAACAAGGTGCTCAAGGCGGACGGGGCCAGGCTCACGACCGCGCAGGGCGGCACGATCAAGGTGGACGTCAAGAAGAAGCCGCGACTGTCGATCACCCTCAAGGACAAGGACAAGAACGCGCGCGACCCGCGGGTCATCCTGTCCGCGATCGACATCAACAAGGGCAACAAGCAGGTCGCCCACGGCATCAACCGGGTCCTTCGCCCGATCGACCTCTGATCCAGGGCAGCACAGGGGCCCGACGGGCGGGGAGCGACGATGACGATCATCCCGTTCCCCGCCCGTGCGGCACGTCTGTACGGTGGCCCGGTGGTCACCGAGGCGACGGCGTTCCGGGACGAGCAGGACGACAGCGTCCACACGCTCGCGGCGCGCCTCGTGGCCGGCGAGGAGACCGCCCTCGAGGAGGTCTACGACCGCTGGTCCCCGCTCGTGCACACCTACGCCCTCCGTGCGCTGCGGGACCCGCACGAGGCGGAGGACGTCACGCAGCAGGTGTTCGTCGCCGCGTGGCGCAGCCGCCACACGCTCACCCCGGGTCCCGCGGCGCTGCCGGCCTGGCTGGTCGGGATCGCCCGGCACAAGGTCGCCGACGCACGCGCCGCGCGGGCCCGCGAGGCCGGCAGGCTGGCGGCGGTGGTGGCGCTCCCCGGCGCCACGGACAACGCCGTCGAGCTCCCCGACGAGGAGGTCGCCGAGCGGCTCGTCGTGCGCCAGGCCGTCGAGGAGCTCCCCGACCCGCGCCGCACCATCATGTTCCTCGCCTTCTGGGAGGAGCACAGCCACGCCGAGATCGCCGAGAAGGTCGGGCTCCCGCTCGGCACCGTGAAGAGCCACGTCCGTCGTGGCCTGATGAAGCTCCACCAGCAGCTCGAGGGGGTGCGCCATGAGTCACGTTGATCCCGAGCAGCTCGCCGGGCTCGCCCTCGACCCCGACGACGCTCCGGCCGACGTGCGCGAGCACGCCGAGACCTGCCCGGAGTGCGCCGGGCTCGTCGCCGCGTTCACCGGCGTACGCCGCCGCGCGGGCGAGGACGCGCTCGTCGCGCCCCCGCCGGGGCTGCGCGCCAAGGTCCTGGAGGAGGCCCGGGCGGGCGGCGCCGCGCCGACGGCGCCGGCCGCCGACGTGGGGACGACCCGACGACGCGGCGTACCCCTGTGGCTGGCCGGCGTGGCCGCCGGTCTCGCCCTGCTCGCCGGGATCGGCCTCGGGCGCCTCGGCGCGGACGGCGGCGACACGCCCGAGGCCGTGCAGCCGCCGACCGACGACAGCACCGTCGTCGCCACGACCGCCCTCACCGCGCTCGACAGCGACGCGGAGCGCGGTGAGGCCAGTGCGGTGCAGTCCGACGACACCTTCACCATCCGGGTGAGTGCGAGCGAGCTCGGCGACGAGCCGGGCGTGCACGAGGTGTGGCTGATCAACGTCGACGGCAAGCGGATGATCTCCATCGGCCTGCTCGCCTCCGGCGACGAGGGGGAGTTCGCCGTCCCCGTCGACCTCATCGACGAGGGCTACCGCATCGTCGACATCTCGGTCGAGCCCGACGACGGTGACCCGACCCACTCCGGCGTGAGCCTCGCCCGCGGCGAGCTCACCTGACCCTCCATCGGGGCGGTCGGTCCTCGACAACGCATCGTGCGAGGGCTAGGAACGACGCATGAAGTGGAGGTACGCCATCCTCGGCGGCACCGCCGCGGCGGCGGCCGTGACGACCGCGCACGACCTGGTGCAGACGAAGCACGCGATCGTCCGCAACTTCCCGATCATCGGGCACGCCCGCTTCTTCCTGGAGCGGTTCGGACCCGAGCTCCGGCAGTACATCGTCACCAGCAACGACGAGGAGCGTCCCTTCAGCCGCGACCAGCGGCGATGGGTCTACGCGAGCTCCAAGCTGGAGAACAACTACTTCGGCTTCGGCACCGACAACGACGTCGAGCGGGTCGAGGGCTACCCGATCATCAAGCACCGCACCTTCACCGGCCCCGGCGCGGCCACCATGCCGCACGCCCAGGAGGAGATCGTGCTGCCCTGCGCCAAGGTGATGGGAGCCGCCCGCGGACGTCCCCACGCGTTCCGGCCCTCCTCGGTCGTGAACATCTCCGGGATGAGCTTCGGCTCGCTGTCGGGCAAGGCCATCGAGGCGCTGAACAAGGGCGCGGCCCTGGCGGGCTGCTTCCAGAACACCGGCGAGGGTGCGCTCTCGCCGCACCACCGCAACGGCGGCGACATCGTCTTCCAGATCGGCACCTCCTACTTCGGCTGCCGCGACGAGCGGGGTCGCTTCGACATGGCACGACTGGTCGACGTGGTCCAGTCGGCGCCCGTGCGCGCGATCGAGGTCAAGCTCAGCCAGGGGGCGAAGCCGGGGCTCGGCGGCATGCTCCCCGGGGAGAAGGTCAGCAGGGAGATCGCCGAGATCCGCGGCATCCAGGAGGGCAAGGACTGCGCGTCACCCAGCCGCCACACCGTCTTCCACGACATCGACTCGATGCTCGACTTCGTCGAGTCCGTGGCCCAGGCCACCGGACTGCCGGTCGGGATCAAGTCGGCGGTCGGCAACCTCACGATCTGGGACGAGCTCGTCGAGGCGATGGGGTCCGGCACCCGCGGCGTCGACTTCGTCAACATCGACGGGGGCGAGGGCGGCACGGGTGCGGCACCGATGATCTTCGCCGACTCCGTGGCCTACCCGTTCCGCATCGGCTTCAGCGAGGTGTGGCGGCGGTTCGCGGCGGCGGGCCTCAGCGACGACGTGGTCTTCATCGGGGCGGGCAAGCTCGGCGTGCCGGAGAACGCCGTGGTCGCGTTCGCGCTCGGCGCCGACATGGTCAACGTGGGTCGCGAGGCGATGCTGTCGATCGGCTGCATCCAGGCCCAGAAGTGCCACACCGACCACTGCCCGGTCGGGATCGCGACCCAGAACCCGCGTTACACGCGCGGCCTCGACGTGAGCCTCAAGAGCGTCCGGGCGGCCAACTACATCCGCTCGCTGCGCCGCGACCTGCTCAAGGTGTCCGAGGCGATCGGTGTCGTCCACCCCGGCCTGATCTCGCCCCGCGACATCGACATCGTCGACGGCACGCGCACCGCGGTGGGGATCGGCGAGGTCTACGGCTACGACCCCTCGTGGCCGCGGCTCGGCACGGACCTGGTCAGTGAGATCGAGGCGATCATGGTCGCCCAGGACCAGACCACCCCGTCGCGGCGCGCTCCCGCCTGAGAGAGCGCCGGCCGAGCGCCGGCCCGGCGCTTCAGCGCGTACGAGACTGGCGCACCGTCTTGTCGTGGTGCTCGGGCAACGTCTCCAGCTCCCGCAGGAAGTCCGCGGCCCACTTCGACACGTCGTTCTGGACCACGGTCTTGCGCATCGCCCGCATCCGGCGCGACGTCTCCCGCCGGTCCGCGGCGAAGGCGTCCATCAGCGCGGACTTCATGCCGTCGATGTCGTAGGGGTTGACCAGCCAGGCCTGCCGAAGCTCTTGGGCGGCGCCGGCGAACTCCGAGAGCACCAGTGCGCCGTCGTCGTCGAAGCGGCAGGCGACGTACTCCTTCGCGACGAGGTTCATCCCGTCGCGGAACGGCGTGACGACCATGATGTCCGCGGCGCGGTAGAAGGCGGCCATCTCCTCGCGGGGGAAGGAGCTGTGGAGGTAGTGGATGGCAGGGGTGCCGATCTTGCCGTGGTCGCCGTTGATCCGCCCCACCAGCATCTCGATCTCGTCGCGCAGGATGCGGTACTGCTCGACCCGCTCCCGCGAGGGCGTCGCCACCTGCACGAACACGGCGTCCTCGACGTCGAGGTGCCCGTCGCGCACCAGCTCCCCGAACGCGCGCAGGCGGGAGTAGATGCCCTTCGTGTAGTCGAGCCGGTCGACGCCGAGGAAGATCCGCCGCGGGTTGCCGAGCGCCTCACGGATCTCGGCGGCGCGCTCGGCCACGGCCTCCGAGCGGGCCAGCTCCTCGAAGCCGGCCGTGTCGATGGAGATCGGGAACGCCGTCGCCTTCACGGGCCGGCCGTCGGGCAGGTAGATGGTGTCCCGGTGGGTCTTGTGGCCCACGCGGCTGCGCACGAGGCGTACGAAGTTGGCGGCCGCTCCCGGCAGCTGGAACCCGATGAGGTCGGCGCCCAGCAGCCCCTCGAGGATCTGTCGGCGCCACGGCAGCTGGGAGAACAGCTCGGCCGGGGGGAACGGGATGTGCAGGTAGAACCCGATCCGCAGGTCGGGCCTCTTCGCCCGCAGCATCTGCGGCACCAGCTGGAGCTGGTAGTCCTGCACCCAGACGGTGGCGCCCTCGGCCGCGACCTCCGCGGCCCGGTCGGCGAACCGCTGGTTGACCGAGACGTAGGAGTCCCACCACTCCCGGTGGAACTCCGGCTTGGCGACGACGTCGTGGTAGAGCGGCCACAACGTGCCGTTGGAGAAGCCCTCGTAGAACTCCTCGACCTCCTGCGCGCTCATCGCGACGGGGATGAGGGACAGCCCGTTCTCCTCGAACGGCTCGAACTCGTCGTCGTCCGCCGACCCGGGCCAGCCGATCCAGGCGCCGTCGTTGGCGCGGAGCACCGGCTCGAGCGCGGTCACCAGGCCACCGGGCGAGGGCCGCCACGTCAGCGAGCCGTCGGGCTCGGTCACGCGGTCCACGGGGAGTCGGTTGGCCACGATCACCAGGTCTGCCTGCGGCGCTCCACTCACGTCGGCAACCCTAGCGACGGCCCGACCGGCACAGACCACCCCGCGGTGTCCCCTGTGCCGGCGCCCGCATGCGGCCCTGCCGGGGGTTTTGTCCAGACGACTCGCCGTGGGCGAATGACATCGTTGTCGTTCGTCGCCTAGACTCGTCCTCGTCCACCCGGTCACGGGTGGTGTGGGGTCGAGGAGGAGACGTCCGATGGATGCAGCCGAGCACATCACAGCCGGGCAGGAGACTGCCGCCGGGCTCAGCCAGCGCGACCGCGACATCCTCGAGTTCGAGCGGCACTGGTGGAAGTACGCCGGCGCCAAGGAGCAGGCGGTCCGCGAGAAGTTCGACATGTCGTCCACCCGCTACTACCAGGTCCTCAACGCGCTGATCGACCGCCCGGAGGCGCTCGAGGCCGACCCCCTGCTCGTACGCCGCCTCCGCCGGCTGCGGGCCTCCCGGCAGCGGCAGCGCTCGGCGCGCCGCCTCGGGTTCGAGATCTGACCCCGACCGGCACCTGACGTCACGGCCCGCCCTCTCACGATTGGTCACCTTCCCCATGGCCTCCTTCCCCAGCTCCGGCCGCCCCACGTCCCGCCGTCGCGACGAGCGCGGCGTGGCCTTCCCGTCCCCGCTCGTCATGCTCTCGGTGATCGCCGTCGCGATGGCCTCGATCACCTTCGTCGCGACCCGCGACCAGGCGCCGACCGAGCGTCGCGTCGACACGGCCACCATCGCCAGCGCCGGTCAGACGCCCAGCGCCGAGGCCACCCCGGCCCCGGCCGAGACGCCGACGCCCGAGCCGAAGCCCAAGCCGCAGGTCAAGCGGGGTGAGATCTACGTCGAGGTCTACAACAACTCCGGCATCCGGGGGCTCGCGGCGGCGACCGCCGCCAAGGCCACCGGCGTGGGCTGGGCCGTCGTCGGCGAGGACAACTGGCAGGGCCTGATCCCCACCAGCACCGTCTACTTCCCGCCCCGGCTCAAGGCGGCCGGCAAGCAGCTCGCCCTCGACCTGGGGATCAAGCGCACGGCGCCCGCTGTCGGCGTGATGAAGCGCGACCGGCTCACCATCATCCTCACGGCCGACGCGCCGCGCTGACCGCACGCCGGTCACGGCGGTCAGGGTCGGCGTACCCGCCCCGCACGTGGTTGGGTTGACCCATGGAGTTCACCTCCGACGACGCCCGCGCCCACTACGACGCCGTGCGCGACGTCCTCGACGGCGTGGTGGTCGGTCTCGACTTCGACGGCACGCTCTCCCCGGTGGTCGACGACCCCGAGGCGGCCCGGCTGCACCCGGCGGCCCCCGGCGCGCTCCTCGAGCTCGCCGAGGCGGTGCGTGCGGTCGCTGTGATCACCGGCCGCCCGGCCCGCCAGGCCATCGCGATGGGCGACCTCGACGCGCTCGGCAACGCCATGCTCGACCGCGGTGCCGAGCTGTTCGTGTTCGGCCAGTACGGCAACGAGCGCTGGTCGGCGACCGAGCAGCGGATCAGGTCGCCACGACCGCCCGCGGGACTGGCGAGCTTCGAGCGTGAGCTGCCGGCCGTGCTGCGCAGCGCCGACGCGGCCGAGGCGTACGTCGAGGAGAAGGGCCTCGCCGTCGCCGTGCACACCCGCCGCATGGACGACCCCGCCGGCGCGTTCGAGCGGCTGGTGAAGCCGCTCTCGGCCCTGGCCGAGCGCCACCACCTCGCGATCGAGCCGGGACGCAACGTCATCGAGGTGCGCTCCGGCGACATGCACAAGGGCCAGTCGCTGCGCGCCTTCGTCGCCGACCAGGAGGCCACCGGGGTGGTCTTCTGCGGCGACGACCTCGGTGACGTCGAGGCCTTCGAGGCCGTCCGCTCGCTCCGCGCCGACGGCCTGCCCGGTCTGGTGGTGTGCTCCGCCTCGACCGAGCAGCCGGACCTCGTCCGGCTCGCGGACGTGGTCGTCGACGGACCGCCCGGTGTGGTCGACCTCCTCACCGGGCTCGCCTCCCGTCGCTGACCGCGCCTCGGACGCGGTTCGCCCACATCGTGGACTCGGTGTGCGCATCGTGAGACGGCCTGCCTAGGCTGAGCGTGCTCATCACGAGGGACTGAGGGAACGGCCCGACGAAGTCCCGGCAACCACCCGCGAGCCTCCTGTCCGGCGCAGCCGGCAGTCGCGGGAGCAGGTGCCAAATCCGGCCCCGGCGAGAGTCGCGGGGGACAGATGAGAAGGAGGACTTCATGAGCACCCTGCTGGACGACGGCACCACGACCACCCCGAGCCCTCGCCGTGGCCTGCGCGACGGCGCGTTCGGCAACGCCCGCTCGCTCGCCTGCCGCGAGTGCGGCCACGAGGTCGAGCTCGGCCCGTCCTACGCGTGTCCGGAGTGTTTCGGCCCCCTGGAGGTGGCCTACGACTTCCCGGCCGTGACGCGCGAGGAGATCGCCGCAGGCCCTCGCAACATCTGGCGCTACAAGGCGCTGCTGCCCGTGCCGACCGACATCGAGCAGAGCCCCAACACCGAGCCCGGGTTCACGCGGCTCCTCGAGGCGAAGAACCTCGCCCGCGAGCTGGGCCTCGACAGGCTGTGGGTCAAGGACGACTCGACCAACCCGACCAACTCGTTCAAGGACCGCGTGGTCGCCTGCGCGCTCAGCGCCGCCCGCGAGCTCGACGCCAAGGTCTTCGCCTGCCCCTCGACGGGCAACCTCGCCAACGCCGTGGCCGCGGCCGGCGCCCGGGCGGGGATCACCACCGTGGTCTTCATCCCGAGCAACCTCGAGAAGCCCAAGCAGGTCAACTCGGCCGTCTACACCGACCGGCTCGTCGCCGTGGACGGCAACTACGACGACGTCAACAAGCTCGCCTCGGAGATCGCCGGTGAGGAGGAGGGCTGGGCGTTCGTCAACGTCAACGTGCGCCCCTTCTACGCCGAGGGCTCCAAGACGCTGGGCTACGAGATCGCCGAGCAGCTCGGCTGGCGGCTGCCCGACCAGATCGTCATCCCCGTCGCCTCCGGCTCGCAGCTGACCAAGGTCGACAAGGCATTCCAGGAGCTCATCACGCTCGGCCTCGTCGAGGACAAGCCCTACAAGGTCTTCGGTGCCCAGGCCACCGGGTGCTCGCCGGTCTCGGTCGCCTACAAGGCCGGCACCGACGCGATCCGGCCGGTCAAGCCCGACACCATCGCGAAGAGCCTCGCCATC
The DNA here is from genome assembly GCA_035762385.1 of Nocardioides sp. Classification (GTDB taxonomy): domain Bacteria; phylum Actinomycetota; class Actinomycetes; order Propionibacteriales; family Nocardioidaceae; genus Nocardioides. The sequence continues at coordinate 13,396 of DASTPB010000055.1, read as the reverse complement.
GGCAACCCGGCGGACGGGATCTACGTCCTCGACATCTGCCGCCGCTCCGGCGGCGCCGTCGAGGACATCACCGACGACGAGGTGCGCGAGGGCATCCTGCTGCTGGCCCGCACCGAGGGCATCTTCACCGAGACCGCCGGCGGCACCACCGTGGGCGTGCTCAAGAAGCTCGTCGACACCGGTCAGCTCGACCCGTCCCTGGAGACCGTCGTGATCAACACCGGGATGGGCCTCAAGACCCTCGACGCCGTCGCCGACCGGGTCGGTCCCGCCGCCACCATCGCCCCGTCCTATGACGCCTTCGTGGCGTCGAAGGTCCTCTGAGAGGAAGATCAGCACATGAGCGTCCAGGTCCGGATCCCCACCATCCTGCGCACCTACACCGGCGGTGAGTCCGAGGTGAGCGCCGAGGGCGACACGCTGTCGGCCGTCCTCGACGACCTCGACGGCAACTACGCCGGCATCAAGGGGCGGATCCTCGACGAGGCGGGCCAGCTGCGCCGCTTCGTCAACGTGTACGTCGGCAACGACGACGTCCGGTTCCTCGACGAGCTGCAGACCGCCACCCCGGACGGCGTGCAGATCTCCGTGATCCCGGCGGTCGCCGGGGGCTGAGCCCGCTGACCCCTCACCGACCCCTCACCGGGCTCGTACGTCGACGACGGCCGCGTTGCCGCGGTCGTCGACGCGCAGCTCGGCGACCGCGCCGTCGCTCAGCAGGTCCTCGGCCGCGCGCGCCTCATCCTGGGGGAGGAACCAGCTCTCGATGCCGCACCGGATCTGCCACGAACGGTCGTCGCAGGCGAGGTAGGGGCCGTCGTCCGGCCGGGTGCGGGACCACGCCCGAGCAACCCAGACCCCGTCCTCCTCGACGAGGCTGACGTAGACGTCGCCGGACTCGCCGTCGTCCAGGGCGCCGAGGCCGGGCTCGACGAAGGACTGCGACCCGTCATGGCGGAGGTCGGGGTAGTCGAGGGCGACGTAGGCGCCGCGGAACGGGTCGATCGGGTCGAGGAGCGTGACGCGCACGAGGTAGGTCTCGCCCGTGAGCCGGGCGGACAGCTGCGGCGCGACGCCGATGCCGACCAGGGCCAGCTGGCTGACGGCGATGACGCCGGTGACGACGATGCGGTTCATCGGGCTGCTCCTTCGGCGCCGGCCGGGGTGCCGCTGTCGAGGGCCTGGGTGAGCTCGCGCCGGGCCCGGTCGAACAGGAGGCCCGTGCCGAGGAAGACCGTGCCGAGCACCACGAACAGCCACGCCCCGGTGACGATCGGAGCGAAGACGGCGAAGCTCTGGAAGGTGGTGAAGACGACCAGCCCGGCCATCGCCATCCAGATGAGGGACGCGCGGTCACGGACCGTGCCGAGCGCGACCAGCCCGACGGCCAGGAGCACGTACGCGAGGACCGAGACCGCCGCGTGGCCCCAGTCGGCGGCGTCGACGCTCGACGTGTCGGTGCCCGTGGTCCAGAGCGCCAGCAGGGTGGCGACCCCCAGGACGGCTGTCGCCCCGAGCGGCTCCAGCACCCGCAGGCCGGGGCGGGTCAGCACCGCAGCCAGGGCCGCGACGCCGGCGGCGCCCAGCGCGACCACCAGCCAGGTCGACCACGCGACGCCGTCCGAGCCGATGTCGGGGATCGCGGCCACGAACATGGCCACCAGCGCCATCCCCGCGCCCACGGTGCGCCACGCCCAGGCGAAGGCATCGAGCCGGGTGTCGTGGAGCACGGCCAGGCTGGCGGCGAGGACCGAGCCCGCCCCGAGCAGCAGGACCGCCGTGAGTCCGGTGGGTCCGTCCCACATCGGTTGCCACAGCCACCACACCACGCCGGTCACGAGGCCCACGGCGAACGGCGCGATGGCCCGGGTCAGGTACGCGTGCACGAACGCCCCGGCCGCCCAGAGCCCGACGAGCCGCGGCTCGTAGGCAGGAACCTGCAACGACTGGGCCGCCTGGAAGACGACGGCTCCGGCGCCGAGCGCCGCGAGGAGGCGCACGGCCCCCACGAGCGGGCCCGAGGCCCGGCGTGCCGCCAGCAGCTCGCCGCCCACGAGGAAGGCCAGCCACAGGACCGCCACCGCGGCGAAGCGCGTCGCGGGCGAGAGCTCGTCGAGGTTCGCGGCGACCAGCCAGATGAGACCGACGCCGACGAAGCCGCCGCCGAGGTAGAGCAGGATCCGGCCCACGCTGACGCGGGCATGGTGCTCGGAGCGGTAGCGCCGCTCGATGCGCGCGGCCTGCTCCTCGCTGACGAGGCCCTCCGAGGTCCAGTCGGCGAGCTCGTGCCGGAGCCACGCCAGCCGGTGCGGTGCGAGCGGTCGGGTGGCGACGGAGGGTGCCGGGGACGACGTGTCGGTCATGACACCACGGTCCCGCTCGAGGGCCCTGGTGTCCTGAGTACATCGGCCCATCTGTGGGTGCCGTCCGGACCATCCGACGCGTGCGGCCGCGCGGCCTTCGGGCACCCACCACCCGGGGTGGTCGGGTCAGGCTAGGGTTCCCGGGTGCGCACCACTGCTCGCCGAGCCGGCCAGGCCGTCAAGAAGGCTGCCAGGAAGGCCGGCCGGATGCAGGTCCCTCCCGCACCGGCCGAGCCCGTGCCGCTCGACGCGAAGGCCGAGCGCCGGCGTCGGCTGCTCGCCAGCAACCTGACCGAGCTGGCCATCGAGTTCCGCACCGACAAGTGGGGCGTCCACAAGTACACCCCCCACTACGAGCGCCACCTCCAGCACCTGCGCGGCGAGTCCTTCACGCTGCTCGAGCTCGGGATCGGTGGCTACAAGAAGCGCCGCAAGAGCGGCGCCTCGATGAAGATGTGGCGCTGGTTCTTCCCCAAGGCGCGCATCGTGGGCCTCGACATCGAGGACAAGACGTGGCTCACGCGGGGTCACATCCACACCTACCTCGGCGACCAGACCGACCCCGAGGTGCTGCAGCGCATCATCGACGAGCAGGGCGCGCCACTGGTGGTCATCGACGACGGGAGCCACATCCCGGCGCACGTGCGCGAGTCCTTCCGCATCCTGTTCCCGCTGCTGCCCGACGGGGCCATCTACTGCATCGAGGACACCCAGACGTCCTACTGGCCCGCCTGGGGCGGCCAGGTCGACCCGCGTGCCGCCGGGACGTCGATGGACCTGGTCAAGGACCTCGTCGACGGCCTCAACCACGAGGAGTTCCTCGTCGAGGGCTACGAGCCCACCTACACCGACCAGTGGGTACGGGCCGTGCACTGCTACCACAACCTCGTGATCATCGAGAAGGGCGACAACCGCGAGGGCACCAACCGCGACGACGTCGCGCACGAGCTCTACGGCGCCTCCGAGCTGCCCGACGCCCCAGACGCCTCCGACGCTTCCGGCGGATGAGCGTCCTGCTCGCCACGAGCGGCGACCTGCCGCAGGGGGAGCCCGGCGCGGGCACCCTCGACGCGGTCCTGCGCGACCGGGGCGTCGACGCCGCCTGGGCACGCTGGGACGACCCGTCCGTCGACTGGGCCGCCGCCGACCTCGTCGCGGTGCGGTCCACGTGGGACTACGTCACCCGCCACACCGACTTCCTCGCCTGGGCGGCGTCGCTCGACCAGGACCGCCTCCTCAACGGTGCCGACGTCTTCGCGTGGAACCACGACAAGCGCTACCTCACCGAGCTCGGCACCCTCCCCGCCGTGCCGACGCTGCTCGCCGACGACCGGTCCGGCCTGGCCGACGCGGTGCGCCACGTCGGCACCGCGGTCGTCAAGCCGCGTGTCGGTGCCGGCGGGGCCGGCCTCCTGGTGGTCACCGACCCCGACGACCCCCGCCTCGGCCGCCCCGTCCGCAGCCACCCGGACTACCCCGAGGTCGGCGGGCCGTGGGTCGTCCAGCCGCTCGTGGAGTCAGTCCGCACCCACGGCGAGGCATCGGTCCACGTCCTCGACGGGCGGCTCGGCCAGCGCTTCGACAAGCTGCCCGGCCAGGGCGACGTACGGGTCAACGAGGAGTTCGGCGGCCGGGTGCGGGCCGTCGCGACCGGCGACGTCGGCGACCTGGTGATGGCGGCGTACGACGCGATGGCGGAGCGCTTCGGCCGCCGCATGGACTACCTCCGGGTCGACCTGCTGCGCTGGGACGGCGGATGGGTCGTGAGCGAGCTCGAGCTGATCGAGCCCGGGCTCTACCTCGACGTGTCCCCGGCCAACGCCGAGCCGTTCGCCGACCTGGTCGAGGCCCGGGTCGCTGTCCGCCGCTGAGGTCTAGACAGGACGCCGGCAGCCGCGAGATCGGAGCCGGTACGTCGGCTCCCCACGCTAGGTTTGCGCGTGTTCGGTCTGCGCTGGGGGGTGCGGGCCGAGCCGGTGATCCGCCACACGTGCCGGATCACCGTCATGCCCTGTCGCCACCCCGGTCACGCGTCTGCGAGACCGGGGGTCTGACGTTTGCACTCTCAGGGGGCGAGTGCTAAACATGACGTTGGCACTCTCCTCGTGAGAGTGACAACGACCCAGGTGACGCTGAGGTCCCCGACGCCGGCGGGAATGGATCGCCGGCCGAGCGGGACCGTCCGTCGCGGGCAGCCCGCCCGGTGTCGCACCCACAGAACTCACGTCGACAGGAATCGCGAAGAGTCATGCCGAAGCTGATTGCTTTCAACGAGGAGGCCCGCCGCGGCCTCGAGCGGGGGATGAACACCCTCGCCGACGCGGTCAAGGTCACCCTGGGCCCCAAGGGCCGCAACGTCGTGCTGGAGAAGAAGTGGGGCGCCCCCACGATCACCAACGACGGTGTCTCGATCGCCAAGGAGATCGAGCTGGAGGACCCCTACGAGAAGATCGGCGCCGAGCTGGTCAAGGAGGTCGCCAAGAAGACCGACGACGTCGCCGGTGACGGCACCACGACCGCCACCGTCCTGGCCCAGGCCATGGTGCGCGAGGGCCTGCGCAACGTCGCGGCCGGTGCGAACCCGATGGGCCTCAAGCGCGGCATCGAGTCGGCCGTCGCCGCCGTGTCCGAGCAGCTGCTCGGCATGGCCAAGGACGTCGAGACCAAGGAGCAGATCGCCTCCACCGCGTCGATCTCCGCCGCCGACACCACCGTCGGCGAGATCATCGCCGAGGCGATGGACAAGGTCGGCAAGGAAGGCGTCATCACCGTCGAGGAGTCCAACACCTTCGGGCTGGACCTCGAGCTGACCGAGGGCATGCGGTTCGACAAGGGCTACATCTCGGCCTACTTCGCCACCGACCTCGAGCGCATGGAGGCCGTGCTGGAGGACCCCTACGTCCTCATCGCCAACTCCAAGGTGTCGACGGTCAAGGACCTGCTGCCCCTCCTCGAGAAGGTCATGCAGTCCGGCAAGCCGCTGCTGATCATCGCCGAGGACGTCGACGGCGAGGCGCTGTCGACCCTGGTCGTCAACAAGATCAAGGGCACCTTCCGCTCCGTCGCCGTCAAGGCCCCCGGCTTCGGTGACCGCCGCAAGGCCATGCTGCAGGACATCGCGATCCTGACCGGTGGCCAGGTCATCTCCGAGGAGGTGGGCCTCAAGCTGGAGTCCGCCGGCCTCGAGCTGCTCGGCCAGGCGCGCAAGGTCGTCATCACCAAGGACGAGACCACCATCGTCGAGGGCGCGGGCGACCAGGGCCAGATCGAGGGCCGGGTCAACCAGATCCGCGCCGAGATCGAGAAGTCGGACTCCGACTACGACCGCGAGAAGCTCCAGGAGCGCCTCGCCAAGCTGGCCGGCGGCGTGGCCGTCATCAAGGTCGGCGCGGCCACCGAGGTCGAGCTCAAGGAGCGCAAGCACCGCATCGAGGACGCTGTCCGCAACGCCAAGGCTGCGGTCGAGGAGGGCATCGTCGCCGGCGGTGGCGTGGCGCTCGTCCAGGCTGCCGACGCCGCGTTCGCCAAGCTCGAGCTGACCGGCGACGAGGCCACCGGTGCCGAGATCGTCCGCAAGGCCACCGAGGCCCCGCTCAAGCAGATCGCGATCAACGCCGGTCTCGAGGGTGGCGTCATCGCGGAGAAGGTGCGCAACCTCGAGCCGGGTCACGGCCTCAACGCCGCGACCGGTGACTACGTCGACATGATCGCCGAGGGCATCATCGACCCGGCCAAGGTCACCCGCTCGGCCCTGCAGAACGCCGCGTCGATCGCCGCGCTGTTCCTCACCACCGAGGCCGTCGTGGCCGACAAGCCCGAGAAGGCGCCGGCCATGCCCGGCGGCGATATGGGCGGCATGGGCGGCATGGACTTCTGATCCACGTCTGACCCACCAGCACCACCAGCAGGGCCCCCGCCTCAGGCGGGGGCCCTGCTGCATGCCGGGTGCCGGTAGTCGTCCCTGGTATGGACCACCGCACCCCAATTTGTGCCGAAACGTGATCTGAAGATCCTGTGCAGTGCGGGATCTGAGGCCTACTCTGATCCCCGCAACGTATTCCGTCGTTTGTGAGCGTGGACAAGGAACTGCATGGGCACTCCGGCCGTCGAGCTGGTCGGTCTCACCAAGTCCTTCGGCAGCGTCACCGCCGTGGACGACCTGGACCTGCGCATCGAGGACGGGGAGTTCTTCTCCATGCTGGGGCCGAGCGGCTCGGGCAAGACCACGGTGCTGCGGATGATCGCCGGCTTCGAGCTGCCGACCTCGGGGACCGTGATGCTCGACGGCGTGGACGTGACCGGGCGCGCACCGTTCGCCAGGGACGTCAACACGGTGTTCCAGGACTACGCCCTGTTCCCGCACATGGACGTCCTGTCCAACGTCGAGTACGGACTGCGGGTGAAGAAGGTGCCTGCCGCGCAGCGCCGCGAGCGCGCCATGGCGGCGCTCGAGTCGGTCCAGCTGGGGCAGCTCGCCGGCCGGCGGCCGAACCAGCTCTCCGGAGGCCAGCGGCAGCGCGTGGCCCTCGCGCGGGCGCTCGTCAACCGGCCCAAGGTGCTCCTCCTCGACGAGCCGCTCGGCGCGCTGGACCTCAAGCTCCGGCGTGCGATGCAGCTCGAGCTCAAACAGCTGCAGCGCGAGGTCGGCATCACCTTCGTGTTCGTGACCCACGACCAGGAGGAGGCGCTGACGATGAGCGATCGGATCGCCGTCTTCAGCGAGGGGCGCATCGAGCAGGTCGCGAGCCCCGCCGAGCTCTACGAGAACCCCGGGACCGCCTTCGTCGCCGGCTTCGTGGGCACCTCCAACCTGCTCACCGGCGAGGCGGCCTCCGCGGTGCTGGGACGCGAGGGCACCTTCAGCATCCGACCGGAGAAGATCCACCTCGACTCCGACGTCGAGTCCGGCAACACGACCGCGAGCGGGACGGTGACCGACGTCGTCTACCTCGGCTCCGTCAACCACTACCTCGTCCGGCTCGACGCCGGCCCGACCCTCACCGTGCTGCGGCAGAACCTCCAGGACAGCACCGACCAGGCGATGGGCCGTCGGGGCCAGGCGGTCACGGTCGGATGGGCCGCGGAGCACGTCATCGACCTCTCGGGCCACACAGAACAGGCGCAGGCGCCTCGGCAGAAGGAGAAGTCATGAAGCAGACCACCAGGCTCGCCGGGGTCGTCGCGGCGTTCGCGCTCGCGCTCACCGGCTGTGGCACGTCCTCGGGCGACGACAGCGGCGACGGGGGCAGCACCGGGTCGGAGGAGCAGGGCGGGTTCACCGCCCCCGACATCCCGATGGCCGAGGAGCTCGGCGACACCGAGGGCAGCCTCAGCGTGCTGGCATGGCCCGGCTACGCCGAGGACGGCTCCACGGACAAGTCGGTGGACTGGGTGACGCCCTTCGAGGAGGAGACGGGCTGCCAGGTCGACGTGAAGTACTTCGGCACCTCCGACGAGGCGGTGAACCTGATGAAGTCCGGCCAGTACGACGTGGTGTCCGCCTCGGGCGACGCGTCCCTGCGACTCGTCGCGGGCGGCGACGTGGCCCCGGTCAACACCGACCTGGTCGACAACTACGCCGACGTCTGGCCCTTCCTCAAGGACCGACCCTGGAACTCCGTCGACGGACAGATGTACGGCGTCCCCCACGGCTACGGCGCCAACCTGCTGATGTACAACACCGAGGTCGTCACCCCGGCCCCCACCAGCTGGAGCGCGGTCTTCGACGACGCAGCGTCGTACACCGGCAAGGTGACCTCCTACGACTCCCCGATCTACATCGCCGACGCGGCGCTCTACCTGATGAACACCCAGCCCGACCTCGGCATCGAGGACCCGTACGCCCTCGACGAGGACCAGCTCGCCGCGGCGGTCGACCTGCTGAAGAAGCAGCGCGAGCACGTCGGGGAGTACTGGTCGGACTACCTGAAGGAGACGCAGGCCTTCAAGACCGGCGACTCCGTCGTCGGCACGACGTGGCAGGTGATCGCGAACCTCGCCCAGTCGGAGGGCGCGAGCGTGGAGGCGTTCCTGCCCGACGAGGGCTCCACCGGCTGGTCGGACACGTGGATGGTGTCGTCGAAGACCGAGAGCCCCAACTGCGCCTACGCGTGGCTCAACCACATCATCAGCCCGGAGGCGAACGCCGCCGTCGCCGAGTGGTTCGGCGAGGCGCCGGCCAACTCGAAGGCGTGCGACCTCACCAGCAAGGGGTTCTGCGAGACCTACCACGCCGGCGACGAGGCCTACGCCGAGAAGATCCACTACTGGACGACGCCGATCGAGCAGTGCCTGGACGGACGCACCGACGTGACGTGCTCGACGTACCAGGACTGGACCCAGGCCTGGACCGAGATCAAGGGCTGACGCGTGACGTCCCAGCCGCCACCGGAGGGTGGTGCAGCGTCCCGGTCGGGACTGCTGCACCGCCACCCCCGGGTGCGGCTGGGGCTGCTGCTGGGCCCGCCGATGCTGTGGCTCGGCGTGCTCTACCTCGGCTCGCTGGCGGCGCTTTTCATCACCTCGCTGTGGAGCGTCGACCCGTTCGGGGGCAACATCCAGCGGGTCTGGACCCTCGACAACTACCGCGACCTGTTCACCATCGACGTCTACCGGACGATCACCGTCCGCACGGTCCTCATCGCGGTGGCGGTGACGGCGATCGACGCGCTGCTGGCCTTCCCGATCGCGCTCTACATGGCCAAGGTGGCCTCGCCCCGGCTCCAGCGCGCCCTCGTCATCGCCGTGCTGACCCCGCTGTGGGCGTCGTACCTCGTCAAGGCCTATGCCTGGCGGGGCATGTTCGCCAGCGGCGGACCGCTCGACGACCTGGGCATCTCGCCCGGCTACGGCCTGGCCGCCACCGTGGTGACGCTGTCCTACCTGTGGCTCCCCTACATGATCCTGCCGATGTACGCCGGTCTCGAGCGGCTGCCGGGCTCGCTCCTGGAGGCGTCGGCCGACCTCGGCGCCAGCACCCGCACCACCATGCGCCGCGTCGTGCTGCCGGTGCTCTTCCCGGCAGCGGTCGCCGGCTCGATCTTCACGTTCTCGCTGACCCTCGGCGACTACATCGCGGTCAAGATCGTCGGCGGGGCCAACCAGATGCTCGGCAACGTCGTCTACGACTCGTTCCTGACCGGCAACAACCTGCCCTTCGCGGCGGCCGTCGCCACCATCCCGGTGGTGGTGATGCTGGGCTACCTGGCAGCCGTACGCCGTACCGGGGCGTTGGACTCGCTGTGAGCGCGGGGGAGGGACGATGAGCTTCTCGAGGACCACGCGCGGCGTGCTGCTGGCCTTCACCGCGCTGGTGCTGCTCTTCATCCACGCGCCGCTGGCGCTCGTGGTGCTGAACTCGTTCAACGTCTCGAGGACCTTCGAGTGGCCGCCCCCGGGCTACACCACGCAGTGGTGGGAGTCGGCCCTCGGGAACGACGGCGCGCGGAACGCCATCGTGGTCTCGGTCGAGGTGGCGCTCGTGGCCACCGCGGTCGCGCTCGTGCTGGGCACCATGGCGTCACTCGCCCTGCAGAGGTTCCGCTTCTTCGGCCGCGACACCGTGTCGCTGCTGATCATCCTCCCGATCGCCTTGCCGGGCGTGGTGACGGGCATCGCCCTGGCCAACGCGTTCCTGACGTGGTTCGGCATCGAGCTGGGCATGCTGACCCTGGTGGTCTCGCACGCGACGTTCTGCATCGTCACGGTCTTCAACAACGCCATCGCCCGCCTCCGCCGGCTGGGCGGCAACCTCGAGGAGGCGTCGATGGACCTCGGGGCCGGCACGTTCCGGACCTTCTGGTCGGTCACGCTGCCGATGATGCGCTCCGCCCTCCTGGCGGGCGCGCTGCTGTCCTTCGCGCTGTCCTTCGACGAGATCATCGTGACGACCTTCACCGCCGGGCAGGGCATCCAGACCCTGCCGATCTGGATCTACCAGAACCTCTTCCGCCCCAACCAGGCGCCGGTCGTCAACGTCGTGGCGGCGGCGCTGATCGTGCTGTCGATCATCCCGATCTGGCTGTCGCAGAAGCTCGCCGGGACCGACGAGTCGGTCGCCGCCGCCCGTTAGCGCCACTGATCGGACGGGGGCGTCGCTGGTAGGAATGGCGCATGCGCCTGCCCGTGCCCGGACCCCGTGACGTGATGTCGGCCCTCGAGCGGGGGAGCGAGCAGGTCGAGGCGCTGCTCGGCGCCGTGCCGCGGGCGCTGGCGCTGCTCGACCGGGCCGAGGTGCTGCTCGAGCGGGCGTCGGCTGCGGTGGACCGGGTCGACGCGGTCGTCGACGCGGCGACCGCCGAGGTCGCCCGTGTCGGGGCGGTCGTGGACGCCGCGACGACGCAGATCGACAGGGTGGGTGCCGTGGTGGACGCCGCAGCGACCGAGATCGAGCGCGTGGACACCGTCGTGGGCGGCGTCGCCGTCCAGGCCGGCCGGGTGGGAGCGCTGCTCGACGCCCTCGAGCCGTCGCTGACCACGCTCCAGCCGACGCTCCAGACACTGGCCGACACCACCCACCCCGACGAGGTGAGGGCGCTCGTCCAGCTCGTCGACCACCTCCCCGAGCTGACCGAGCGGGTGGAGGGCGACGTGCTGCCGGTGCTCGCCACCCTCGGCTCGGTCGCCCCCGACGTGCACGACCTGCTGACCGTGGCACGCGAGCTCAACGACATGCTGGCCAAGATCCCCGGCATGGGGCGCATCAAGCGCCGGATCGACGAGGAGGAGGGCGAGGACCGCACCGACGCGTCGACGCGCTGACCCGGAACCCCGTCGCGTTCCGTCGCGTCCAACGGGTGTGGCACGGTGACGACACCTGCCCGGTCCCACGAGGAGGAATGGTGAACACCGACCTGACCCGCAGCCCGACCCCCGCCCGCACCCTGCTCGTCGTTCCCGTCGCCCTCGCCGTGCTGGCGGGTCTCGCCGGGTGCGGGGCCGGGCAGGGCACCGACTCCGGGTCTGGCTCCACGTCCGGCTCCACGTCCGGCTCCGCCTCGGAGTCCACGAGCGACGCGTCGAGCGCCGACACTGTCGCGTTGACAGCCGACGCCTCGGCCCCGGGCAAGTGCGCGATGCCGTCCGCCGAGGTCCTGTCGACGTTCGACACCGCCTTCGAGGGCACGGTCACCTCCGTCGAGGGCGGCGCCGCCACGCTCGAGGTGGACCAGTGGTACGCCGGCGGCGACGCGCCGACCGTGACAGTCGAGGCGCCCAGCAAGTCCCTCGAGGACCTCCTCCTGGCGGTCGACTTCCAGGAGGGCGAGACCTACCTCGTCAGCGCCGACGGCGACCGCGTCACCCTGTGCGGCTTCACCGCCGAGACCACCCCCGAGCTCGAGGCGCTCTACGCCGAGGCGTTCGCCGGCTGAGCGGAGGCGTTCGGACGGGGGCCCAGCCGGAGGTGGCAGTCGCGGCCGCGGCTGGGACCGGGTCCCGCGGTGACCGGTCGGTCACCTGAACAGCGCGTCGCCGTAGCGCACCACGAGGAGCAGGAAGATCCCGCAGAGCCACACCGCTGCCGCCAGCAGGTCGAGCCGCTGCCGCACGGCCTCCTCGAGGAACCGGCGCGGGCCCGGCGGCAGGGGGAGGTTCCCCTGGAGCACGTTGATGCGGGTCATCTCGACGAAGACGAACGTGGTGGCGACGGTGACCAGCAGGCACCACGGGCACACCGCGCCGATGTGGAACACCGCCTGGTGCAGCAGCCAGTAGGCCAGGACGAGCCCCAGCGTGTAGCCCACCTGCGCGGCGAGCAGCAGCCAGCGGGGGAAGCGCACGCCGGCGAGCCCCGCCACGGCGAGCGTGATGACCACGGGCTCGCTGACCAGGCCGAGGAACGCGTTGGGGAAGCCGAAGACCGCTGCCTGCCACGAGCTGCCCACCGTGCCGCAGCTGACGACGGCGTTGATGTCGCAGGTGAAGACCGCGGTCTGCTCCCCGGCCAGGGTGACGGCCTCGGTCGCCAGCACGAACGAGGCGACCAGGCTGGCCACGGACCACAGGAGCATGGCCGCCCAGGAGCCCCGGAGCCGCCGCCGGTCGAGCTGGTCGGCATCCCCCGACAGCTCCTTCGGCCGTGCCGCGCGGACGGTCATGGAGCCGCCTCCTCGACCGCGGGCGCCAGGGAGCCGGTTCGGTACGGATCACCGTCGAACGGCTTGCCGTCGACGAGGATCGTCGGCGTCCCCTCGACGCCATCGGCGAACGCCTGTTCCGTGCGCTGGGCGACCCAGGCCTCGAAGCGGGCGTCCGCGAACGTGGCCGCGACCCGGTCCGCAACGCCGACGTCGCGGGCGATGTCGCCGAGCTGCTGGTCCGTCAGCCCCTCGTCGCCCTCCTGCGGCTGGTGGGCGTACAGCGCCCGGTGGAAGTCCCATGCGTGGCCCGGGTCGGCGTCCACCACCGTCGCCAGGGCGTTGGCGGCGCGGGTGGAGTACTCGGTGCCGGCCGACAGGCGGTCGAGGAAGGAGATGGGCAGGAGCTCCACGGTGACGTCGTCGGAGCGGAGCAGCCGGTCGAGGGTGTCGCCGTTCGCCGCCTCGAACGCGCCGCAGGCCGGGCACAGGTAGTCGAAGTAGATGCTGACGGTCACCGGGCCGTCCCCGATCGTGATCGAGCCGTCGTCGGTCAGCCCGGCGGGGGCGGTGACGCCGGCGGCTGCCCGCGGGGCGGGCTCCGTCGTGGAGGACTCTCGGAGGGCGACCAGCACGGTCGCGACCAGCAGGGTGACGAGGGCGCCGATGCCGGCCCACTGGGCCACGCGGAAGCGGGCGGGAACGCTCCCCGAGGCGGTGCGTCCAGTGGGCCGGGCGTCGGAGTTCGGCGGTTGCGTGCGTGTGCTCATGCGAGTCCTCGCGTGCGGGATGGCGACGGCGTACGACCAGCCTGCAGGCCCCGGCGGGGTGGGCGCCGCGGCCCAACGGCCCGACATCGCGGGCCCAAGGTCCCGGACGAAGGCGGCGTCTGCGGGTTGAGAACGCCGGACCGCTCGGGGATGCTGCCCGGGTGACCGTCGGACTGCTGCTCGCCGC
>DASTPB010000054.1:0-7624 GCA_035762385.1 Nocardioides sp. | reverse complement strand
GTCGCGGCCGCGCTCGCGCGGGCGGGGTACGACGCCGTGGTGGCCCTCGGCGTGGTGATCCGCGGCGGCACCCCGCACTTCGACTACGTCTGCTCGGCCGCCACCGACGGCCTCACCCGGGTCAGCGTCGAGCACGCGATCCCGGTGGGCTTCGGCGTCCTCACCTGCGACACCGAGGAGCAGGCGCTCGACCGGGCCGGCCTGGAGGGATCGGCGGAGGACAAGGGTTGGGAGGCGACCGCCGCCGCGCTCGACACCGCCCGTGTGGTGCGAGCGGTGCGGGCGGGCTGAGACCGGTCCGTGCTGGGGTCGTCCGCGCCCGGGGCCGGTGGGCGGCAGCGGGTGCACCAGCGCCTAGGCTTGCCCCTCGTGAAGACGTTCGAGGACCTGTGGGCGGAGCTGTCCGCCAAGGCTGAGGAGCGGCCCGAGGGGTCCGGCACCGTGCAGCAGCTCGACGCCGGCATCCATGCGATCGGCAAGAAGCTGCTCGAGGAGGCCGCCGAGTCCTGGATGGCCGCCGAGCACGAGGGCAAGGACGCGACGGCGCTGGAGATCAGCCAGCTGCTCTACCACGCGCAGGTCCTCATGCTCGCCTCCGGCCTCACCCTCGACGACGTCTACGCCCACCTGTGACCCCAGTGAGCCGACCATGACCCTCCGCATCGCCGTCCCGAACAAGGGATCGCTGTCCCAGGCCGCCACCGACATCCTCCGCGAGTCGGGCTACCGGCAGCGCAGCGACTCCAAGGAGCTCGCGCTGGTCGACCGCGAGAACGACGTCGAGTTCTTCTACCTCCGCCCCCGCGACATCGCGCTCTACGTCGGTGAGGGCACCCTCGACGTCGGCATCACGGGCCGCGACCTGCTGCTCGACTCGGGCGCGAAGGCCGAGGAGGTCATGAACCTCGGGTTCGGCCGCTCGCGCTTCCACTTCGCCGGCCCTGCCGGTCGCTACTCGTCGCTGCAGGACCTCAACGGCCTGCGCATCGCGACGTCGTACGTCGGCGTGGTCGAGGACTACCTGTTCCGCCACGGGATCGACGCGACCGTCACGCGCCTCGACGGGGCGGTGGAGACCAGCATCCAGCTGGGCGTCGCCGACGTGATCGCCGACGTCGTCGAGACCGGGTCCACGCTGCGGGCGGCCGGGCTGGAGACCTTCGGCGAGGTCATCCTCGACTCGCAGGCGGTGCTGATCACGCGTGGCGGCGAGGTCCCGGACGACTTCGAGATCTTCCGCCGGCGGATCGAGGGCGTGCTGGTCGCCCGGAGCTTCGTGATGATGGACTACGACATCGAGGAGCGGCACCTCGCGCGCGCGAGCGAGCTCGCCCCGGGTCGGGAGGGTCCGACGATCTCCCCGATCGGGAAGCCCGGCTGGGTGGCCGTGCGGGTCATGGTGCCGCGGGCCGGCTCGCAGCGCCTGATGGACGACCTCTACTCGATCGGCGCGCGCGCCATCCTGCTGACCGACATCCATGCCTGCCGCCTCTGAGAACCCGGCCGGCCCGTCCGGCGGCCCCGCCGCGCCCGTCCTGCCGCACACCTGGCGGCCGATGGGCGTGCGCGTCGCCGTGATCGGCTTCGGCCTGATGCTGCTCGTCGTGTGCGCAGCGGCGTGGTTCGGGTTCGACGACGAGACGCGGGCCAAGTTCAACCTCCTGCAGCGACTCACGCTGCTGGTGATGGGCGCCGGGTTCGCTGTGATCGGCTGGGCCCTCGGCCGTGCGCGCGTCACCGCCGAGCAGGCCTCGCTCGTGGTGGTCAACGGGTTCCGGACCCGGCGGCTGGAGTGGGAGCAGGTCCTGGGCGTGCACCTCGCAGCGGGCGCGCCGTGGGCCACCCTCGACCTGGCTGACGGCACGACGATCTCCGCGATGGCCTTCCAGGGCTCCGACGGCAAGGTGGCGCGCGACGGCGTACGACAGCTGCGGGCGCTGATCGACCGCACCGGCACGGACCGCACCTAGCGACCGGGCCCGTGGCCATGCCCGGCCGCGTCACACGGCGTGGATGCCCCACTGCACCGACAGCTCGTCACCCGGCGTCCCGGCCGGGGCGAGCGTCACGAGGTCGGTCCCGGAGTTGAAGGCGTCGGGCGGTGCGGTCATCGGCTCGACCGCGACCCCCGGGCGCGGTCCGTCCGCAGGAGGCGTGAAGAGCTGGAGCCACCGGTGGTGCTCGTCCACCCACAGGGCGACACCCCGACCGCTCGACGGCTCCACGAGCGCGACCCGGGCACGCCCGTCGACGTGCTCGAGGTCGCCGAAGGCGTCGTCGAGCACCAGGTCGCCGATCCGTCGTCCGCCCGTGAAGTCGACGTCGCCACTGACGGGTTCGATCCCGGTCGGCAGCTGGCGGTCGTCGAGCACCAGCCGGCTCCGGGCCGGCACGGTCAGCTCGAGGTCCTCGATCGCGTCGCCGACGCAGAAGTAGGGGTGTGCCCCGCTGGCGTACGGCGCGGGCTCGGTGGCCAGGTTGGTGGCCGTCTGGGTGACGACGAGCCCGTCGGCGGAGAGGTCGTACAGCACGTGCAGGTCGAGCGCCCACGGGTAGCCCGTCTGCGCCATCAGGCGGTGGACGAGGGACACCGACGTCGCCGTGTGCTCCTCCAGCGTCCACGGTGCCCAGCGGACGAGCCCGTGCGAGGCGTTGCCGGTGCCGGGGTCGGTGAGACCGAGCTGGAGGTCCTGGCCGCCGAAGGAGTAGCGGCCGTCGCGGATCCGGTTGGGCCAGGGCATCAGCAGCTGGCCACGACAGCCGGTGGACATCGCCGTCTCGTCGAAACCGTGGACCAGGTCGCGACCGTGGTGCCGCAGGACCCGCAGCGCCGCCCCGCCCTCGGTGACGACGGCGGTGTAGCCCGCCGCCGAGATCTCGTACTGGTCACCGCTGGGAAACACCATGGCGCCCACCCTAGACATCACTACGGTGCCATCATGGGCATCACCACGCGCGACCTCGTGGGAGCAGACGCCGACGCGCTGTCAGCCCTGATGCGACGCATCGAGGACGACCACCCGACCGGGTTCTGCCTGGGCGCCGTCGAGATCCGTGAGCTCATGGGCAAGGTCGACAACGTCTTCGAAGGGGCCTTCGACGGCGACGAGCTGGTCGCCTTCACGAGCGTGTTCCCCGGCGTTCCCGACGACACCGGACTGCGGATCACCCTGTTCGGCGACGTCGACCCGGCGCGTCTCGGGGAGGGCATCGGGACGCTCATGCTGGGCCGCTCGCTCGACCGCGCCCGAACCATCCGGTCGGACGTCGCCCCGGCGGCCACGGCCACGGTGGCGGCCACCACGCTCGCGGGCCGCGACGACCAGACCGACCTGGTGGTGCGAGCCGGGATGCGGCCCTGGCGGCACAGCTTCCTCATGGTCGCCCACCTGGGACGACGCCCCCCGGTCGGGCTTCCGCCCGGCTACTCCGTCGCCGCCTTCGACCCGGAGGCTGCCGAGGAGCTCCGGCAGGCGCACAACGCCGCCTTCGCGGGGTACCCCGACCGTCCGGACGCGAGCGCCGACTTCTGGACGATGTTCGTGGTCAGCGCCGCCCACGCCCGGCACGCGCTCTCTGCCGTCGCCCGCGACGGGCGGGGCTCGGTCGCGGCGTACGTCCTCGCCCACGAGTACGCCGTGACGCCGTCGGGTGGCCCCGGCCCCGAGGTCCACGTGCCCTACGTCGGCACCCTCCCAGCGCACCGCGGCCGCGGGTTGGCGTCGGGCCTGCTCGCCGAGGTGATGCGCTGCGCGGGCGCGGCCGGCTACCTGACCGCCAGCCTCCACGTCGACGGGGCCAACCCCTTTGGTGCGTTCCGCATCTACGAGCGGGCCGGCTTCCAGCACCACTACCGGCAGGACTCCTACGTCCTCGAGGTGTCACCGAGCGCTCCCTCACGGCGAGCAGGCCTCAGCCGGTGACGACCACCAGGTCGGCGCTCTGACGGGTGCCGAGCCGCGCGAACAGGGCGTCCTCGTCGAGTCGCCACTGCTCCCACTGCGGCCGCATGTGCTCGCCGTCGCGCGCGATCCCGCGTCCCAGGCGCAGCGCCGACTCCGCCTCGACCCACACCAGGACGCCGACAGAGGACGCGATGGCGGGCGACCAGCAGCCGACACCCTCGAGCACGAGCAGTCCTCCAGGCTCCACCGGATGGCTCTCGGCCCAGTCGTCGGCGGCCCAGTCCCACCGTGTCCACCGGCCCTGCTCGCCCCGCGACAGCGGCTCGAGCAGCTTCTCGACGGTGCCGGCGAGCCCGGGAAGCCCGCGCCACCCCTGCAGCAGCTCGTCGCAGTGCACGACGTGGGCGTGGGGTACGACGTCCGCCAGCGCGGCGGCGAGGGTGGTCTTGCCGGACCCCGCGGGACCGTCGACGCAGACCAGGCGTCCGGGACCGAGCGTGGGGGGAGCGGCCAGGACCTGCCCGGCGACCTCCCGCGCGATCGCGACCGGGTCGGCGGGGGGAGTGGCGCGGTCGGGGGCAGCCTCAGAAGACACGGTCACGACCGCGGTAGGACGGGACCACCTCGACGACGGCGTCGCCGCGCACGAGGTGGACGTCGCGGACGTGCTCGAAGAGCTCGCCGGACTTCGCGTGGCGGAACCACACGAGGTCGCCGATCCGCAGCTGCGCGGCCGGGTGGCCGGTCAGCGGGGTCTGGACCTCGCCGGCACCCTCGAGCCCCGTCAGGTGCAGCCCCGGCGGGGCCCACGGCAGGGGTGAGCGGTCGGCGCCGGTGGCGCCGCTCGCGATCAGCCCGCCGCCGTGCACCGTGGCCATGTCCGGGGTGGGCTTGCGGGTGACCCGCAGCCCGAAGAACGCCGCGGGGCGCGGCTCGAAGGACGCGTAGTGGTCGAAGATCCCCGGCACCAGGAGCCCCGAGCCGGCCGCGACCTCGGTGACCGCGGGATCGGCGGCCGTGGCCTCGACCGACCCCGATCCGCCGCCGTTCCAGAACTCCAGGGCGACCACGTCGGCGAGCGCCTCGGCGATCTCGCGCCGGCGCACCAGGAGCTGGGCCATCGACGCCTGCTTGAGCCGTCGTACGACGCGCGAGCGGGCCCGCTGGTCCGGGACCGCGTCCTGCACGCCGGCGACCTGGCCCTCGTAGGTCATCACGCCCACGAGCCGGAAGCCGTCGCGCCCGACGACGTGGCGGGCCAGCGTGACGACGTCCGCGGTGTCGAAGAGCGGCGACCGCTTGGGCCCGACGTGCTGCCCGCCGAAGCGGAGCCCGGCGTCGACGTCGAGGGCGACGCGCACGGGCACGGCCCGCGACGAGCGGGTCGAGTCCACGACGTCGAGGTGGGCCGCGTCGTCCACCATCAGGGTGATCGCGGCCGCCGCCGACGGCGACGAGGTCAGCCGGCGCAGCCCCGCCACGTCGACGGTGGGATAGGCCACCACGATGTCGTCGCTGACGCCGCTCTCGTGGAGCCACAGCGCCTCGGCGAGCGTGTAGGCGAGCACGCCCGAGAAGCCGTCGTGCGCCAGCGCCCGCTCGAGGAGCGCCGGCACGCGCAGGGACTTCGACGCCACCCTGATGGGCTTGCCGCCCGCCCTGCGCACGAGGTCGTCCGCGTTGGCGTCGAACGCGTCGAGGTCCACCACGGCGATCGGCGTCGACGGCGGCTCGGGCAGGGCGGCGACGGCGGCGTCGAGCCGCGACCACAGGCGGTTGCGGTCGACGAGGCGGTCGATCACTCGATACCCCGCTTGCGCAGCAGCGCCTCGATGTCGGCCATCTCGTCGTCCACGGCCGGGCGCGAGGTCGGGCCGCCGCGGGTGGAGGTGGCCTCGGGCAGCTCGTCACGTCCGCGCGCGGAGCGACCGCTCGTCCCACCCGTCTTCGCGGCCTGCCCGCGCGCCAGCTGCCGGTCCCGGATGATGCCGCTCACGACCCACAGCACGACCGCCAGGCCGGCGAGGCCGACGCCGAACCACGTGCGGATGTCGAAGACGAGGCTGGTCGCCCAGTCGGTGACCGAGCCGGCGATGTCGACGACCATCTCGAGCGTCCCCGTCAGCCAGGCGGCCGCGGGGAGCAGGGTGAAGCCGAGGGCGCGCAGGCCGTTGGCCGCTCCTCGCCGGCGGAACGCGATCCACGTCCAGATGGCACCCGCGACGGTGAGCGCGGCGGTCAGTGCAGCCCAGGTAGTCCCTTCCACGGTCCCAGACTCCCACAGCGCACCACGCCCTCGTCGGCCGCGACGACGGCTGCGGGAGGATGTCCCCGTGGCCCACGACGACGCCTCCCTCCACCATCCGCCGGCCGACGCCGCCGAGCCGCTCGAGCGCACCATCCCCGACCCGGGCTTCGCCGACGACGCCGGCGACGCCGACCCGCGACTCGCCCGGGTCCTGGCCGACCGGGCGGCAGGTGCGGCCAGCTCCGGTGCCGTCCTCTCGCTCCTGCAGGACGCACGCCTCCTCGTGCCCGTGGTCGCCGTGCTGGGGGAGGTGGAGGTCGACGAGCAGGGCCTCGCCCATGACAAGTCCTCCGACATGGCCGCCGTCCTGGTGCAGGCCGCCGACGGCAGCACGGGACTGCTGGCCTTCACCTCGACCGACTCGATGGCCCGGTGGGACCCTGGGGCTCGCCCGGTCCCGGTCCCGGCCGCGACCGCGGCCACGGCGGCGATCCAGGACGGCGCCGAGGCCCTCCTCGTCGACCTCGCCGGCCCGGCGTCGTACGTCGTCGACGGCGACGACCTGACCCGGCTCGCTGCGGGGTGGCGGCTGGTCGCGCTCGGCGACGGCTCCGGTGGTCACGGCTGGATTGGCCCGTCGGCGGAATGATCCGCTAACCTTCTGTGTTGACCGATCAGTGACACCACGCTTCACGGTGCCACCGATCCCGCCAAGCGGAGGCACGCACCATCGTCTCCCACCCGCACCGATCGCCCAGCACCACAGATCGTCGGGTCCCGGTCCAGAGCCACAGCCGTCGCGAGACGGAGGTGGACACCTCAGTTTCCCCGAGAGGGGAGGCGTGTCGTGACTGGCTCCCGCTTGGCAACAGCGGGAGCCATCGTCCATTTCCGGCACACCAGTCGGGCCGGGCGGGGGACTCCCACCCACCCGAACCACTGGAGGACCCATCAGCACCGAGCTGCGCATCAACGACCGGATCCGCGTACCCGAGGTCCGGCTCGTAGGACCCAACGGCGAGACCGTTGGCATCGTGCCGACCGACCAGGCACTCAAGCTTGCCGTCGAGGCCGACCTCGACCTCGTCGAGATCGCGCCCCAGGGACGCCCCCCGGTCTGCAAGCTCATGGACTACGGCAAGTTCAAGTACGAGAACGCCCAGAAGGCCCGCGAGTCCCGCCGCAACCAGACGAACGTGATCATCAAGGAGATGAAGCTTCGTCCCAAGATCGACAAGCACGACTACGAGACCAAGAAGGGTCACGTCGTGCGGTTCCTGGGTGCCGGCGACAAGGTCAAGATCACGATCATGTTCCGCGGTCGTGAGCAGCACCGCCCCGAGCTGGGCTTCCGCCTGCTGCAGAAGCTGGCCGAGGACGTCCAGGAGCTCGGCTTCGTCGAGTCCTCGCCCAAGCAGGACGGCCGCAACATGACCATGGTCATCGGCCCGCACAAGAAGAAGGCCGACGC
>DASTPB010000053.1:0-4129 GCA_035762385.1 Nocardioides sp. | reverse complement strand
GTGGTTGTGCTCGAACATGTGGTTGGCGAACTCCTGCGGGTCCTGGCCGGACTGCTGGGCGCGCCGCACGAGGTGCTCGGAGAGCTCGGCCTGGTCGATGCCGAACTCCTCCTTCTTGGCGATCTTGTCGAGGATGAACTGCGCGGCGACGGCGTCGCGGACACGGCGCTCGAGGTCGGCCTCGAACTCCTCCTGGGTCTGACCCTCGTCCTCGAGGTACTTCTCCATGGTGATGCCGGCGAAACCGAGCTGCTGCTCGACGCTCTGGCGGCGGGCGTTGAGCTCATCGGTGACCATCACCTCGGGGAGCGGGATCGAGACCTTCTCCAGCAGGGCCTCGAGGACCGCGTCGCGGGCGGCAGCGGCCTGCTCGAGGCGCTTGCCGCGACCGAGGCGCTCGCGCACGTCGGCGGTGAGCTCCTCGACGGTGTCGAACTCGGAGGCGAGCTGGGCGAACTCGTCGTCGTACTCGGGCAGCTGCTGCTCCTGCACGGCCGTGACCTTGACGGTCACCTGGACGGGCTCGCCCACCAGGTCGCCACCGACGAGCTCGGAGTCGAACGTCGTGTCGTCGCCGGCGGAGAGGCCGACGAGGGCCTCGTCGAGGCCGTCGATCATGCCGCCACGGCCGACCTTGTAGGACATGCCGGTGACCTCGCCGCCCTCGACGGTCTCGCCGTCCTTGGCAGCCGTCAGGTCGATCGTGACGAAGTCACCATCGGCGGCGGGGCGCTCGACCGGGACGAGGGTGCCGAAGCGCTCGCGCAGCGCCTCGACCTGCTCGTCGACGTCGGCGTCGCTGATCTCGACGTCGTCGACGCTCGCCTCGAGACCGTCGTAGGCGGGCAGCTCGAAGTCGGGCTTGACGTCGACCTCGGCGGTGAACTCGAGGGACTCGTTGTCCTCGAACTTCGTCACCTCGATCTCCGGCTGGGCCAGCGGCTCGAGGTCGTGCTCCTGCAGCGCAGCCATGTACTGCTGCGGGACGACGGCGTTGATCGCCTCGTCGAGGACCGGTCCGCGACCGACCTGGCGGTCGATGACCGCCGGCGGGACCTTGCCGCGGCGGAATCCCGGGACGTTGATCTGCTTCGCGATCTTCTGGTACGCCGCGTCGAGGCTCGGCTTGAGCTCCTCGAAGGGCACCTCGACGGTCAGCTTGGCCCGGGTGGGGCTCAAGGTCTCGACGGCGCTCTTCACAAATGTCTCCTGATGCTGAAGGTCTGTGGGTGGACCCCACCGGGGAAAGGGCGGCCGTGCCGGGGAACGGGCCCGGCGGCCGCAAACCTCGTCAGTCTATCGAGGCCAGGGGCACAGGCCGAATCACGCCGGGCCACACAGCCACGGCTGGGGACCGCGTGACGGGTGGGACCTCAGGGTCGGGGCGACAGGACTCGAACCTGCGATCTCCTGCTCCCAAAGCAGGCGCGCTAGCCACTACGCTACGCCCCGCCAAACCGGCTCCGAAGCCCCTGGGGAGGGCCTTCGCAGCCTGCTTGGAGCGGATGACGGGAATCGAACCCGCGTAGCCAGTTTGGAAGACTGGGGCTCTACCATTGAGCTACATCCGCGCGCGTGCGGCGACATCCGGTCGCCGGTGCGGGTGTCATGGTGCCACACGCGTGAGCGTGCGCCGCAACCCGGCTCAGCGGCGGTGCACCAGCAGCAGGGCCCGGTCGTCGTTGCGCGAGCCGAGCGCTTCGACGAGCCGCGTGGCACCGCCCTCGAACTCGCCGCGCAGCAGTCGTTCGGCCTGGCCGAGCATCCGGTCGATGCCGAGGGCGATGTCGCGGTTGCGGGTCTCGACCATGCCGTCGGTGTAGAGCAGCAGCGCGTCGCCGCGTCGTATCTCGCCCGAGACGGCCGGGAACGTGGCCCCGTCGACGAGACCCAGGATGGGCCCCTCGGACTCGAGCACCTCCCACCGGCCGGAGCCCGCGTGGCGGAGGGCGGCGGGCGGGTGGCCGGCGCTGCGGATGTCGTAGTGGCCCGTCGTGAGGTCGAGCGAGAGGTGGATCGCGGTCGCGAACCCCTCGTCCCAGTCCTGCTGGAGCAGGAACCGGTTGGCGCCGTCGAGGAACTCGCTGGGTGGCAGCGCGCTCAGCAGCCCACCGAGGGCCCCGCAGAGCAGCAGGGCGCGGGTGCCGGCACCCTGGCCCTTGCCGGAGACGTCGACGACCGCCACCTCGAGTCGGCCCTCGACCCGCGAGGCGACGACGAAGTCGCCGGCGAACGGCGTGCCCCCCGCCGACCTCAGCTCGCTCGCGGCGTACCACTCCGGCGGCAGGTCGGGGATCCCGCCCTGGCGCAGGATCCGGTCGCGGAGGTCGACGAACATCATCTCGCCCTGGATGCCGGCCACGCCGAGGCGCGAGCGGCGCAGGGACGAGACCAGCACCACGAAGCCCAGGCCGAAGATGATGGCCACGGTGAGGGCGATGCGCAGGTCGATCTCCTGCGTCGTCACCACCACCGCCACCACCAGCAGGACGAACAGCACGAACCACGGCAGCTGCCGCGGACCGAGCACCAGGCTCGAGAGCACCATCGGCACGAGGAGGCTCACGAGGGGGATGTCCGGCCTGAGCCACCAGATCGCGAGGCCGATGAGCAGCGTCGCCCCGACCAGCAGCACCAGGGTGCGCGTGCCTCGCGGAACCACCCGGCTCGCGGCGGCGCGGAGCGATGGAGAACTCATGCGCGAGCCCCTCCTGCCCTCCCAGTCCCCTTGGTGGGAGATCGTAGGGCCCGCGACCTGAACTTCGGCTGACATTTGGGGCACCAGAAGATGTTGCGCCCCACGAGCTCACCCGCGCGGACGGTCGTGCCGCACACCAGGCACGGCTGCGACGTACGTCGGTAGACGTAGACCTCGCCGCCGTGGTCGTCCTTGCGCGGCGGCCGCCCCATCGCCTCCGGCGTGTGCTCGGGACGCACGGTGTCGATCCGCCCGGTGCGCACGCCGTCGGCCATCAGCTCGACGAGATCGGCCCACATCGCCCGCCACTGGCCGCTGCGCAGCGTGTTGCCGGGGCGCAGCGGGTGGATGCGGTGCCGGAAGAGCACCTCGGCGCGGTAGACGTTGCCGACACCGGCGAGGACCTTCTGGTCCATCAGGAGGTCGCCGATGGCGCGGGGGCTCGCCGAGATGCGCCGCCAGGCCCGGTCGGGGTCGGCGTCGGGCCGCAGCGGGTCGGGGCCGAGCCGTTCGATGATCTCCGCGCGCCGGGCAGGACCCACCAGGTCGCACACGATGGCGCCCCGCAGGTCGGCGTACGCCGTGGGGCGCGGGTCGGTGTCGTCGTCGACGGTGACCAGGCGCAGCCGTACCGCACCCACCGGCGCGGGCACGCCGGCCGTGCCCTCGACGTGCGCGTGGACGTCGAGATGGCCGATCAGGCCGAGGTGGACGTGCACGAACCGCTCACCCTCGTGCTCGACGAAGAGGTGCTTGCCCGCCGAGTCGGCGCCGACCACGCGCGACCCGTCGAGCTGCTCGGCGTCCGCGGCGAAGCGGCCCTGCGGCGACGACACCCGGACCGTGCGGCCCGCGAAGGCAGAGGTGAGGTCGTCGGCGAGCTTGCGGAGGGTGTGCCCCTCAGGCATCCGTGCGGGACGTGTCGGCGTCGGGGCCACGGAGCGCGGACTCCGGAAGAGGCGGCAGCTCCCCCGTCTCGTCGTAGGTCGAGAGCTGGGCGATGCGGCGCACGTGGCGCTCGTCGCCCGAGAAGTCGGTCGAGAGGAAGATCTCCACGAAGCGCGTCATGTCGTCGACCGGGTGCATGCGCCCGCCGACGGAGACGACGTTGGCGTCGTTGTGCTCGCGGGCGAGTGCCGCGGTCTCGTCCGACCAGGCGAGCGCGCAGCGGATGCCCTCGACCTTGTTGGCCGCGATCTGCTCGCCGTTGCCGGAGCCGCCGATCACGACGCCCATGCTGTCGAGGCCGTCGGCGCGGTCGGCGGCGACCCCCTCGGCGGCCCGGAGGCAGAAGCACGGGTAGTCGTCGAGCGCGTCGTAGACGAACGGCCCGTGGTCGACGGCCTCGTAGCCGTGGTCGACCAGCCAGGTCAGCAGGTGGTCCTTCAGCTCGAGGCCGGCGTGGTCGGAGCCCAGGTGTACGCGCATGGG
>DASTPB010000052.1:0-9996 GCA_035762385.1 Nocardioides sp. | reverse complement strand
TGCTTCTTCCCCGACCCGGACGAGGGCGGCACGCCGCACGCCCTCATGGGGATGCTGCGGATGATCCACTTCTCCTGATCGGGGAGGCTCAGTCCTCCTTGCGGAACCACACCGTCGCCAGGGGCGGCACCACGATGTCAGCACGAGCAGGCTGGCCGTGGTGCTCGCCCCTGGTGGCCGTGATGGAGCCCAGGTTGCCGACCCCCGAGCCGTGGTAGGACTCCGCGTCGGTGTTGAGGACCTCGCGCCACGTGCCCTCCGACGGCAGGCCGAGGCGATAGCCCTCGTGCGGGTTGCCGGCGAAGTTGGACACGCAGACCAGGTCGGGCTCGCCGGGGGACCGGCGGACGAAGGAGAACGTGTTCGCGCCCGCGTCGTTGGCGTCGATCCACTGGAACCCGGCCGGATCGTTGTCGCGGCCCCACAGCGCGGCCGTCTCGGCGTACGCGCGGTTCATGTCGCGCACCATCGCGTGGACGCCTGCGTGCTCGGGGTGCTCGAGGAGCCACCAGTCGAGCTCGCGGCTCTCGGCCCACTCGGACTCCTGGCCGAACTCGCAGCCCATGAAGAGCAGCTGCTTGCCGGGGTGGGCCCACATGTAGGCGAGGTAGGCGCGCAGGTTGGCGAGCTGCTGCCAGCGGTCGCCGGGCATCTTGCGCAGCAACGAGCCCTTGCCGTGCACGACCTCGTCGTGGCTGATCGGCAGGACGTAGTTCTCCGCGAAGGCGTAGACCAGCGAGAAGGTCATCTGGCCGTGGTGGTGGCTGCGGTAGAGCGGGTCCTTGGACACGTAGTTGAGCGAGTCGTGCATCCAGCCCATGTTCCACTTGAAGCCGAAGCCGAGCCCGCCGTCGCTGGTGGGCCCGGTGACACCCGGCCAGGCGGTCGACTCCTCGGCGATCGTGACGATGCCGGGCACCCGCTTGTAGACGGTGGCGTTCATCTCCTGGAGGAACTGGACCGCCTCGAGGTTCTCGCGACCGCCGTGCTTGTTGGGCGACCACTCGCCGTGCTCGCGGGCGTAGTCGAGGTAGAGCATCGAGGCGACACCGTCCACCCGCAGGCCGTCCGCGTGGTACTCCTCGAGCCAGTAGACCGCGTTGGCGTAGAGGAAGTTGCGCACCTCGTTGCGGCCGAAGTTGAAGATGTGGGAGCCCCACTCCTTGTGCCAGCCACGCTGGGGGTTGGGGTCCTCGTAGAGGGGGGTGCCGTCGAAGCGGGCGAGCGCCCACTCGTCGGTGGCGAAGTGACCGGGCACCCAGTCGAGGATGACCCCGACGCCGGCCTGGTGGAGCCGGTCGATGAGGCGCTTGAGCCCGTCGGGGTCGCCGAAGCGTGAGTCCGGGGCGAAGTACGACGTCACGTGATAGCCCCAGGAGCCGCCGAACGGGTGCTGCATCACCGGCATGAACTCGACGTGGGTGAAGCCGAGGTCGGAGACGTACGGGACCAGGGCGTCGGCGATCTCGTCCCACGAGTAGAGCTCGCCGGAGTAGTGCTTGCGCCAGGACGCGAGGTGCACCTCGTAGGTGGACATCGCCTCGTCGACGGGTTGGCTCGTCCGACGCTTCTCCAACCACGCCTCGTCGTTCCACTGGTGCTGCGAGCGCCAGACCCGCGAGGCGGAGCTGGGCGGCTTCTCGGCGTACTGGGCGAGGGGATCGGCGCGGTCGACCCACTGCCCGTCCGCGCCGCGGATGCGGTACTTGTACTGCGACCCGACCCCGGCACCTTCGACGTGCACGTGCCACACGCCGGACCCGTCGAGGCGCGTCATCGGGTGCGCCGCGCCGTCCCAGCCGGCCCACTCGCCGGCGACCTGCACCTCCATGGCGTTGGGGGCCCACACGCGGAACGACGTCCCGTCCTCGCCGGCCTGGGCGCCGAGCACCGTCCACAGCAGCTCGTGGCGGCCCTCGCCGATGAGGTGGAGGTCGAGCTCACCGGGAGCGTGCGGGTCCCGCGCCCCGGTCGTGCCGGTGGTCGCACCGGTGGTCGTGCTGGTGGGCTTGCTCGTGGACTCGGTCATGACGTCTCCTCCAACGCGGCGAGGGGGATGGTGAGCCATCCCGGACGGTTGCGTGCTTCGTAGACCGCCTCGTAGACGACCTTGTCCGCCAGGTAGGCGTCCAGCAGCACGCCGTTGGCGCCCTCGAGCGCCTCACCCCGCTGCTCGGTGTAGGCGGAGAGGAAGGCGGCCCGGTTGCGCTCGGACCACTCGGACGCGCGGTAGGCGCGCTGCTCCGCCTCGCCACCTGCGTCGGCGCCGCCGGTCATGGCGACCACCCGCGGCGCGTAGTCGAAGGAGCGGATCATCCCGGCCACGTCGCGCCACACCGAGTCGGGCCTGAGCCGCTCCGCGAGCGGCTTGGCCGGCTCGCCCTCGAAGTCGACGATCTTCCAGCCCTTGACGGTGCGCAGGGTCTGGCCGAGGTGCAGGTCACCGTGCACCTGCTGCACCTCGACGCCGTCGAGGTCGCGCAGCCGCGCGAACGTCTCGCGCAGCCGGTCCTCGTGGGCGGCCAGGGCGGGTACGACGTCGAGCGCGGCGACCAGCCGGCCCTCCATCGCGCCGGCCAGCTCGCCGAGGGCGTCGGCCTCGCGCCGCTCGACCGGGAAGTGCTCGGCCAGGTCGACGTGCACCTCGGCGAGCGCGACGCCGAGGCGCGCCGCCTCACCGGCGAAGTCGCCACCGACCTCGTCGGCGTGCAGGTCGGCCTCGGCGAACAGGTTGCGGACGCTGGCGAGGGCGAGGTCCCACCCGTCGCTGGCGGTACGGAGGAACTGCTGCAGCATCGCGAGCTGGATGGTCGTGTTGGTGTCGTCATCGACGAGGTCGAGCCACCCGTAGAGCGCGGCGACGTGGGTCGACCCGGCCTCGGTGAGGACCTGGTGGATCGCGATGTCGGGGTTCACCCCGGGGGTCACCTTGCGGAAGACCTTCATCAGCGCGTCCTCGCCGAAGGCGACCGAGGAGTTCGACTGCTCACCCGAGAAGAGGGTCGAGTGCGCCTCGATGTCGAGGTCGTGACCCGGGAGCCGGTGGAACATGAGCTCGCCGCGCACGTCGGAGGGCGGCGCCGGGGTGACGCCGTGGCGGGCGAACGCAGCCAGCCACAGGGCCATGGCCTGGCGGTCGTGCAGCGCGTCGTACACGTGGACGTGCCCGAGCTCGTCGTCGTCCCACTCGCCGATGAGCGCGTGCGAGATCCGCTCCTGCGGCTCGGAGTAGGACGCCAGCGGCACCTGGTAGAGATCGGTGGACCCGTCGTCGTAGGTCACCTCGGCGAGCTCGATGGCGACCCGCACGCCGTCGGGGGCGTCCGGCAGCTCGCCGACGCGGCGCACCCCCGTCAACGACCACTCGCGGCCCTTGCCGCCGAACCAGCGCGCCTGGTCGATCCAGGCCGCGATCGCGGTGCTGCTCACGGCTCCACCCCCGTCGTGCTCGGGTCCGTCAACCGGAGCCACAGGAAGCCGTAGCCACCCAGGGTCAGCAGGTAGGGCAGCTCGCCGACGGCCGGGAACGGCACGCCGCCCAACAGCTCGACGGGGACCATGCCCTCCCACTGCCGCAGGTCGAGCTCGACGGGCTGCGGGAAGCGGGACAGGTTGTTGACGCAGAGGATCACGTCGCGGTCCTCGGCCCCGCGGTGCTCGCGGATGTAGGACAGCACGCTCGGGTTGGATCCGCCGAGGTCGACGAAGTCGCCGAGCCCGAACGCCGGGTGCCGGCGCCGCGCGTGGACGAGGCGCCGCGTCCAGTGCAGCAGCGAGGAGGTGTTCTCCAGCTGCGCCTCCACGTTGACCGACTGGTAGCCGTAGACCGGGTCCTGGATCGCCGGCAGGTGGAGCTTGCCGGGGGTCGCGTTGGAGAACCCCGCGTTGCGGTCGGGCGTCCACTGCATCGGCGTACGCACGCCGTCGCGGTCACCGAGCCAGATGTTGTCGCCCATCCCGATCTCGTCGCCGTAGTAGAGGACGGGCGAGCCGGGCAGCGACAGCAGGAGCGCGGTGAAGAGCTCCATGCGGTTGACGTCGTTGTCCAGGAGCGGGGCCAGGCGTCGGCGGATGCCGATGTTGGCCTTCATCCGCGGGTCGTGGGCGTACTCGGACCACATGTAGTCGCGGTCCTCGTCGGTCACCATCTCGAGCGTCAGCTCGTCGTGGTTGCGCAGGAAGATGCCCCACTGGCAGCCGTCGGGGATGGCGGGCGTCTGCTCGAGGATCTCCGAGATCGGGAAGCGCGACTCGCGGCGCACCGCCATGAAGATGCGGGGCATGACCGGGAAGTGGAACGCCATGTGGCACTCGGTGCCGATCCACCGGCCGTCCGCGGTCTCCTCCGGCCCGAAGTACTCGACCACGTCGGCGGGCCACTGGTTGGCCTCGCACAGCAGCACGCGCCCCGGGTAGTGCTCGTCGACGAAGCGCCGGCACTTCTTCAGGAACTCGTGGGTCTCCTTGAGGTTCTCGCCGTTGGTGCCCGGGCGCTCGTAGAGGTACGGCACCGCGTCGAGGCGGAAGCCGTCGAGCCCCATGTCGAGCCAGAACGCCATCGCGTCCAGCATCGCGTCGTGCACCTTGGGGTTGTCGAAGTTCAGGTCGGGCTGGTGGTGGAAGAACCGGTGCCAGAAGTACTGCTGGCGCACCGGGTCCCAGGTCCAGTTGGACGGCTCGGTGTCGACGAAGATGACGCGGGCGTCCTCGTAGAGCTCGTCGGTGTCGGACCACACGTAGAAGTCGCCGTAGGGGCCGTCGGGATCGCTGCGGCTGGCCTGGAACCACGGGTGGGCGTCGCTCGTGTGGTTCATGACGAAGTCGATGATCACGCGGATGCCGCGCTGGTGGCAGGCGTCGACGAACTCGTGGAAGTCGTCGACCGTGCCGCACTCGGGGAGGATGTTGTTGTAGTCGGCCACGTCGTAGCCGCCGTCGCGCAGCGGCGAGGTGAAGAACGGCGGGACCCACAGGCAGTCCACACCCAGCCACTCGAGGTAGTCGAGCTTCTCGATGAGGCCCTTGAAGTCGCCGGTCCCGTCCCCGTTGGAGTCGCGGAACGACCGCACCAGCACCTCGTAGAAGACCGCCGTGCGGAACCACTCGGGCTCCGCGTTGAGGACGGCGGTCGCGCGGGTCGCGTCCGTCGGCATCTGGGACGAGGTGGGGTGCTCGGTCAACGGGTCCTCCTGATGGCGATCACGTGGGCGGGCTCGTAGCCGGGATCGAGCCGGACGTAGTTGTGGGCGGTCCAGCTCCAGTCCTCGCCGGTGATCTCGTCGTGGGCGACGAAGGAGTCGTGCCACTCCATGCCCAGCGCCGGCATGTCGAGGTGGACCATCGTCTCGCGCGTGCCGTGCGGGTCGAGGTTGATCACGCTGATGACGACGTCGCTGCCTCCGTCGGGCAGGTCGTGCCTCTTGGAGAAGACCAGCACGTGGTCGTCGTCGCTGGAGTGGATGGTCACGTTGCGCAGCAGCTGCAGGGCCGGGTGCTGGCGTCGGATCTCGTTGAGGCGCGTCAGGTACGGGGCGAGCGTGGTGCCCTCGGCGTCGCGCTTCTTCCAGTCGCGGATGCGGATCTGGTACTTCTCCGAGTCGAGGTACTCCTCCGACCCCGGCTTCACCGCGACGTGCTCGAACAGCTCGTAGCCGGCGTAGACGCCCCAGCTCGGGGAGCCGGTGGCGGCGAGCGCCGCACGAACCTTGAACGCGGCAGGACCGCCGTACTGCAGGTAGGCGTGGAGGATGTCGGGGGTGTTGACGAAGAAGTTCGGCCGCATCAGGTGGTCGGACTCGTGCGACACCTCGACGAGGTAGTCCTCGATCTCGCGCTTGCCGGTGCGCCAGGTGAAGTAGGTGTAGCTCTGGTGGTAGCCGACGGCGCCGAGCCCGTGCATCATCGCCGGCTTGGTGAACGCCTCGGACAGGAAGATCACGTCCGGGTCGGTACGCCGTACCTCCGCGAGCAGCCACTCCCAGAAGGCGAGCGGCTTGGTGTGGGGGTTGTCGACACGGAAGATCCGCACGCCGTGCGACATCCACAGCTTCACGATCCGGAGCACCTCGCGGCAGATGCCGGCCGGGTCGTTGTCGAAGTTGATCGGGTAGATGTCCTGGTACTTCTTCGGCGGGTTCTCGGCGTACGCGATGGTGCCGTCGGCGCGGGTGGTGAAGAACTGCGGGTGCGTGGTCACCCACGGGTGGTCGGGAGCCGCCTGCAGCGCGAGGTCGAGGGCCACCTCGAGGTCGAGCTCGCGGGCGCGGGCCACGAAGGCGTCGAAGTCGTCGAACGTCCCGAGGTCGGGGTGGATCGCGTCGTGGCCCCCGTCCTTGCTGCCGATCGCCCACGGCGAGCCCGTGTCGTCGGGACCGGGGGTGAGGGGGTTGTTGGGGCCCTTGCGGTTGACCTCGCCGATCGGGTGGATCGGCGGCAGGTAGATGACGTCGAAGCCCATCTCGGCCACCCGGGTCAGCCGCTCCTTCGCAGTCTGGAAGGTGCCGCTGGTGATCTTGCCGGTCTTCTCGTCCCTCGTCGCGCCCTCCGAGCGGGGGAAGAACTCGTACCAGCTGCCGAACAGCGCGCGCGACCGGTCCGCGCGGAACCGGAACGGGCCGGTGACGGTGAGCAGCTCCCGCAGCGGGTGGGCGAGGAGCACCGCGGCGAGCCCGGGGTCCTGCAGGGTGGCGAGTCGCGCGGCGACGGGACGGTCGGTGTCGGTCGCGGCCGCGAGCGCGCCGGACACGACGGCGGCCGACCGCTCGTCCAGCGCCTCCGGGCCCGTCCCGGCGGCGACGCGCTCCAGGAGGAGCCGCGCCTCGGTGAACATCAGCTCGACGTCGACGCCGGCCGGGATCTTGATCCCCGCGTCGTGCTGCCAGGTCGCGACCGGGTCCGACCACGAGTGGATCTCGAAGGTCCACTCGCCCTCGACATCGGGCGTGACGTGGGCGACGTAGCGGTTGGGCTGGTCGCCGTCGGGTCGCATCCGCACCGGGGCGCGGGTGCGGCCCCGGGGGTCGGTGGCGACCACCTCTGCGGCGAGCTGGTCGTGGCCCTCGCGGAAGACCGACGCGCGCACGGGCAGCGGTTCGCCGACGGTGGCCTTGGCCGACTGCCGACCCAGGTCGACCACGGGAGAGACATCCATCACGGGTATCCGTCCAACCATGGCCCCACACTTGCGAACCCGCACCTCGCACGCAAGCCGACCGCGGTCGAGGCCACCCCTTGGGACGCGCAGGACCGGTTGCTCTTGGATCGTTCCAAGAAATGCCCTAGCGTGCTCGTCCGTGCGAGCGTTCCGACGATTCACTGTCCGTCCCGTCCTGCCCGAGCCCCTCGGCGCACTGGCCAACCTGGCCGGCAACCTGCGCTGGTCGTGGCACCCGCCCACCCAGGACGTGTTCTCCTCGATCGACCCCGATCTGTGGCGCCAGGTCAAGGGCGACCCGGTGCGACTGCTGGGTGCCGTGGGCCGTGAGCGGCTCGCCGAGCTGGTCGACGACGGCGACTTCCGCGCGCGCCTCGGCGCCGCGCATGCCGACCTGCAGCGCTACCTCACCGAGGACCGGTGGTACGCCCGCAAGGCCGGCGACGACGCCCCCCGCGCCATCGCCTACTTCTCGTCCGAGTTCGGCATCACCTCGGTGCTGCCCCAGTACTCCGGCGGCCTCGGCATCCTCGCCGGCGACCACCTCAAGGCGTCCTCCGACCTCGGCATCCCGCTGGTGGGCGTCGGCCTGTTCTACCGCCACGGCTACTTCAAGCAGGCGCTGGACCGCGACGGCTGGCAGCAGGAGAGCTATCCGGTCCTCGACCCCGACGAGCTGCCGCTGTCGGTGCTCCGCGAGGCCGACGGCAGCCGCGCGACCGTCTCCCTGGCCCTCCCCGACGGCCCCGACCTGGTGGCGCGCATCCTCGTCGCCCAGGTCGGCCGGGTGCCGCTGCTTCTCCTCGACACCGACATCGAGGAGAACAGCGCCCACTACCGCGACGTGACCGACCGGCTCTACGGCGGCAACTCCGAGCACCGGCTGCGCCAGGAGCTGCTCCTCGGCGTGGGCGGCATTCGCGCGCTGCGGGTGTGGTCGCGCATCACCGGCGCCCCCGCCCCCGAGGTCTTCCACGCCAACGAGGGCCACGCCGGCTTCCTCGGCATCGAGCGCATCCGCGAGCTCACCGTCGACGAGGCGGGGCCGCACCTGGACTTCGACACCGCGCTCGAGGTCTCCCGCGCCGGCACGGTCTTCACCACGCACACGCCGGTGCCCGCGGGCATCGACCGGTTCCCCCGCGAGCTGGTCTCGCAGTACTTCGGCGGCAACTCGCCCACGCCGGGCGTCCCGGTCGACCGGATCCTCGCGCTGGGGGCGGAGGACTACGACGGCGGTGACGCCGGTGTCTTCAACATGGCCGTGATGGGCTTCCGGCTCGCCCAGCGCGCCAACGGCGTCTCCGAGCTGCACGGCCACGTGTCGCGCGGCATGTTCAACGGCCTGTGGCCGGCCTTCGACGAGGCCGAGGTGCCGATCACCTCGATCACCAACGGCGTCCACGGCCCCACCTGGATCGCGCGCGAGGTCATCGAGCTCGCCGCGAGCCGCGGCGGTGACATCGACGGCGACGACACCGACGCCCTGTGGCCGCTCGTCGACCAGATCAGCGACCGCGAGATCTGGGACCTCAAGCGCACGCTGCGCACCCGCTTCATCGACGACGCCCGCGACCGGATGCGCCGCTCGGCGACCAAGCGGGGCTATGCAGCCGCCGAGACCACGTGGATCGACACTGCGCTCGACCCCGACGTGCTGACCATCGGCTTCGCGCGCCGCGTCCCGACGTACAAGCGCCTCACCCTGATGCTGCGCGACCCCGCGCGCCTCAAGAAGCTCTTGCTGAACCCCGAGCGGCCCATCCAGCTGGTCATCGCCGGCAAGGCGCACCCGGCGGACGAGACCGGCAAGCGGCTCATCCAGGAGATGGTGCGCTTCGCCGACGACCCGGAGGTCCGGCACCGCATCGCGTTCCTGCCCAACTACGACATCGCGATGGCGCAGCCGCTCTACCCCGGCTGCGACGTGTGGCTCAACAACCCGCTGCGCCCCTACGAGGCGTGCGGCACCTCCGGCATGAAGGCGGCGCTCAACGGCGGCCTGAACCTGTCGATCCTCGACGGCTGGTGGGACGAGTGGTACGACGGCAACAACGGCTGGGCGATCCCGTCGGCCGACGGCATCGACGACCCCGACCGTCGCGACGACCTCGAGGCGGCGGCGCTCTACGACCTCATCGAGAACGAGGTCGCGCCGCGCTTCTACGAGACCAACGACGAGGGCGTGCCCCCGCGCTGGCTGGAGATGGTCCGCCACACGCTGAAGTCGCTCGGTCCCAAGGTGCTCGCCACCCGTCAGGTCCGCGACTACGTCCGGGAGCTCTACGCCCCGGCCGCGTCCACCGCGCGCGCGCTCAACTCCGACTACGCGGGCGCCCGCATCCTGTCGGGGTGGAAGCACGACGTCCGCGCCGCGTGGCCCGGCGTCCGCGTCGAGCACGTCGACTCCGAGGGCGTGGGCGACCAGGCCGTCGTGGGCGCGACGCTCGCCGTCCGCGCGTGGGTGGCGCTGGGCTCGCTCTCGCCGGACGACGTCGAGGTGCAGGTCGTCCACGGGCGGATCGGCTCCGACGACGTCCTCACCGCGACCTCGACGACGCCGATGCTCGTGGGGGAGTCGTACGACGGCAACCGCCACCGCTTCGACGCTGCCGTGCCGCTCGCGGTCTCGGGCCCGTTCGGCTACACGGTCCGCGTGGTCCCGCGCAACGAGTCGCTGGCCTCGGTCGCCGAGCTCGGCCTGGTGGCCGAGCCGGCCTGAGGCGTCAGGCGGCCGCGCTCGTCGCGAGCGGGTTCGGCCGCCTGCAGTGGCAGGAGTCGCTGCACGGCAGGTAGGTGTGCGCAGCGTGGCCGCAGCCCGGACACGGCAGGTCGTGGCTGAG
>DASTPB010000051.1:0-10079 GCA_035762385.1 Nocardioides sp. | reverse complement strand
CCGCACCCGGGCGAGCTCGTCGCGCAGCTGCGGGAGGCGGGTGATCGTCTGGGCGGTGTACGTCGTCAGCGCGCCGAGCGCCTGCTCGAGCTCGGCGTCGTCGAGTCCGCTCAGCAGGACCTTGCCGTTGCTCGTCGCGTGCAGCGGGATGTGCTGCCCGACCCAGTTGTGCGGCTGCAGCGCCGACGATCCGGCCACCTGGTCGAGGTAGAGCGCGGAGCCGTCGGCGAGCACCGCGACGTTGACGGTCTCGCCGGTGTCGGCGGCGAGCTGCCGGCAGATCGGGCGTGCCTCCTGGACCAGGTCGAGCCGGGCCGTGGTGGCACCCGCCAGGCGGAGGATGCCGACACCGAGCCGGTAGCGCCCCCGGTCGCCGGTCTGCTCGACGAGCCGGTGCGCCTCGAGGGTCGCCACCAGGCGGAACGCCGTGCTCTTGTGGACGTCGAGCTCGCCCGCGATCTCGGTGACCCCCGCCTCGCCCGTGCGTGCGAGGACCTCCAGGATGCTGAGCGCGCGGTCGACGGACTGGACGCCCCCACCACCGGTGACCGTCTCGTCGCTGTTGCGCATGGCGCGACACTAGCGCAGCGGCTGTTGCGTATCGCAAACTCTGTCTCGTCCAGCGCAACCTTCGGCGCACCGAGCAGGAGTCCCCATGCAGTCCGACATCGAGATCGCCAACGCCGCCACCCTGCGGCCCATCCGCGAGATCGCCCGGGAGACCCTCGGCATCGACGAGGAGCACCTGTTCCCCTACGGGCACCACATGGCCAAGGTCGACGTCGGCTACCTCGCCTCGCTCGCCGACCGTCCGCTCGGCCGGCTGGTCCTGGTCACCGCCCTCTCGCCGACCCCGCCGGGCGAGGGGAAGACCACCACGACGGTCGGGCTCACCGACGCCCTCCACGGCCTCGGCCACCGCACCGTGGCGTGCCTCCGGGAGCCGTCGATGGGACCGGTCTTCGGCATGAAGGGCGGCGCCGCCGGCGGCGGGTGGAGCCAGGTGGTGCCGATGACGGACATCAACCTCCACTTCACCGGCGACTTCGCTGCGATCGCCGCCGCGAACAACCTGCTCGCCGCGCTCATCGACAACCACGTCCACCACGGCAACGAGCTCGGGATCGACGTGCGCAGCGTGACCTGGAAGCGCGTCATCGACACCAACGACCGGGCGCTGCGCGAGGTCGTCGTCGCCCTGGGCGGGCACGTCAACGGCTTCCCCCGCGAGGACGGCTTCGACATCGTCGTGGCCTCCGAGCTGATGGCGATCTTCTGCCTCACCGAGTCCTGGGCCGACCTCAAGCGCCGCATCGGGGACATCGTCATCGGCTACACCCGCGCGATGGCGCCGGTGACCGCGCGCGACTTGGGTGCGCACGGCGCGATGGCGGCGCTGCTGCGCGACGCCCTCGCTCCCAACCTCGTGCAGACGCTGGAAGGGGCTCCCGCCTTCGTGCACGGCGGCCCGTTCGCCAACATCGCCCACGGCTGCAGCTCGGTGATGGCGACCCGCGCGGGGCTCCGCCTGGCCGACATCGTGGTCACCGAGGCCGGCTTCGGTGCCGACCTGGGAGCGGAGAAGTTCGTGGACATCAAGTGCCGCAAGTCGGGCCTGCGCCCCGACGTGGCGGTCGTGGTCGCGACCGTCCGGGCGCTGAAGTACCACGGCGGCGTCGCCCTGGCCGACCTCGGGACGGAGGACGTCGCCGCGGTCGAGGCCGGCATGGTCAACCTGCGCCGGCACCTCGCCAACATCCGCGACGTCTACGGCATCCCGGCTGTCGTCGCGGTCAACCGCTTCCCCACCGACACCGACCGCGAGGTGGCTCGGGTCGTCGAGCTGGTCGCCGACGAGGGGGTGCAGGCGTTCCCGGCCACGCACTTCGCCGACGGTGGCAACGGCGCCAAGGACCTCGCCCACGGCGTGCTGGCGACGCTGGCCGAGCCGTCGCCGTACCAGTTCTCCTACACCTACGACGACCAGCTGTCGTTGACGGAGAAGGTCGAGACGATCGCCACCCGCCTCTACGGGGCCGGGCAGGTCACCTGGGACGCCAAGGCCCGGCGCCGGCTCCAGCGCATCGAGCGCGACGGCTACGCCGAGCTCCCGGTCTGCGTCGCCAAGACCCAGTACTCCTTCTCGACCGATCCCACGTCGCTGGGCGCACCCTCGGGTCACGAGCTGCACGTGCGCGAGGTACGCCTCTCCGCCGGCGCCGGGTTCGTCGTCGTGGTCTGCGGCGACATGATGACCATGCCCGGCCTGCCGAGGGACCCCTCGGCCGCACGCATCGACCTCGCCGACGACGGGACGATCCTCGGCCTCAGCTGACGGGCTCCTTCGGCACCGGCGTACGCCCTCCGCATGCTGGGGAACCATCGGCACCGGGCGTCGCCCCGGTGAGCTGCCGTTCGTTCCCCACCGGCGCGGCAGCCCGGCCGAGCGCTCAGTCGCCGAGCTCGGCCCGCCGGCGGAGGACGTAGTCCTCGAGCTCCTCGCGGACCGCGTCGTCGAGCGGCGGCTGCTCGTAGTCCTCGAGGGCCTTCTGGTAGGCGACCTGGGCGCGGTGGTTGGCGTCGTGGCCGCCGCCGCGCATCCAGCGCTCGTAGTTCTCCGACGACGACAGGAGGGGACGGTAGAAGCAGGTGCGGAAGCGCTCCATCGTGTGCATCGCACCGAGGAAGTGGCCGCCGTGGCCGACCTCCTGGTGGGCGTCGAAGGCCATCGACGCCTCGTCGATCTCGAGCGGGGTGAACTCGTGGCGCAGCATCTGGAGCAGCTCGATGTCGACGATGAACTTCTCGTAGCCGGCGACCAGCCCGCCCTCGAGCCAGCCGGCCGAGTGCATCACCCAGTTGGCGCCGGCGAGGAAGGTCGGCAGCAGCGTCATGAGCGCCTCGTAGCCCGCCTGGGCGTCGGCGACCTGCGAGGAGGTCAGCCCGCCACCGGTGCGGAACGGCAGGCCGAAGTGGCGGGCGATCTGGCCGGTGCACAGCAGGCCGATGCCGGACTCGGGGGTGCCGAAGGTCGGCGAGCCGGACTGCATGTCGATGTTGGACAGGAACGACCCGAAGATCACCGGCGTCCCGGGACGGATCAGCTGCGACAGGGCGATCCCCGACAGGGCCTCCACGATCTGCTGCACCAGGGCCGCCGGGATGGTCACCGGCGACATCGCGCCCATCAGGATGAAGGGCGTCAGCACGACGGGCTGCCCGGCACCGGAGTACTCGAACTGCGCCTCGAGCATGCGGTCGTCCCAGCGGAGCGGCGAGTTGCAGTTGATCAGCGAGATCGTCGCCGGCGTCTGCTCGATGGCCTCCCGCGAGCCGAAGAGGATCGAGGTCATCGCGAGCGTGTCCGCGGCGTTGACCCCGGAGACGACGTTGCCCATGTAGACCTTGTCGGTCAGCGTCTGCAGCGCGTAGGTCATGTCGAGGTGGCGGCTGTCGAGCGGGGTGTCGTTGGGCTCGCAGATGACGCCGCCCGCGGAGTCGAGCACGGGGAACGACTGGGCGAGCTTGGTGAAGCTGCGGAAGTCCTCCATGGTGGCGTCGCGTCGTACGTCGCCCTGCCGCACGAACGGCGGACCGTAGACCGCTCCGAACGCCATCGCGTCCCCACCGATGTGGATGTCGTGGTCGCGGTTGCGGGCCTGCACGTCGAACTCGCGCGGGGCCTTGGCGACCTGCTCGAGGACGAAGTCGGGGTCGAGGAAGACGGCGTTGTCCTCGACCCGCTGGCCGGCCTTGCGGAACAGCTCGAGCGCGCGGTCGTCCATGAACTCGACGCCGACCTCGGTCATCAGTCGCCGCCACCCCTGGTCGAGGGTGGCCATCGCCTGCTCGGACAACACCTCGTAGCGCGGCATGGCGTTGCGGAACACGTGTCCTCCTGGGTGGTCGCCCGCCGCTCGGCCCCTTGACCCCGGTTCCCGGCGGCTCCTAGCCTCATGATGTGGAACCACCGTTCCACATCATGGAACCGGGGGGAACCCCTCGACCGAAGGAGCCGTCCGTGAGCGAGGCCGCCACCGGGACGCGGGCACTGGACCGTGCCACCGACCTCGTCGCGACGGTGGTCCACGCCGACGAGCCGATGTCCTTCGCGGACCTCCAGGACGCCAGCGGGCTGGCGAAGTCGACGACCTCGCGCCTGCTCGCCGCGCTCGAGCGCTCGGGACTCGTGGAACGCGTCGGCTCGGGGTCCTACGTCGCCGGTCGGCTGTTCTGGCTCTACGCCGCGCGCCACGACCCGTGGGACGAGCTGGTCCGGCTCGCCCGCCCGGTCATGGAGCGCATCGGCGCCGACACGGGCGAGACGGTGCACCTGAGCGTGGCCCGCGGCGACCGCGTGGTGCAGGTGGCACAGGTCGACTCGACCTACCTCCTCGGCACCCGCGACTGGACCGAGATCGAGGTGCCCGCCCACTGCTCCGCGCTGGGCAAGGTGCTCCTCGCCTGGGACGCGCTCGAGCTCACGGACGGGGAGCTGGAACGGCCCACGCCCGTGACGCTGCCCGACGCCGACGCCGTACGCCGTGACGGCCGGCACGCCCGCGAGCGCGGGTGGGCCTCCACCGAGGACGAGCTGGAGATCGGCCTGACCGGGATCGCCGTACCCGTCTTCGGGCTGCGCGGCGACGTGGTCGCCTCGCTCGGGATCTCGGGCCCCACGGCACGCCTCGCCGAGCGGATCGACGAGCTCGGCCGCCACCTGCTCGACCAGTCCACCGCGCTGTCCTCCCTGCTGCGCGGTCCCACCCGCACCGACCCCGCCCGGACCCAGGAGGTGGTCGCATGACCCCCGACGACATCCTTCAAGCCCTCTACGACGAGACGCTCGTGGGCAACGCCCCGCGGGTGCTCGAGCTGACCGAGGAGGGTCTCGGCCTCGCGATGGAGCCGCAGACGCTGCTCTTCGACGCCCTCATCCCCTCGCTCGAGGAGGTCGGCGCGCGCTTCGAGCGCGGCGACTTCTTCGTCCCCGAGATGCTCATCGCCGGACGCGCCATGGCAGGGGCGATGGAGCGGCTCCGTCCGCTGCTCGCGGAGACCGGCGTGGCCACGATCGGCAAGTTCCTGATGGGCACCGTGAAGGGCGACGTCCACGACATCGGCAAGAACCTCGTCAACATCATGCTGGAGGGTGCCGGCTTCGAGGTGATCGACCTCGGCGTGCAGGTCGCGCCCGAGAAGTTCGTGGCGGCGATCGAGGAGCACCAGCCCGACATCGTCGGCTTCTCGGCCTTCCTCACCACCACCATGCCGATGTTCAAGGCCAACATGAACGCGCTCGAGAAGGCCGGCATCCGCAACGAGGTGATCGTCATGGTCGGCGGCGCACCCGTCACCCAGGAGTACGCCGACGCAGTGGGGGCCGACGGCTACGCGGCCGACGCGTCGCAGACCGTCAAGCGCGCCAAGAGCCTGATCGAGGCCAAGCGGACCAAGGTCCCGGCATGAGTCCCGCCGAGCCGCTGCGCACGGTGCTGCGCTCCGCCACCCGCGAGGTGGTCATCGGGCACGACACCCGCTTCACCCTCATCGGCGAGCGGATCAACCCCACCGGGCGCCGCATCTTCCAGCAGCAGCTCCGCGACGGCGACCTGTCGGCGATCGAGCGCGACGTCAAGGCGCAGGTCGAGGGCGGCGCCGACGTCCTCGACGTGAACATGGGCGTGCCGCTGACCGACGAGCCGGACCTGCTCGCCCGGGCCATCACGATGGTGCAGGAGCTCACCGACCTCCCCATCTGCATCGACTCCTCGGTGGTCGAGGCCCTCGAGGCGGGGCTGTCGGTCTACCAGGGCCGAGCCCTGGTCAACTCCGTCACGGCCGAGGACGAGCGCCTCGAGCTGATCCTCCCGCTGGTGAAGAAGCACGACGCCGCGATCATCGCCCTGCCCAACGACCACGACGAGATCCCGATGGAGGCGGACAAGCGCGTCGAGCTCACCGGCAAGATCGTCCGGGTCGCCACGCAGGAGTACGGCATCGCGCAGGCCGACATCGTCATCGACCCCCTCGCCATGCCGATCGGCGCCGACACCACCA
The DNA here is from genome assembly GCA_035762385.1 of Nocardioides sp. Lineage (GTDB taxonomy): Bacteria > Actinomycetota > Actinomycetes > Propionibacteriales > Nocardioidaceae > Nocardioides. The sequence continues at coordinate 4,019 of DASTPB010000051.1, read as the reverse complement.
CCAGCCTGGTGACGTTCGAGGTGATGCGGCGCATCCGCGACGACTTCGGCGTCAACATGACGTGCGGCGCGTCCAACGTCTCGTTCGGCATGCCGGGCCGGCACACCCTCAACGGCACGTGGCTGCCGATGGCCATGGTCTCCGGCCTGACCAGCGCGATCATGGACGCCCGCACGCCCCACGTCGTCGAGGCGGTCAAGGCGGCAGACGTGTTCCTCGGCCACGACGAGTGGGGCATGGCCTGGATCGGCGCGCACCGCGCGAAGCAGGAGGCGGGGACGCCGTGAGAGCACCCCACGGGGCGGTGTCGTGAGCGGACCTCCCGACGGCCCGGACTTCTCGCTCGCCGACGTCGCCCGCGAGGGGCTGCTCGAGAGGCCGGGGGCCGAGCCCGCTGCCCACGACGGGACGGGTCGCGTCGGCCTCTCGTTCACGGTGCGGACCACCGCCGAGGACGGGGTGGAGGTCCCGCCGGCGGTCCGCGACGTGCGCGTGCCGCCGGGGGTGACCGTCTTCGACGCCGCCTCGTGGAACGGCATCGCCATCGACTCCACCTGCGGGGGTCACGGCACGTGCCACAAGTGCCGCATCCGGATCACCTCCGACAGCGCGGCACCCGTCACCCGGCACGACGTGCGCACCTTCACCCCCGCCCAGCTCGCCGAGGGGTGGCGGCTGGGCTGCCTCCTCCACGCGACCCGCGACCTCGCGGTCGAGGTCCCTCCGCTGACCACCCGACCCAAGGCCGCGACCGTCGGGATCGGCCGCCAGGTGATCCTGCGCCCGGCGCTGCAGAAGCGCTACGTCGAGCTCGACGAGCCCACGCTCGCCGACCAGCGGACGGACCTCGTGCGCCTCACCGACGCGATCGACGACCTGGAGCTCACCGCCGACCTGCACGTGCTGCGCCGGCTGTCGACGGTGCTGCGCGAGGCCGACTTCAAGGTCACCGCGGTCATCGTCGACGAGGCGCTCGTCGACGTCGAGCCGGGCGACACCACGGGTGCGCGCTACGCCATCGCCTTCGACCTCGGCACCACGACGGTCGTCGGCACGTTGCTCGACGTCGGCACGGGCACCCCGCTCGCGGTGGCCTCCACGCTCAACGCCCAGCAGCCCTTCGGCGGCGACGTCATCACCCGGATCAGCGCCACGATGCTGGACCCCGAGGCACTCGGCCGGCTGCAGCAGGCCGCCGGCGGCACCCTCTCGTCGCTCGCCTCGGAGGTGTGCCGGGAGGCGGGGGTGGACCCCGGCCACGTCTACGAGGTGGCCGTCGCCGGCAACGCGACGATGACGGCGCTCGCCCTCGGCATCGACCCCGAGCCGCTCGGCGTCGCTCCGTTCGTGATGTCGGCGGCCCAGCCGCCGTCCGTCCTGGCCTCCGACCTGGGCCTGCGACTGCACCCGCGCGCGCGGGCCTTCCTCTTCCCCGCGCTCGGTGCCTACGTCGGCGGCGACATCGTGGCGGGCATGCTCGCCAGCGGGATGGACCGCGACAAGCGCACCCGGCTCTTCATCGACGTCGGCACCAACTGCGAGATCGTGCTCAGCGACGGGGAGACCATCCTGTCCACCGCAGCGCCCGCCGGCCCGGCGTTCGAGGGTGGGGCGATCCGGTGCGGCATGCGGGCGGCCGACGGCGCCATCGAGGTCGTCAAGGTCGACCCGCACGCCGAGGGTGATGACCCCGCCGTCACCCTGCAGGTCATCGGCGACGTCGAGCCGCGGGGCCTGTGCGGCTCCGGCCTGGTCGACGCGGTCGCCGAGCTCGTCCGCGTGGGCCTCCTCGACGGATCGGGCCGGCTCGTGCCCGAGGAGGACGCCAAGGACATCGCACCCGCGCTCGCCGACCGACTGGCGAGGATCGGCGAGGAGCGGGTGTTCGTCCTCCACCGACCCACGCCCCATGCCGAGCCCACCGAGTGCGTGTACCTCTCCCAGCGCGACGTCCGGGAGCTGCAGTTCGCGAAGGCGGCGATCTCCACGGGCTGGTCGCTGCTCCTCGAGGAGCTCGGCCTCGAGCACCGCGACGTGCAGCAGGTGCTGCTCGCGGGCTCGTTCGGCAGCTACCTCTCCCCCGCCTCCGCCGTCCGCATCGGCCTGGTGCCCCGGCTCCCCGTCCTGCGGATCGTCGCCGCGGGCAACGTGGCCGGCGAGGGCGCCAAGATGGCGTTGCTCTCGGTGCGCGAGCGGGCCGGGGCGCAGGCGCTCCTGGAGGAGGTGACCTATGTCGAGCTCTCCGACCGTCCCGGGTTCAACGACGCGTTCGTCGACCAGCTCTCGTTCCACCCCTGAGCACCGGGTGGCGCTCATCGCGTGCGGCGCGATCGCCCAGCCCGCGGCCGCCGTCGTCCACCGGCACGGCTGGCCCGTCGACGTCCATCCCCTACCCCCGCTCCTGCACAACCGCCCCGACCGCATCGCCGACGAGGTGCGAGCCCTCGCCGAACGGTTGGGACCGTCCTACGGCCGGGTCGTGGTCGGCTACGCCGACTGCGGCACGTACGGCGCCCTCGACGCCGTGTGCGCGGACCTCGGGCTCCAGCGCCTCCCGGGGCTGCACTGCTACGACGTCTACGCCGGACGGTCGCGTCTCGAGCGGTTCTTCGACGAGCAGCCGGGCACCTACCTGCTGACCGACTTCCTCGTCCGGTCGTTCGACCGCACCGTCGTCCGGGAGCTGGGCCTCGACCGCCACCCCGAGCTCCGCGACACCTACTTCGGCCACTACACCCGCGTCGTGTGGCTGGCCCAGGAGCCCGACGAGGAGCTGCGCACGCTGGCCGCCGACGCGGCGGAGAGCCTCGGGCTGCCGCTCACCGTGGTGGCGACCGGTGACCGCGGGCTCGAGCAGGCCCTGGCCGACCTCGTCTGCTAGGCGCCGAGGCGCTGGAGCAGGTCGGTGCGCCAGGCCTCGGTCTCGCTGATCTGGTTGAAGGTGAAGACGTGGAGGCCCTCGACGAGGGCGCCGTCCTCACCCAGGGCCGGTGCGCACTTCTCCAGGAAGCTCTCCCCGGTGAACCCTCCGGGTGCCGCGAGCCGGGCGAACAGGCCCTTGTTCTTCGCGAGGAACCTGGTCGACTCCCCCACCCCGATACGGGTGGCCATGCCGAGCAGCTTGGCGCGCTCGACCGGTCCCGGGACGCCGAGCAGCAGCGGCATCGTCACGCCGCGGTTGCGGAGCCGGCGGATCCAGTCGCGGACGGTGGCGGGGTCGAAGGTCAGGTTGCTGACGATGTGGGTCGCGTAGTGCCGCTTGTCCCACATCGACTGGACCGTGAGGTCGTCGTGGATGGTCGGGTGGGACTCGGGATAGCCGGTGATGCCGACGTGGGAGAACGGCGAGCCGAGCTCGTGCAGGTCCTGCAGCAGCGCGAGCGCGTCCGGGTAGCCGCCGGCCGGTTCGGCGTCACCGCCCGGCACGAAGACGCGGCTGATGCCCTTGCCGACGAGCCGGGCGGCGATCTCCTCCAGCTCCGGCCTGCCGGTCACCATCCGGGCGGCGAGGTGCGGCACCACGACGTAGCCGTGCCCGGTGAGTCGCTCGGCGAGGTCGAGGGTCGCCTCCAGCCCCTTGCTGGGCGAGGCCGTCACCGTGATCACGCGCTCGCGGGGCAGGTGCGCGAGCACCTTGTCCTCCGTGGAGGCCGTGGGCAGCACCTCGAAGCGAGAGTGCTGCAGCAACCGGACGAGGGTGGCGGTCGTTCGCTTGTTGCGCATGGAGCAACTCATCTCGTGATACGCATCAGAGCGTCCACTGTAGTGGCTGCGGGATCGCAGGTGAAGGGACGCCGGCGCAGCCCGGGCACGACGAAGGGCGGCCACCCCGACCGGGGTGACCGCCCTGCGACGGTTGCTGCCGGAGCAGCGAGGAGCTAGCGGATCGTCACTTGACGGTGACGGTGGCGCCGGCGGCCTCGAGGGCCTCCTTGGCCTTGTCCGCGGCCTCCTTGGTGGCGTTCTCGAGGATCGTCTTGGGGGCGGCCTCGACGAGGTCCTTGGCCTCCTTCAGACCG
>DASTPB010000050.1:0-6446 GCA_035762385.1 Nocardioides sp. | reverse complement strand
TCGTCTGGCACGCGCGACCCGGGGACCAGGTCACCGAGGGCGAGCCGCTGTTCACGCTGCTCACCGACGAGCCGGAGCGCTTCGACCGCGCGCTGGCCTCGCTCGAGGGCGGCTACTCGGTGTCGTCCGGGGAGAGCGGCGATGACGCCGCCGGGTTCACGCGCGGGGAGATCGTGCTCGACCGCGTCAGCTGACGCAGCACGCTCAGGCCAGCAGGAGCACCACGTGCTGCGCCACGCAGGCGGGCTTGTCGTGACCCTCGATCTCGACGGTGTGCTCGACGACGAGCTGCTTGCCCGCCGCCAGGTCACGGACCTCGCCGAAGCGCACGTGTGAGCGCAGCCGGCTGTCGACGGGCACCGGGTTCGGGAAGCGCACCTTGTCCAGGCCGTAGTTCAGCCTGGCGCCGGGCGTCTCCAGCCGGAAGACCTCGGAGGCGAAGTGGGGGAGCAGGCTCAGGGTGAGGAAGCCGTGGGCGATGGTCGTGCCGAACGGGCCCGCGCCCGCGGCGTCGACGTCGACATGGATCCACTGGTGGTCGAGCGTGGCGTCGGCGAAGGCGTCGATCCGCGCCTGGTCGATGTCCAGCCACTCGCTGGTGCCGATCTCGGACCCGGCAGCGGCGGCGACCTCGTCGAGGGTGGTGAAGGTGCGCATGGGCACGAACATAGTGCTCCACCAGTGAGGCCCTGCTTGGATGTGCCGATGAGCACTCCCACGCGCGACCAGGTCAGGGCCGCTCCGAAGGTCCTGCTGCACGACCACCTCGACGGCGGGCTTCGCCCGCAGACGATCGTGGAGCTCGCCGCCGAGGCCGGCCACGAGCTCCCCGCACCCGACGCGGAGTCGCTGGGGCAGTGGTTCGCGGAGTCGGCCGACTCCGGCTCGTTGGTGCGCTACCTGGAGACCTTCGACCACACCGTCGCGGTGATGCAGAGCGGCCCGGCGATCGCCCGCGTCGCCCGCGAGTGCGTCGAGGACCTGGCCGCCGACGGCGTCGTCTACGCCGAGGTACGCTACGCGCCCGAGCAGCACGTCGGCGCCGGGCTGACCCTCGACGAGGTCGTCGCGGCGGTGCAGGAGGGCTTCGACGCCGGCATGGCCGCCAGCGGCGGCAGGATCGTCGTACGCCAGCTGCTGACCGCGATGCGGCACCAGGCCCGGTCGATGGAGATCGCCGAGCTGGCGATCGCGTGGCGCGACCGCGGAGTCGCCGGCTTCGACATCGCGGGAGCGGAGGCGGGCTTCCCGCCCACCCGGCACCTCGACGCCTTCGAGTACCTCCAGCGCGAGAACGCCCACTTCACGATCCACGCCGGGGAGGCCTTCGGCCTGCCGTCGATCTGGCAGGCGATCCAGTGGTGCGGCGCCGACCGGCTCGGGCACGGGGTGCGGATCATCGACGACATCACGATCGCCGACGACGGGTCCGTCGAGCTCGGCCGTCTTGCGGCCTACGTCCGTGACAAGCGCATCCCGCTCGAGATGTGCCCGAGCTCCAACATCCAGACCGGTGCTGCCGAGTCGTTCGGCGAGCATCCGATCGGGCTGCTGACCGACCTGCGCTTCCGGGTCACGGTCAACACCGACAACAGGCTCATGAGCGGCACGTCGATGACGCAGGAGATGTTCGGCCTGGTGGAGGCCTTCGGCTACTCGCTGGAGGACCTGCGGTGGTTCACCATCAACGCGATGAAGTCGGCCTTCCTGCCCTTCGACGAGCGGCTCGCGATCATCGACGAGGTCATCAAGCCGGGCTACGCCTCGCTGATCAACGGGTAGTGGCGCCCCTCCCGGCCGTCAGCTCGACGTAGGCCTGGTCGCCCGTCGCCCGCCGGCACCCCTGCCGGACGGCGTGCGCGACGACGCGCTGCTGGTCACGCATCAGGGCGAGGCCGCGGCGTACGAGCACGAGTGGCGGCTTGCGGTGCTCGCGCAGGTCGCGGGTGAGGCGTCGCCAGAAGGTGACGAGCGGGTGCTGGGTGATGCAGTAGGCCGCAGCCAGGATGCCCTCGTCGCGGCACGTGCCCACGACCTCCGGGGCGAAGATGCCCTCGGCGACGAAGCGGCTCGCGCCGCCGAGGTCGACCGTGCGCGACCCGCAGCGCCCGTTGCGGGCGATCTCGTAGATCGGCACCTCGCTGCGCCCGGTGGCGCACAGCTCGCGGAGCGCGGCGAGGGCGTCGGCCTGGTGCCAGGAGTCGGGGTGGTCCCAGTCGACGAGCCCGGCGTTGGCCCCGGTGGTGATGCGGGGGAGCGACGGGTCGTCGCCGTCCTTGTAGAAGTCGTCGAGGCGCAGGACGGGGAGCCCGAGGCGCTCCGCGAGCCGGGACTTGCCGGCGCCGCTGGGTCCGGCGAGGACGACCACCTGGGCTGTGCTCATGTGTTGCGACTCATTTCGTCGTTCGGCCACGGGGGGTGAGGGCTGGACATTAGTGTCGCCCAGACCCTCGATCGACCACCCCGGGAGGACCCCTTCATGAGTCTCGACGACTCGACCGCGCCCGAGACCATGCCCGAGACCCCGAACGGCTCCGCCCGAGCCGATCGACCGACCCGGACCTACCTGCTGGTCGGGCTGGCGCTCGCCCTCGTGGTGGGCCTCGTCGGCTTCTTCACGATGCGCGGCGCCAGCGGCGAGCCCAAGGGCGCCGACTGCGTCTCCGAGGTGGTCACCCTGACCACCGCCCCGGTCATGGAGGACCTGGTCGAGCAGGCGGTCGAGGACGTCAACGAGGACGAGCCGTGCATCGACATCCAGGTCACCGCGGGCACCGTGAAGGACGTCGTCGCCCTGCTGGCCGACCCCAACGCCGCGCTCCCCGAGATCTGGATCCCGGACAGCCCGACCTGGAAGGGCCAGCTCACCAGCGCCGGCTGGACCGGCACCCAGATCGTGGACGTCCTCGCCCAGACGCCCGTGGGCCTCATCGGCGGCCCGTCGGCCAAGGCGCCGGCCTCGTGGTCCGCGGTGCTCGACGGCGGCAGCCTGGCGATGGCCGATCCGAGCGCCGAGGGCGCCTCTGCGCTCGCCCTGCTCGCGCCCTACGCCGAGATGAAGAAGACCGGCGCGACCGCGGTCTCCATCGAGGAGAAGACGGTCCCCGTCGCCCAGACCTACGGCGAGCGCGCCGTCGCCGGCAGCTCCAACGAGACCGACCTCTCGACCATCACGGCCTCCAGCACCCAGCTGGTGCCGGCCACCGAGCAGGCCTACCTCGCCGCCCGCCGCAGCAACGACCAGCTCTCGCTGGTGGCGCCGAGGACCGGCGTGCCGATGCTGCGGTACCCGCTCATCGACGTGAACCGCGGGACCAAGGACATCCTCTCCTCGGGCGGTGACCTGTCGGCCCGCGTGGGCCGCGCCCTCGGACGCTGGTTCGCCTCGAGCGCCGGTGTGGAGGCCATCGCGGCCGCCGAGCTCCGCGGCCCCGACGGCGCCCCGCTGCCCAACGACATCGGCCTCGGCTCCACCCCGGTGCTCCCCGAGGTCGCCCAGAAGACCACCGACGACACCCTGCGCCAGTGGCGCGTGCTGTCGGTGCCCTCCAGCATCCTGGCGGTCGTCGACCTCTCCGGCTCCATGAAGATGGCCATCGGTGACACCACCCGCATCGGGCTGGCCGTCACCGCCTCGCAGGTCGCGCTCGACGCCTTCCCGGCGCAGGCCCGCATCGGCATCTGGGGCTTCTCGAAGAACCGCGGCGAGGACGGTGCGTCGTACGCCGAGTACTCCCCGCTCGAGCGGCTCGACGCCCCGGCGGCGGACGGCAGGACGCACGGCGACGAGGTCCGCGCCGTGGCTGCCGCCCTGCCCGGCAAGGTGCGCGGCGGCACCGGCGTCATGGACTCCACCCTCGCGGCCTACAAGCACGCCCAGGAGATGTGGGACCCGGCGTGGTTCAACTCCGTGGTGATCATGACCGACGGCGCCAGCGACGACTCGAGCTCGCTGTCGCTGGACTCGCTGGTCAACCAGCTCAAGTCGCTGCGCGACCCGGCCAAGCCGGTCAAGGTCATCGTCATCGGCATCTCGCAGGACGCCGACACCGGTGAGCTCGAGCAGATCGCCGAGGCGACCGGGGGCCAGCACTACCTGGTGAACAACCCCAACGAGATCCTCGGCGTCCTGGCCTCGGCCCTGCTCAACCGCTGATCGGTCGCGTCTGACGCATCTTGCATCTTTGTCGGACTCCCCGCACGTGCGGGGACTCCGACACCTGTTGGCGGTTGCAACGGCCTCCAGGTGTCAGACTTCCCCGTCAAGTACGTCGTCCCAGCGCGCACGAAGGCCCCCGGAGATCCTCCGGGGGCCTTCGTCGTGCGTAGGGATCAGACGCCGATCGGGTGCCAGACGGTCTTGGTCTCGAGGAAGTGGGTCATCCGGTCGAGCGCCGGCTCGGCGAGCCAGTCGGTGTCGGGCGCGGGACGTCGTACGCGCTTGAGGTTGTCGGCCGCGGCCACCTCGAGCTCGGCGGCGAGCCCGTCGTCCTCGACACCGGTCAGGTCGATGCCGTTGACGTCCATGTGCGAGGCCAGCCACGGGGCGATCTCCGCCTGCGAGCCCGTCAGCACGTTGACCACGCCGCCGGGGAGGTCGCTGGTGGCCATCACCTCGCCGAGGGTGATCGCGGTCAGCGGGTTGTCCTGGCTGGCGATCACGACGACGGTGTTGCCGGTGACGATGAGCGGCGCGACGACGCTGACCAGGCCGAGCAGGGAGCCGCGCGGGGCGACCACGGCGATGACGCCGCTGGGCTCGGGGGTCGACAGGTTGAAGTAGGGGCCGGCGACCGGGTTGGCGTTGCCGACGACCTGGGTGATCTTGTCGGCCCAGCCGGCGTACCAGACGAGCCGGTCGATCGCGGCGTCGACCTGGGTGCGGGCACGGGCCGGGGTGATGCCCTCGGCGGCGCGGAGCTCGGCCTCGAACTGGTCGCGGCGCCCCTCGAGGACCTCGGCGATCCGGTAGACGACCTGCGCCCGGTTGTAGGCCGTCCTGCCGGACCAGCCCGCGAACGCGGCACGGGCGGCGACGACGGAGTCGCGGGCGTCCTTGCGGGAAGCCTGGGCAGCGTTGGCCAGCAGGCGGCCCTTGGCGTCGTTGACGATGTAGGAGCGGCCCGACTCCGAGCGCGGGAACTGGCCGCCGATGTAGAGCTTGTACGTCTTGCGCACGTCGATGCGGCTCACGCGTCCGCTCCCTTCGCGTCGGTCCGGAGATAGGCCTCGAGGCCGTGGCGACCGCCCTCGCGGCCGTAGCCCGACTCCTTGTACCCGCCGAACGGCGAGGTGGGGTCGAACTTGTTGAACGTGTTGGCCCAGACCACGCCCGCGCGCAGGCGGTTGGCCATGGACAGGATCCGGGACCCCTTGTCGGTCCACACGCCGGCGGAGAGGCCGAACGGGGTGTTGTTGGCCTTCTCGACCGCCTCGGACGGGGTGCGGAAGGTCAGCACCGACAGGACCGGCCCGAAGATCTCCTCGCGGGCGATGCGGTGGGCCTGCGAGACGCCGGTGAAGACGGTCGGGGCGAACCAGTAGCCGTTGGTCGGCAGGTCGCACGGCGCCGACCAGCGCTCGGCGCCCTCGGACTCGCCGATCTCGGAGAGCTCGCGGATCTTGGCGAGCTGCTCGGCGGAGTTGATCGCGCCGACGTCGGTGTTCTTGTCGAGCGGGTCGCCGACGCGCAGCGTGGACATGCGGCGCTTGAGGCGGCTCATCACCTCGTCGGCCACCGACTCCTGCACCAGGAGCCGCGAGCCGGCGCAGCAGACGTGGCCCTGGTTGAAGAAGATGCCGTTGACGATGCCCTCGACGGCCTGGTCGAGCGGGGCGTCGTCGAAGACGATGTTGGCGGCCTTGCCGCCGAGCTCGAGGGTCACCTTCTTGTCGCTGCCCGCGACGGCGCGGGCGATGGCCTTGCCGACCTCGGTGGAGCCGGTGAAGGCCACCTTGTCGACGTCGGGGTGCGACACGATGGCGCGGCCGGTGTCACCCGCGCCCGTGACGATGTTGACGACGCCGGGCGGCAGGTCGGCCTGCTGGCAGATCTCGGCGAAGAGCAGCGCCGTCAGCGGGGTCGTCTCGGCGGGCTTGAGGACGACGGTGTTGCCGCAGGCCAGGGCCGGGGCGATCTTCCAGGCCAGCATCAGCAGCGGGAAGTTCCACGGGATGACCTGCCCGGCGACGCCCAGCGGCGTCTCGCCGTAGCCGGAGTACTTCAGCTTGTCGGCCCAGCCGGCGTAGTAGAAGAAGTGGGCGGCGACGATCGGGACGTCGACGTCGCGCGACTCCTTGATCGGCTTGCCGTTGTCGATCGACTCCAGGACGGCGAGCTCGCGGCCGCGCTCCTGGATGATCCGGGCGATCCGGTAGAGGTACTTGGCGCGCTCGGCGCCGGACATCCGCGACCAGACGCGGGTGTAGGCGCGGCGGGCGGCCTT
>DASTPB010000049.1:0-3280 GCA_035762385.1 Nocardioides sp. | reverse complement strand
TCGACCTGGGTGAACCGGTCGAGGTCGCGCTCGGAGAGCTCGGGCATCGGCGAGAAGAACCGGTAGTACTTCGACTGGTCCGAGACGCGGCTGTAGAACTCGACCAGCAGCGCGCGGTCCTCCGGCTGGATCGGCCGGATGTGGGCCGTGCGCCCGTCCCGCAGCAGGACGTCGGCCTCCCAGTGCCGGGGAGGACGCGCCGTCCGAACCTCGCCTGCTGCCGCGTCCGCTTCGGTCACGGCTGCAATCTATCGGCCCCGACCGCAACGGGCCGCGCCCGTCCGGCGTGCCCCTGTGCCTCCGGCCACGGCCAGCGGGGAGAATGGCGTCATGGCACGACGTACGAAGGCCGAGCCCCTCCCGGACGACTTCGAGGAGCACATCCTCGACACCGACATCCGCGACGAGATGCAGACGTCGTTCCTCGAGTACGCCTACTCGGTCATCTACTCCCGGGCGCTGCCCGACGCGCGTGACGGGCTCAAGCCGGTCCAGCGGCGCATCCTCTACACGATGGACGACATGTCGCTGCGGCCCGACCGCGGGCACGTCAAGAGCGCCCGCGTCGTGGGTGAGGTCATGGGTCGGCTGCACCCGCACGGCGACGGCGCGATCTACGACGCGCTGGTCCGCATGGCCCAGCCGTGGTCGATGCGGCTGCGCACGGTCGACGGGCACGGCAACTTCGGCTCGCCCGACGACTCCCCCGCCGCGATGCGCTACACCGAGTGCCGGATGGCGCCCGCCGCGGTGGCGATGACCGCCTCCATCGACGAGGACACCGTCGACTTCAAGCCCAACTACGACTCACGGGAGATGGAGCCGGTCGTGCTGCCGGCGGCCATCCCCCACCTGCTGGTCAACGGGTCGGCCGGCATCGCGGTCGGCATGGCCACCAACATCGCGCCGCACAACCTCGTCGAGGTCGTCCAGGCGCTCAAGCACCTCATCACCCACCCGAAGGCCTCGCTGGACGACCTGATGCGCTTCGTCCCCGGCCCCGACCTGCCCACGGGCGGCAAGATCGTCGGCCTCGACGGCATCCGCGACGCCTACGAGACCGGCCGCGGCACCTTCAAGATGCGCGCGACCGCCCGGGTCGAGTCGGTGACCGCGCGCCGCAAGGGCATCGTCGTCACCGAGCTCCCCTACGGCGTCGGCACCGAGCGCGTGATGGAGCAGATCAAGAAGCTCGTGCTCGGCAAGAAGCTGCAGGGCATCGCCGACATCAAGGACCTGAGCGACCGCGACAACGGGTTGCGCCTGGTCATCGAGATCAAGAACGGCTTCGTGCCCGAGGCGATCCTCGAGCAGCTCTACCGCCAGACCGCGCTCGAGGACTCCTTCGGGATCAACGCCGTCGCCCTCGTCGACGGCCAGCCGCGCACCCTGGGCCTCACGGAGATGCTCGAGGTCTTCCTCGCGCACCGCTTCGACGTCGTACGCCGGCGCTCCACCTTCCGGCGGGCCAAGGCCGCGGACCGGCTGCACCTCGTCGACGGCCTGCTCATCGCGATCCTCGACATCGACGAGGTCATCCAGGTGATCCGCGGCTCCGACAACGCCGCGGCGGCCAAGGAGCGGCTGATCTCGGTCTTCGACCTGACCGAGGTGCAGGCCGACTACATCCTCGACATGCCGCTTCGCCGCCTCACGAAGTTCAGCAAGCTGGAGCTCGAGAAGGAGAAGAGCGAGCTCGAGCGCACGATCGAGTACCTCGACGCGATCCTGGCCGACGAGAAGCTGCTGCGGAAGGTCGTCTCCGACGAGCTCACCGAGGTCGCGAAGGAGCACGGCACCCCGCGTCGTACGGTCCTGCTCGGCGCGGCCCCGGCCGTGACGGCCGCCGCGGACGTCGAGGTCGCCGACGACCCGTGCTTCGTGCTGCTGTCCTCCACCGGCCTGCTGGCGCGCACCAAGGACGTCGCCCTTCCGGGCCGAGGCGGTGCCCGCACCAACCACGACGTCACCATCTCCGCGGTCCGCACCACCAAGCGGGGCGAGGTGGGCGTGCTCACCAACCGGGGTCGTCTGGTCCGGCTCTCGGTGCTCGACCTCGGCAACGCGGAGCTGCCGTCGACCGCCAACGACCCCAACCTGCAGGGCACCCTGTCGCTCAGCGAGCTCGTCGCCCTCGACCCCGGCGAGAAGCCCCTGGCCCTCACCTCGCTCGCCACCGAGGGCCCGGGCCTGGCACTGGGCACGCGCGACGGCGTCGTGAAGCGGGTCAACCCCGAGGTGCTCAACCGCGACGAGTGGGAGGTCATCGGCCTCAAGGACGGCGACGAGGTCGTCGGTGCCGTCGAGCTCACCTCGGGCGAGGAGGAGCTCTGCTTCATCTCCACGGACGCGCAGCTGCTCCACTTCCCCGCGTCCGGGGTGCGTCCCCAGGGTCGCGCCGGCGGCGGCATGGCCGGCATCAAGCTCGGCGCCGGCCAGCAGGTCGCCTTCTTCGGCGCCTTCGACCCCACCGACGCGGTGGTCGTGACGGCGTCCGGCTCCTCCACGGCCCTGCCCGGCACCGAGGCGGGCGCGGTCAAGGTGACGCCGTTCGCCGAGTACCCCGGCAAGGGCCGCGCGACCGGCGGTGTGCGCAGCCACCGGTTCCTCAAGGGTGAGGACACCCTCGTCACCGCCTGGGCCGGCCCCGGACCAGCCCGTGCGGCTGCCTCGAGCGGCGCGCCCGTCGACCTGCCCGAGGCCAACGGCCGGCGCGACGGCTCCGGCGTCCCGGCTCCGCAGCCCATCGCCGCCGTGGCCTCGCCCGTGTCCGCGCAGGTCGCCACCCAGGCGGCGGCGGGCGCGGGCGACGGTGGCGCAGCCGCCCCTGTGGAAGGCTGAGGTCATGCTCGCTCGCGCCCGCACCTCCGGTCGACTCGCCACGACGCTCACCGCTGTCGTGCTCGCCCTCCCGGCCCTGTCCGCCTGCTCCGGCGACGCGGGAGGGAGCGAGGGAGGCGACGACGGCCCGACGCCCGAGGAGGTCCTGTCCGAGGCGGCCACGACCCTCACGGAGACGAGCGGCGTCGAGCTCACCCTGTCGACGCCCTCGCTGCCCGACGGGGTCTCCGGCATCACCGAGGCGACCGGCACGGTCACGCAGGCGCCGGCCTTCGACGGCTCGATCACAGTGGTGTTCGCCGGCCAGACCGTCGACGTACCCGTCGTCGCGGTCGACGACACGGTCTACGCCCAGCTGCCGTTCACCCCGGGCTGGAACAAGGTCAACCCCAAGGAGTACGGCGCCCCCGACCCCTCCGACCTCATCGGGGACGACGGC
>DASTPB010000048.1:0-39634 GCA_035762385.1 Nocardioides sp. | reverse complement strand
CCGGCGTGAGGTGGGCATCCTCGCCCCGCTGCTGCTCGCGCTCGTGCTGTTCGGCTTCTACCCGATGCCGCTGCTCGACGTCATCAACCCGTTCGTCCACGACTCGCTCGCGAGCGTGGGCATCGGCCAGGAGGGTGGTCCCCAGTGACCGAGTTCGTGAAGCCCAGCGTCGAGTACTTCGAGCTCTGGCCGCTGCTGGTGGTCTTCGGTGTCGCCTGCCTCGGGGTCGTCGTCGAGGCGTTCCTCCCTCGCTCGATCCGCTACACCACGCAGGTGGTGCTGGCCCTCGTCGGCCTCGTGCTGGCGCTCGTCGGCGTGGTGCTGGTCGCCCAGGACGTCCAGACGTACGACGACGGAGCCGCCCGCGGCGTGCTCGCCGTCGGTGGGACGATCGCGGTCGACGGGCCCAGCCTCTTCATCTGGGGCCTGGTCCTCGCGCTGGCCATCGCCGGCGTGCTGCTCTTCGCCGAGCGCCACCTCGACGGCGGGGTGTCGGCGTTCGCCGGGCAGGCCGCCGCGGTGCCGGGCACCGACGCGGAGACCGCCTCCATCGCGGCCAACCGGGAGCACACCGAGGTCTACCCGCTGATGATGTTCGCGGTCTTCGGGATGATGCTCTTCCCGGCGGCCAACGACCTGCTGACGATGTTCGTCGGTCTCGAGGTCCTGTCGCTCCCGCTCTACCTGCTCAGCGGCCTCGCGCGCCGTCGCCGCCTGCTGAGCCAGGAGGCAGCGCTCAAGTACTTCCTGCTCGGCGCGTTCTCGTCGGGCTTCTTCCTCTACGGCGCGGCGCTGGTCTACGGATTCGCCGGGTCGCTGGAGTTCGCCTCGATCAACGAGGCGGTGCGCAACGACGTCGGCAGCCAGGCGCTGCTGCTCATCGGCACCGGCCTGCTCTCGGTCGGCCTGCTCTTCAAGGTCGGCGCCGTGCCCTTCCAGGCATGGACGCCCGACGTCTACCAGGGTGCTCCCACCCCGGTCACCGCGTTCATGGCGGCGGGCACCAAGGTCGCGGCCTTCGGCGCGATCATGCGCCTCTTCTACGTCGCCCTCGGCGCGGACCGGTGGTCCTGGCAGCCGATGCTGTGGATCATCGCCGTGCTGTCGATGTTCGTCGGCGCCGCGCTGGCCATCACCCAGACCGACATCAAGCGCCTGCTCGCCTACTCCTCGGTCGCCCACACCGGTTTCATCCTGACCGGCGTCCTCGGCCTGCAGGCCTCCGACCAGCTCGCCGTCGGCGAGATCAGCTCGGTCCAGGCGGTGCTCTTCTACCTCGCGACCTACGGCTTCGCGACGATCGGCGCGTTCGCGGTGGTCAGCCTGGTCCGCGACGGCGGTGGCGAGACCACCGCCATCGACCGGTGGGCCGGGCTCGGCAAGGAGTCGCCGGTGGTGGCTGCGGTGTTCGCCTTCTTCCTGCTGGCCATGGCCGGCATCCCGCTCACCTCCGGCTTCGTCGGCAAGCTCGCGGTCTTCTCCGTGGCCCTGGCCGCCGGCGCCTGGCCCGTCGTCGTGGCCGCCGTCGTCGCGAGCATCATCGCGGCGTACCTCTACGTCCGGGTCATCAAGGTCATGTACTTCGACCAGCCGGTCGGCGACGGCCCGAGCGTGGCGTACCCGTCGGTGCTCACCGCGACGACCATCGCCGTGGGTGCCGCGATCACCCTCGTCCTGGGCGTGCTGCCGGGCCCGGTGCTCGACCTGGCGGCGGTTGCGGGAGAATTCATCAGGTGACCGACTCGCCCCTGGCCATGCCCGTCGTCGACGCCGCTCTCGAGCAGCGGCTGGTCGAGCGGATGGCGCGCATCGAGCAGATGCTCGCCGACCACTGCCGGGGGCGCGCCCAGTTCGTCTCGGAGGCCGCGGCCCACCTCATGATGGCCGGCGGCAAGCGGTTCCGTCCGCTGCTGGTGCTGCTCGCCGCCGAGGCCGGGCCCGACCCCGACGCGGACGCGGTCGACACCGCGGCCTGCGTCGTGGAGCTCACCCACGTCGCGTCGCTCTATCACGACGACGTGATGGACGAGGCGGCCCTGCGCCGCGGGGCCCACACCGCCAACGCCCGCTGGGACAACAACGTCGCCATCCTCACCGGTGACTTCCTGTTCGGCCGCTCCTCCGAGCTCACCGCCGAGCTCGGGCCCGAGGCCGTCCTCATCCAGGCCCGCACCTTCACGCGGCTCGTCGAGGGCCAGATCATGGAGACCGTCCCGCCCGGCCCGGACGAGGACCCGCTCGAGCACTACCTCGACGTCGTCGCCGGCAAGACGGGCTCGCTGATCGCCACGTCCGCCCGCTACGGCGCGATGTTCAGCGGTGCCCGCCCCGAGGTGGTGGAGGCCCTCAGCTCCTACGGCGAGATCGTCGGCTCGGCCTTCCAGCTGACCGACGACATCCTCGACATCACCTCGGAGTCCGACACCTCCGGCAAGACGCCCGGCACCGACCTGCGCGAAGGCGTACCCACCCTCCCCGTCCTCATGGCCCAGGCGTCCACCGACCCGGCCGACGCCCGGCTGCTGTCCCTCCTCGGCCGTCCGCTGACCGACGATGCCGAGCACGCCGAGGCGCTCGAGCTCATGCGTAGCCACCCGGCCATGCAGCAGGCGCGCGACCACGTGCTCGCCGAGACCGCTCGCGCCAAGAAGCTCCTCGAGGCCCTCGACCCCGGCCCCGTCCGCACCGCCCTCGAGTCCTTCGCCGACATCGTCGCCACCCGCTCCGCCTGACTCACACGCGCTGGCGGTGCGTGAGGTGGTTTCCGACGCGCGAAGGCCGCCTCACCCACCGCTCGGCCGCGGTCGTACGCCGCCACGCCCGGGGAGCGGTGCGGGAGGAGCATTCCACCGCTGGGGAAGCCTCCTGGGACACCGCCCGAGCATGGATTCAGGCGGCGCTGGCCTGCGCGACGAGGCGCAGCTGGCGGCGGCGGTGGTTGACCGCCTCGACGGTGAAGATCGCGAGCGCGACCCAGACCAGTCCGAAGCCGACCCAGCGGCTGGCGGGCATCGGCTCGTCGAAGACGAGCAGCCCGAGGGCGAACTGGATGGTGGGGGCGAGGTACTGCAGCAGCCCGAGCGACACCATCGACACCCGGATCGCCGCGGCGCCGAACAGCATCAGCGGGACGGCGGTGATGATGCCGGTGGTGGTGAAGAGCAGCGCATGGCCGAGGCCGTGGTTGCCGAAGCCGGACTCGCCGGTGACGACGAGCCAGGCGATGTACGCCGCCGCGAACGGCGCGATGACGAGGGTCTCCAGCGTGATGCTCTCCACGGCCCCCACGCCGGCCTGCTTCTTGAGCAGGCCGTAGGTGCCGAACGAGAAGGCGAGGAGGAGCGCTACCCAGGGCGGCCGCCCGTAGTCGAGGGTGAGCACGACGACGGCGACGAAGGCGATGGCCATGGCCACCCACTGCAGGCGACGCAGGCGTTCACCGAGCACCAGCACGCCCATCAGCACGGTGACGAGCGGGTTGATGAAGTAGCCCAGCGAGGTCTCGACGACCCGCCCGTTGTTGACGCCCCAGATGTAGCCGCCCCAGTTGACCGTGATGACGACGGCCGCCCCACTGATCAGCAGGAGCCGACGGCGGTCACCCAGGAGCGCGCGGAAGTGTCCGACGCGACGGGCGAGCACGAGGATGACGAGCATCGTGAGCACCGACCAGACGATGCGGTGCGCGAGGATCTCGAGGGCGCCGGCCGGCTCGAGCAGCGTCCAGTAGAGGGGGAAGGTGCCCCACAGGATGTAGGCCGTCGCGCCGAAGACAAGTCCGCGTCGGGTGTCGGGCACTCCCGGAGTCTAGGCGTGGGGCGTCGCCTACGATGGAGCGGCCTCGGGGTGCGGACCCCGACGGCCAGTTGTCATCGTCACTCGAGGGGGAACTCACCATGCGGACTGTCCGCACCGTCCTGGCGGCCCTGGTCGCCGCCCTGCTCCTGGTCGGCGGGCTCAGCACGAGCGCCGGCGCCGGGTCGCTTCCGAAGCGGGTCATCGACGAGGTGCCGCCGAAGACCAAGCAGGTCTCCTACAACGCCTTCAAGCTGAAGGGCACCGTGAGCGAGCCGCAGCTCGACGGCACGCTGCTGCCCTACGTGGGGAAGGTGAAGATCCTCAAGAAGTCGTGCGGCTCCTGCACGTGGAAGACCGTGAAGAAGGTGAAGACCAACGACAGCGGCGTCTTCAAGACCCGCATCTACGCCCCCGACCGGGGCCGCTGGAAGTGGCGCTCGAAGGTCGACCACTCCGACGGCTTCGGCAACACCAAGGGCAAGGTCTGGACGCTCTACTTCGACTGAGACCTCGACCGATCGGTCGTCCCCGGAGGACTACCTGCCCGGACGATCAGATGATCGTCCAGGTGTCGCCACCGCCGATCAGCTCCGCCAGACGGGCGGAGCGGTCGGCGGTGTCGCCATCTCCGGCCGCGTCGCGTGCCGAGGTGACCTGCTCGCGAGCCTGGTCGTCGTACGTCGGTCGCTGGACCTGTCGGAAGACGCCGATCGGCGAGGTGTTGAGGTAGCCCGAGTCGGTGAGCCGCGAGATCGCGAACGCCATCGTCGGGTCGTCGTTGTGCGCGTCGTGGACCAGGACGTCCGCGGCGTCGACGTCGGCGGTCGCCGCGACCTTCACGCCGCCGCTCTCCCCGTCGCGGACCAGGCACTTCGCGCCGTCGAGCCCGAACGTGATCGGCTCGCCGTGCACGAGCGGGATGATCGCGTCGGCCTTCGTGTCGGGCGACTTGATCGCGTCGAAGGCGCCGTCGTTGAAGATCGGGCAGTTCTGGTAGATCTCCACCAGCGACGTGCCGCGGTGCGCGGCGGCGGCAGCGAGCACCGACGTGAGGTGCTTGCGGTCGGAGTCGATGGTGCGCGCCACGAACGACGCCTCGGCGCCCAGCGCCAGCGACACCGGGTTGAACGGGTGGTCCAGGGAGCCCATCGGCGTGGACTTGGTGATCTTGCCGGTCTCCGAGGTGGGGGAGTACTGCCCCTTGGTCAGGCCGTAGATGCGGTTGTTGAAGAGCAGGATCGTCATGTTGACGTTGCGGCGCAGTGCGTGGATCAGGTGGTTGCCGCCGATCGACAGCGCGTCGCCGTCGCCGGTGACGACCCACACCGACAGGTCCTCGCGCGCGGTGGCGATGCCGGTCGCGATCGACGGCGCGCGGCCGTGGATCGAGTGCATGCCGTAGGTGTCGAGGTAGTAGGGGAAGCGCGAGGAGCAGCCGATGCCCGAGACGAACACGATGTTCTCGCGGCGCAGGCCGAGGTCGGGCAGGAACGACTGCACGGCCTTGAGCACGGCGTAGTCGCCGCACCCGGGGCACCAGCGCACCTCCTGGTCGGAGGTGAAGTCCTTGCCGGTCTGCGGGCCGTCTGCCGCCGGCACGCTCTCCGTGCCGGTGCGGAGGCCGGGCAGGCCCAGCTCGGTCAGGGGTGAGGTGCTCATCAGATGTGCTCCTTCTGGGTCGGCTCGCCCCACACGCCGAGCTCGACGTCGATGCCCTCGGCCTGCCCGACCAGCTCACCGATCGCGTGGGCGAGCTCGGTGGCCTTGAGGGGCAGTCCGCGGACGTGGTTGTAGCCGACGGCGTCGACGAGGTACTTCGCGCGCAGCAGCAGGGAGAGCTGGCCGAGGTTCATCTCGGGCACCAGCACCTTGTCGTAGCCCTTCAGGACCTCGCCGAGGTTGCTGGGGAAGGGGTTGAGGTGGCGCAGGTGGGCCTGGGCGACCTGGTAGCCGGCCTTGCGCACGCGGCGTACGCCGGCGCCGATCGGGCCGTAGGTCGAGCCCCAGCCGAGGACCAGGACCTTCGCCTCGCCGCTGGGGTCGTCGACCTCGACCAGCGGGATCGAGTCGGCGATCCGGTCGACCTTGGCCTGGCGGGTGCGGACCATGAAGTCGTGGTTGGCGGGGTCGTAGGAGATGTTGCCGTGCCCGTCGCCCTTCTCGAGGCCGCCGATGCGGTGCTCGAGGCCGGCGGTGCCGGGGATCGCCCACGGTCGCGCGAGGGTCTTCTCGTCGCGGAGGTAGGGCCAGAACTCGGCGTCATCCCCGCTGCCGTGGTTCTTCTCGGTGGCGAAGCCGGGGTCGATGACCGGCAGCTCGTCGAGGGAGGGCACGCGCCACGGCTCGGAGCCGTTGGCGAGGTAGCCGTCGGAGAGCAGCAGGACCGGGGTGCGGTAGGTGACGGCGATCCGGGTGGCCTCGACGGCGGCGGCGAAGCAGTCGCCGGGCGACTGCGGGGCGACGATCGGCACCGGCGCCTCGCCGTTGCGGCCGAACATCGCCTGCAACAGGTCGGCCTGCTCGGTCTTGGTCGGCAGGCCGGTGGACGGGCCGCCGCGCTGGACGTCGACGACGACCAGCGGGAGCTCGGTCATGACCGCTAGGCCGATCGCCTCGGACTTCAGCGCCACGCCGGGGCCCGACGTGGAGGTCACGCCGAGGTGGCCGGCGTACGACGCACCGATGGCCGCACCGACACCGGCGATCTCGTCCTCCGCCTGGAACGTCGTCACGCCGAAGGACTTGTGCTTCGACAGCTCGTGGAGGATGTCGGAGGCGGGGGTGATCGGGTAGGTGCCGAGGAACACCGGGAGACCGGCCTGCACGCCGCCGGCGACGAGGCCGTAGGCCAGCGCGAGGTTGCCGGTGATGTTGCGGTAGGTGCCCGGCGGCAGGGTGGCCGGCTTGATCTCGTACTGGACGGCGAAGGCCTCGGTGGTCTCGCCGAAGTTCCACCCGGCCTTGAACGCCGCCAGGTTGGCGTCGCGGATGTCGGGGACCTTGGCGAAGCGCTTGGTGAGGAACGTCGTCGTGGGGTCGGTGGGGCGGCCGTACATCCAGGACAGCAGCCCGAGCGCGAACATGTTCTTCGCGCGCGAGGCGTCCTTGCGGGAGAGGCCGAAGTCCTTGACCGCCTCGACCGTCATCCCGGTCAGGTCGACGGTGTGCAGCGCGTACTCGGCGAGGGTGTCGCCCTCGAGCGGGCTCTCGGTGTAGCCGGCCTTGGTCAGGTTGCGGGCGGTGAAGTCGTGGGTGTCGACGATGATGGTGGCGCCCTTGTGGAGGTCGCCGAGGTTGGCCCGCAGGGCCGCCGGGTTCATCGCGACGAGCACGTCGGGGGCGTCGCCCGCGGTGAGGATGTCGTGGTCGGCGAAGTGCACCTGGAACGACGACACGCCCGGGAGGGTGCCTTGGGGGGCGCGGATCTCGGCAGGGAAGTTGGGCAGGGTGACCAGGTCGTTGCCGAACGCCGCGGTCTCCTGGGTGAACCGGTCACCGGTCAGCTGCATGCCGTCACCGGAGTCGCCGGCGAACCGGATGATGACGCGGTCGAGCTGCTTGACCTGCTTGTCGGTCTGGGTCACCTGCTGCCCTGCTTCCTACGTGTGTCGAGAGTCGTCTCCCAGCTCCCCACGATAGTCGCGGCGTGCGGGGAATCCCGCCGCTCCCCACGTGATGGACGCCTCCCCGGTACCCCGTCCGCGGTGCGCGTGACCCACGACACGCGCCCGAATCGCGGGCAATGTCTTCGGCGTCCATAAAGTCATGTATGTTTCTCGACATTGCACACCGATCGAGAAAGTCGAGCATCCCCCATGCAGATCCGTTCACGTGCCGCGCTTGCGGCCGCACTTGTCGGGGCACTGGCCCTGTCCGCCTGCGCCCCGGGCGGCGCCACCAGCAGTGATGAGGATGACTCCAAGACCATCCACATCGTCGGCTTCGCGGTCCCCGAGGCCGCCAACAAGAACATCGCCACGGAGTTCAACAAGACGCCCGAGGGCGAGGGCGTGAAGTTCCAGACCTCCTACGGTCCTTCGGGGGACCAGAGCCGAGCCGTCGCCGCCGGGCTCGAGGCCGACTACGTGCACTTCTCGGTGCCCACCGACGTCACCCGCCTGGTCGACGAGGGCCTCGTGGCCGAGGACTGGGACGCCGGTGAGAACAAGGGCGTCGTCTCCCGCTCCGTCGTGGTGTTCGGCGTCCGCGACGGCAACCCCAAGAACATCAAGGACTGGGACGACCTGATCAAGCCCGGCGTCGAGATCGTGACGCCCAACCCGGCGTCCTCCGGTGCCGCGCGCTGGAACGCGCTCGCCGCCTACGGCCAGGAGATCGCCGACGGGGGCACCGAGAAGGACGCCACCGAGTACGTCGACAAGTTCTTCAAGAACGTCGTCTCGCTGCCCAGCAGCGGGCGTGACGCCACCACCGCCTTCCTCGGCGGCACCGGTGACGTCCTGATGGCCTACGAGAACGAGGCGATCCTGGCCGCCCAGAACGACGAGGGCTTCGAGTACGTCATGCCCGACACCACGCTCCTCATCGAGAACGCCGGCGCCATCCTCGAGAAGGCCTCCGAGCCGTCGCAGGCCTGGCTGGACTTCGTCCTCTCCGACGAGGGCCAGAAGCAGTTCGCGCTCACCGGCTTCCGCCCGATCCGCGACGACGTCGACTACGGCGGCACGGTCGAGGGGGCGACGGACCCGTCCAACCCCTTCCCCGAGCCCAAGACGCTGCTCACGGTCGACGAGGACTTCGGCGGCTGGGACGAGGTCTCGACGAAGTTCTTCGACGAGGAGGACGGCCTGATCTTCGAGGCCATCCTCGGCGCCGGGCTCTCCCTCGAGTGACCCGCGGCGACACGCCACACCTCCACACATCTCTGTCATGACCTCAACTGAGATCGCAGCGGTCCGACCGGCGAGGACTCCTCGCCGGTCGGGCCCGCGCTCCACGCTCACGCGGTCGTCGGGGCTCGGGCTCGGGATCGCCATGATCTGGTTCAGCGCGCTGGTCCTGATCCCCCTGGCGGCGGTCGTCGTCACCGCCATCGACGGCGGCTGGGACGTCTTCTGGGCCACCGTCACCAACGGCCAGACCGCCGCCGCCATCAAGCTCACCGTCTTCACCGCCGCCGGCGTCACCGCGGTCAACGTCGTGATGGGCCCGCTGATCGCGTGGGTGCTCGTCCGCGACCGCTTCTGGGGCAAGTCGGCGCTCGAGGTGCTGATCGACATCCCGTTCGCGCTGCCGACCATCGTCGCCGGTCTCGTGCTGCTCTCGCTCTACGGCACCGACAGCCCGATCGGCGTCAACATCGCCAACCAGCGCCCGGCGGTGTTCCTGGCGTTCCTCTTCGTCACGCTGCCGTTCGTGGTCCGCATGGTGCAGCCGGTCCTGGAGGAGCTCGACCGCGACGTGGAGGAGGCCGCGGCCTCCCTCGGCGCGAGTCGCTTCACCACCTTCCGCCGGATCATCCTGCCCAGCCTCACGCCGGCCATCACCGCCGGCGCGGCCCTGTCCTTCGCCCGCGGCGTCAGCGAGTACGGCTCGCTGGTCCTGCTCTCGGGCAACCTCCCGTTCAAGACCGAGGTGACCTCCGTGCGCATCCTCAGCAGCATCGAGAACGACAACGTGGCGGCCGCCGCGGCCGTCGCGACCGTGCTGCTGGCGATCTCGCTCGCGGTGATCGTGGTCCTGGACCTGGTGCAGAGGCGGGTGGCCGCACGTGGCTGACACGCTCATCCGCCCACCCGCCGAGGCGGCTCCCGTCGAGGAGCGTCGCCGTCAGCCGCGGGTGCGCAAGACCCCGGTCACCTACCTGCTCCGGCTCATCGTCGCCGCCTACCTGTTCTTCCTGGTGGCCTGGCCGGTGTCGCTGGTCGTGACCCACACCTTCGACGACGGCCTCGGGTCCATCCGCGCGCTCCTCGAGGACCCTGACATGGTCGTGGCGCTGCAGCTCAGCGCGTACGTCGCCGTGTGGTCGGTGCTCATCAACACCGTCTTCGGCGTGGGCATGTCACTGCTGCTGGTCCGCTACGAGTTCCCGGGCAAGCGGGCGCTCAACGCCCTGCTCGACCTCCCGCTGTCGGTCTCGCCGATCGTGGTGGGCCTCGCGCTCGTGCTGGTCTACGGCGGCCGCAACGGCTGGCTCGGCCCGACGTTCGCCTCGTGGGGCTTCGACATCATCTTCTCGACGCCGGGCATCATCATGGCGACCACCTTCGTGGCCCTGCCGCTGATGATCCGCGAGCTCGTGCCGGTGCTGGAGGAGATCGGCACCGAGCAGGAGCAGGCGGCCGAGAGCCTCGGCGCCAACGGGTTCCAGCGCTTCTGGCGGATCACCCTGCCGTCCATCAAGTGGGGCATCACGTACGGCGTCGTCCTGACGCTGGCGCGCTCGCTCGGCGAGTTCGGGGCGGTCAAGGTCGTCTCGGGCAACGTGCTCGGCCAGACCCGTACGGCGACGCTGGCGGTCGAGGAGAAGTACCTCAACTTCGACCAGCAGGGCGCCTACGCCACCGCCTTCCTGCTCGCGATGGTGTCGGTCGCATGCATCGTCGTCGTCGGGATCATCCGCCCCAAGAACCACCCCTGACCCCAGACCTCACCCCTGATCGACCAGAGAGGCACCACCACCATGAGCATCGACGTGTCCGGCCTGAACAAGAAGTTCGGCGACTTCGTGGCGCTCGACGACGTGAACGTCACGATCCCCACCGGCCAGCTCACCGCCCTCCTCGGACCCAGCGGCGGCGGCAAGTCGACGCTGCTCCGCATCATCGCCGGCCTGGAGAAGGCCGACACCGGCTCGGTCACCATCGAGGGCGTCGAGGCCACCCACCTGCCTGCGCAGAAGCGGAATGTCGGCTTCGTCTTCCAGCACTATGCCGTCTTCAAGCACATGACGGTGGCCAAGAACGTCGCCTTCGGCCTCGAGATCCGCAAGCGCCCCAAGGACGAGATCGAGCACCGCGTCGAGGAGCTGCTCAAGCTCGTGCACCTCTCGCAGTTCGCCCACCGGCTGCCGTCACAGCTCTCCGGGGGCCAGCGCCAGCGCATGGCGCTCGCCCGCGCCCTCGCGGTGGAGCCGTCGGTGCTGCTGCTCGACGAGCCGTTCGGCGCGCTCGACGCGAAGGTCCGCAAGGAGCTGCGCGACTGGCTGCGCCGTCTGCACGACGACGTGCACGTGACGACCGTCTTCGTCACCCACGACCAGGAGGAGGCCCTCGAGGTCGCCGACGAGATCGTCGTGATCAACGAGGGCCGCGTCGAGCAGGTCGGCACCCCCGACCAGCTCTACGACGAGCCTGCCAACGACTTCGTGATGTCGTTCCTCGGCGAGGTGACGCACCTCGGTGGTGTCTCGCTCCGGCCCCACGACATCGAGCTCGACTCCTCGCCGCAGCTCGCGGGCAGCGTCGAGGGCACGGTCTCCCGACTGGTGCGGATCGGCTTCGAGGTGCGCCTCACGGTGCTCACCGTGGACGGGGACGAGGTGTCGGTGGTGGTCACCCGTGCCCATGCCCGCGCCCACGGGCTCCAGGAGGGCAGCACCGTCTGGCTCACGCCGGCGCCCGGCGCGAGCGTCGTGCCGAGGATGGCGACGGCGGTCTGACCCGGCGCCGGCTGCGGCGAACCACCACGCAGGCTTGCGCGGAGGACTAGCGTGCGCTTGTGAGCATCATGACGACCTCCGACGAGCTGTGGGCCGCCGTCGAGACCTTCGACGCCGAGGCCGCGGAGATCGCCATCGCCAAGCTGATCTGGGACGTCCCGTTGTCCGGCGCCGTGACCGGCGTCGTGCTGCCCTTCCTGCAGGAGGTCGGCGACCGCTGGGAGGCCGGCACGATCTCGGTCGCCCACGAGCACTTCGTCAGCGACATGCTGCGCCGCAAGCTCACAGCGCTGGCGGCCGTGCCGCCGGCGCCGGTGCTGGAGGACGCCACGGCGGTCGCCCCGGTCGTCCTGCTCGCCTGCCCACCTGGCGAGCGGCACGACATGGTGCTGCTGTGCGTGGCGCTGATGCTGCGCGAGCGCGGCGTACGCGTGCGCTTCCTCGGCGCCGACACCCCGGTCCCGGCCATCATCACCGCGGCCCGTGGCAGCGGGGCCGACGCGGTGGTGCTGGCGGCGACGCGGGCGACGACGTTCACGTCCCACGCGTCGGCGCTGCGCCAGCTGGCCACCGACCACCCGCTCTACGCCGCGGGGCGGGGCGCCGACGAGCGGACGCTCGCCGAGATCGGGGCCCTGCCGCTGCCGGACGACCCCGTCCGCGCAGTCGTCGTGCTCGTCGGTGCCCTGGCCGACCTCAACGGCAGCTGGTGACATCGGGCAGCGTCACCCACCCGGCACCCTCGAACGACGAACGTCCCGCGACCAACCCCCTGGTCGCGGGACGTTCTCGTGTTCAGCGACGGTGCGGCCACCCCCCAGCGGCCGCCCGTCGCTCGCGTACGAGAACCGTAGGCAGACCAGCGCCGGCAGTCAGGCGGCTTCGAGAGATCTTCGACGTTTGCACGCCGAAACCTGTGAGCTGGGCTGCTCAGCGGTAGTTGGTGAACTGGACCGCGAAGTCGTAGTCCTGCGCCTTCACCAGCTGCTGTACGGCCTGGAGGTCGTCGCGCTTCTTCGACGACACCCGCAGCTCCTCGCCCTGCACCTGCGCCTTGACGCCCTTGGGGCCCTCGTCGCGGATGAGCTTGGAGATCTTCTTGGCGTCCTCGGAGGTGATGCCCTCCTTCAGCGCGATGTCGATCTTGGAGACCTGGCCGGACTGGCGCGGCTCGGAGGCGTCGAGGATCTTGAGGCTCTGGTTGCGCTTGATCAGCTTGTCCTGGAACACGCTGAGCACGGCGCTGGCCCGGTCGTCGGCCGAGGCGGTGATCTCGATCGCCTTCTCGCCCTTCCACTCGATGGCGGCTCCGGTGCCCTTGAAGTCGAAGCGCGTCGCGATCTCGCGGGCCGCCTGGCTGAGCGCGTTGTCGACCTCCTGGCGGTCCAGCTTGCTCACGATGTCGAAGCTCGAGTCAGCCATGGTGTCCCTCCTGGTGGACGTGGTCGCCGGGCCCGTTGGAGCGCGCCCCGGCGATTCGTGGTGAAGTGAGTGCCTTGCTATTGTTCCGCACGCCCCGGCAGGTTGCCCGAGCGGCCAAAGGGAGCTGACTGTAAATCAGCCGGCATTGCCTACAGAGGTTCGAATCCTCTACCTGCCACTGGACGTCGTCCAGTCGAGAGACCCCCGCACCGGCGTGCGGGGGTCTCGTGCGTCACGGGGTGCACGGAGGGATGCGCCGAGTGGTGCGGACTGCTTGACTGCGCAGGTGGACGCCGCTCCTGACGCCGGTCCTGACACCGGTCCTGACGAGGCGTGGCTCGACGCCGAGTGTCGGCGCCTGGTCGCCTTCGGCCGTCACGCCGTGCACCCGCGCGGCGGTGCGGCGTGGCTCGACGACGACGGCGTGCCCGACCTCGCGCGCCCCGTGCACACGTGGATCACCAGCCGTACGGTCCACGTCCAGGGGATCGGCGCGCTGCTCGGCGTGGAGGGAGCCGCCGCGACCGCGACCGGCGCCCTCGAGGGACTGCGCGGCGTGCTCCGCGACCCCGAGCACGGCGGCTGGTTCGGCGCGGTCGGTCCCGACGGGACGCCCGACGACACCAAGTCGTGCTACGCCCACGCCTTCGTGATGCTCGCGGGCTCGACCGCCGTCGTCGCCGGCCTGCCGGGTGCCGCGGACCTGCTCGCCGAGGCGACCGCGGTGTTCGAGGAGCACTTCTGGGACGACGACCTCGGCCGTGTCGTCGACGAGTGGGACCGGACCTGGACCTCACCCGCCCCCTATCGCGGCCTCAACTCCACCATGCACTCGCTCGAGGCGATGCTCGCGGTCGGTGACGTCACCGGTGACGACGTGTGGCACCGGCGGGCGAGCCGACTGGCCGGCCTGGTGCTCGAGCTCGCACCGTCGTACGACGGCCGCCTGCCCGAGCACTTCGGCCCGGACTGGTCGGTCGACCTCGAGCTCAACCGCGACCGGCCCGACGACCCCTTCAAGCCCTACGGTGCGACGGTCGGCCACGGCCTCGAGTGGTCGCGGCTGCTGCTCCACCTCGAGGCCACGCTGGGCGGGGCGGCACCCGCAGGCCTGCTCGACACCTCGCGCCTGCTCTTCGACCGGGCGGTCGCCGACGGCTGGGACGTCGACGGTGCCCCCGGCTTCGTCTACACCACCGACTGGCAGGGCCGCCCCGTCGTGCGCCAGCGGATGCACTGGGTGGTCGCCGAGGGGATCGCGGCCGCCGCCGCGCTGCACCGGCGCACGGGCGAGCAGGCCTACGCCCGGCACTACGCCGAGTGGTGGGGCTACGCCCGCGACCACCTCGTCGACCTGGAGCGGGGGTCGTGGCACCACGAGCTCGACGCCGCCAACCGACCGCAGGCCAGCGTCTGGCCCGGCAAGCCCGACCTCTACCACGCGGTGCAGGCGACGCTCCTCCCGCGCCTGCCCCTCGCGCCCAGCCTGGCCTCCGGTCTCGCCAGCGCGGTCGCGGTGTCGGCCGGTCCCGCGTCACCGGCATGATGGGGGCATGACCGACGTGCAGCCCCGGATCCTCGTCGTCGGCGAGGCGCTCGTCGACGTGGTGCCCGGTCCCGACGGCACGACCCGGGACCACCCCGGCGGCAGCCCCGCCAACGTCGCGATCACCCTCGGCCGGCTCGGGCGCGACGTACGCCTGGTGACCCTGCTCGGCGACGACGCGCGCGGTGCCGCCGTACGCGCCTGGCTGGAGGCCAGCGACGTCACCGTCCTCGCCGGGCCGACCGCTTCGGGTCGTACGTCGACGGCGGCGGTCACGCTCGACGCGTCGGGCGCCGCGACCTACGACTTCGACCTGGACTGGCACCTCGACTCGGTGCCGGACGAGCCGTGCGACGTGCTCCACGTGGGCTCGATCGCGACGGTCCTCGACCCGGGCGCCGGGACCGTGGCCGAGGCGTTCCGCACGCACCGCGGGCGGGCGCTCCTCTCGCTCGACCCCAACGCGCGACCCGCGATCACGCCGGACCGCGCCGGCCCGGTCGCGCGCGTCGAGGAGCTCGTCGCGCTCGCCGACGTGGTCAAGGTGAGCGACGAGGACCTGCACTGGCTCCACCCCGACGCCGACCCCGTCGCGACCGCGACCCGGTGGGCCGATGCCGGCCCCGGACTGGTCGTCGTGACGCGCGGCGGCGCGGGCGCGGTCGCCGTACGCCCCGGAGGCAGCGTGCTCGAGGTGCCGGGCGTGCCGGTCACCGTCGCCGACACCGTCGGTGCGGGCGACACCTTCAGCGGCGTGCTCATCGACGCCCTCGTGGCGCACGGCGTGACGGGAGCCGGCGCCGGCGACGCGCTGCGTGCGCTGACCGACCGCGACCTGCTGGACGTCGTCACCACCGCGGCCGTGGGCGCGGCGATCAACGTCTCCCGTCCGGGCGCCGACCCGCCGACGCGCGCCGAGCTCTCCGCCGCGCTCGGGGCGGACCACGAAGCCGCGCAGGAGTGAGCGCGGAGCAGATCCACGACATCGGCAAGCGGCGGGCCTGGGTCATCTGGCTGGTCTCGCTCGCCGTCTACGTGCTGGCGGTCTTCTTCCGCAGCTCGCTCGGTGTCGCCGGGATCATCGCGGCCGACCGGTTCGACATCAGCGCCACCAGGTTGGCCACGTTCACCGTCCTGCAGCTCGTGGTCTACGCCGGCATGCAGGTCCCGGTTGGGGTCCTGCTCGACCGCTACGGGTCGCGGGCGATGCTGCTCGCCGGTCTCGTGCTGATGACCGCGGGCCAGCTCGCGTTCGCCTTCACGACCTCCTTCGGCGGGGCCGTCGCGGCCCGCGCGGTCGTCGGCGCAGGCGACGCGATGATCTTCGTCAGCGTGATCCGGCTGGTCACGATCTGGTTCCTCGTGCGCCAGGCGCCGATGGTCACCCAGCTCACCGGCCTGACCGGGCAGCTCGGCGCGATCGCCGCGGCCGGCCCCCTGTCGTACCTCCTCCACGAGCTCGGCTGGACGCGCACCTTCGCCCTGACGGCGAGCGTCGGCGTCGTGCTGCTCGTCGCCGTCGCCGCGCTCGTCAAGGACTCCCCCTACCGGCGCGACGGGGTCGTCGCGATCAAGCTCCGCGCGCTCGCCCAGTCGGTCCGCACGGTGTGGGGCAACCCCGGGACCCGGCTGGGGATGTGGTCGCACTTCTCCTCGCAGTTCTCCGTCACGGTGTTCACGCTGCTGTGGGGCTACCCGTTCCTCGTGCAGGGGCTCGGCTGGTCCTCCGCGGAGGCGAGCACGCTGCTGATGGCGATGACCGCGTGGGCCGTGGTGAGCGGGCTGGTGCTGGCCCGGCTGGTCGGCCGGCTGCCCTACTACCGCTCGTGGATCGTGGTCGGGGTCGTCCTGACGATGGTCGTGCCGTGGACCGCCGTGCTGCTGTGGCCCGGAGTGGCGCCGACCGGGTTGGTCGTCGTGATGGCGTTCGCGACGGCCAGCGGCGGACCGGCGTCGATGGTCGGCTTCGACCTGGCCCGCTCGTTCACCCCTCCGCACGAGACCGGCCGCGCCAACGGCCTGGTCAACATCGGCGGCTTCACCGCCTCCCTGCTGACGATGGCCCTGATCGGCGTCGTCCTCGACCTGTCGTCCTCCGGCGGGGGGATGGAGTCCTACACGCTCGGCGACTTCAAGCTCGCGATGTCGGTGCAGTACGTCTTCTGGACGCTGGGCGTCGTGCAGACCCTCCGCTACCGCCGCCGCGGGCTGGCCCACCTCGCCCGGCTCCACCCGGGCTCCGTCGAGCAGATGCGGGCCGGCCACCCGTTCGTCCACCCGGGCATCGGCACCGAGGGCGTCTAGCCCGTCGGCGCGAGCGGGTCGTCCGGGAGGTCCTCGGGCTTCGGCGCCTCGGGGGCCAGATCCGCCGCACGTGCGCGGGAGCTCAGCCGATCTCGCCGTCCCCGTCGGGGTCGAGGTCGCCGGTCGGGTCCTCGGCGGTCGGGTCCTCGAGGAAGTCGCCCCCGACCGGGTGGCCCTGCCACGAGAGCATCTCCCAGCCGGACCCCGGGTCGCCCTCGAGCACGATGAGCGCGGTGTTGTGGAGCGGCTGGGTCGCGGGCGGCGCGTCGGGGTGCGGGGTCATGCGGGTCGAGACCCAGGTGCGGATCGCCGCGCCGTGGCTGACGATGAGGGCGGCGTCGTGGCCGGCATCCACGATGGTGCGGACCGCCGCGTCGTACCGGGCCAGGAACTCCTCGCCGGTCTCGCCGCCCGGCATCCGATGGGCGAGGTCACCCTCGAGCCAGGCTGCGACGGCACCGATGTAGCCGGCCACCGCGTCGTGGTCGCTGCGCATCTCGAAGTCGCCGGCGTCGATCTCCTGCAGGCCGTCGAGCTGGACCGGGTCGATGCCGCGATCGCCGGCGGTGGGAGCGGCCGTCTGGTGCGTACGCACCCGGCTGGAGACGTAGATCGCGTCGAGGCGCTCGCCGGCGATCGCCTTCGCCGCCGCCACCGCCTGGGCGCGGCCGAGGTCGGTGAGGTCGAGGCCCGGGTGGGCGGTGTCGAGCTCGCCGGACACGTTGGCGTGGGTCTGGCCGTGGCGCATGAGCAGGAGTCGCACGGAGGTCCTCGGACTAGTCGTTGAACGGGGACGTCTTGCTGGAGGCGAGCTCGCGGACCTCGTCGAGCGGTACGCCCTCCAGTGCTTCGGCGATGTCGGAGCCGACGTGGGTCACCTCGGTGCCGCGCTCCAGCAGCACCTGGGTGTGCACCAGGCGGTCGTCGTAGGCGTGCACCATCGTGAAGCCCTGGCCTGCGTCGACGCCCGACACGAAGCGGTCGACCGGCGCGGGATCGATGGTGTAGCAGCTGGCCGCAGTCACCGAGACCGGTACGCCGGCGAAGGTCGACCACGTCGGCAGGTGGAGGTGGCCGGCCAGGATCCCGCGCACGTCGGTGCCGGCGATGACGTCGGCGAGCGCCTGCTGGTCGTGGAGCTCGATGAGCTCGGCCGCGCGGATCATCGGCAGGGGCAGCGGCGGGTGGTGCATCGCCAGGAGGGTCCCGTGCTCGGCAGGGGTGGCGAGGACCTCGCGCAGCCAGTCCAGCTGCTCGGGGAGCAGCTCGCCGTGGTGGTAGCCGGGCACGCTGGTGTCGAGGGCGACGATCCGCAGGCCGTCGACCTCGTGGACGCGGTCCTGGCAGCCGGCGTCGTCGGAGTCGAAGAGCGCCTTCGCATAGGGCGCGCGCTCGTCGTGGTTGCCCATCGTCCAGACGACGGTGGCGCCGATCCCCTCCGCGAAGGGCTCGACGATCGAGCGGAGCCGGTCGTAGGCGTCGGGCTCGGCCCGGTCGGCGAGGTCTCCGGTGAAGACGATCGCCCTCGGCGCCGGGCGCACGGCCGCGAGCCGGTCGAGCGTGCGCCGGAGGTTGGCGTCGTTGTCGATGGCGCCGTAGTGCAGGCCGCCGCCGCCGATGAGGTGGGGGTCGCTGAGGTGGGCGACGACGTGCCGCGGGGCGGCGTACTGGCCGAGCTGCTTCACGGTGAGCAGCCTAGGTGCTGTCCGCCGGTCAGCGGGCCGGCAGGATCCGTCCGGTGACCTCGCCGAGGGTGAGGCGGCCGCCGCCGGTGCTGGGCGCGGAGTAGCGCAGCGTCACCTCGTCGCCGTCCTCGAGGAACGTCCGCTCGCGCCCGCCGGCCGTGAACGGCTCCTTGCCGCCCCAGCTCAGCTCGAGCAGCGACCCGCGCTCGTCGGGCGCCTCGCCCGAGATCGTGCCGGAGGCCCACAGGTCACCGGTGCGCAGGCTCGCCCCGTTGACGGTGGTGTGCGCCAGCATCTGCGCCGGCGACCAGTACAGGGCCCGGTAGGGCGGACGGGCGATGACCTCGCCGTCGAGCACCACCTCCACCTCGATGTCGAGGCCGGCCGGACCGTCGACGCGGAGGTAGTCGAGCACCGGCGGGTCGTCCTGGCCGGGCAGGTCGGTCCAGGCCGCGTCGAGGGCGGCCAGCGGCGTGACCCACGCGCTGATCGACGTCGCGAACGACTTGCCGAGGAAGGGGCCGAGGGGGACGTACTCCCAGGCCTGGATGTCGCGTGCCGACCAGTCGTTGAGGCCGACCACCCCGAACGTGTGGCGCGCGAAGTCCGCGGTCGGGACGCGCTCGCCCAGCTCGGACGGCACTCCGACGACGAAGCCGAGCTCGGCCTCGATGTCGAGGCGCTGCGAGGGGCCGTAGGTCGGGAGCTCGTCGGTGGGCGCCTTGCGCTGACCGCACGGGCGTACGACGTCCGTGCCCGACACGACGACCGTGCCCGAGCGCCCGTGGTAGCCCACGGGCAGGTTCTTCCAGTTGGGCAGCAGCGGCTCGGAGTCGGGCCGGAACATCCGGCCGACGTTGGAGGCGTGGTGCTCGGAGGCATAGAAGTCGACGTAGTCGCCGACGGCGAAGGGCAGCAGCATCGTCACCGAGTCGACGGGAGCGAGGGCAGGCTCCACGAGGTCGCGCTCGGTCTGGTCGGTGAGCAGCCCCGTGACCCACGCCCGCGTGGAGTCCCACACGGTCGGGCCTGCCGCCATGAACGGGTTGAGGGTGGGCTGGTCGAACAGCGCGTGGGTGTCGACCATGTCGGCGGCTGCGACGACGCTGAGGTCGAGCACCTGGTCGCCGATGCGCACCGCGACGCGCGGCCGCTCGCCGGAGCGCGCGAACACGCCGTAGGGCAGGTGGTCGACGTCGAAGCCGGAGCCCGCGGCTCCCTCGACCCAGCTGGTGCGGCTCGTCGGGGTGGTCATGCGTGGTCCTCCGTGTCGGGGGCGAGTCCAAGGGCGATGAGGTCGTCGCGCGGCTCGATCACCGAGCACGAGCCGAACGAGGTGAACCAGCGGCGCGCGGCGGCGACCCTGCCGTCTGCGAGGCCGTCCGCGAGGACGCTGCCGTCGCGCTGCTCGAGCACCGCGGTCGCCTCGTCCGCCGAGCCGCCGTCCCACAGCACCCGTGTCGCGGCCAGCACGTTGAGGAAGCCGTGCGCGCCACCGCCCTCGGGGTCGTGGCGGACGGCGCGGTGCAGCCCGGCCGTCGCCTTGAAGCGGGTCTCGCGGTCGAGTGCCGCGTCGATCCAGCCGGCGACGGTCGGGGAGTCGGGGACCAGGTCGTGGTCGACGTTGCCCAGGCGCAGCTTGAGGCGGTGCCCGCAGGCCGCGACCTCGTCGGCGGCGGTCAGCCAGGCGGCGGTGGCGGGTCCGGGGAGCTCGACGAAGAGGGGTACGTCGACCTCCGCCGCGCGCAGGGCGGCGTCGATCCGGCGCACGTTGCCGACGGGGTCGTCGACGTCGCGGACGGCGATCTCGACGGCCGCCACCTGCAGCCCGAGCCGGGCTGCCGCGCCCAGCGGTCCGGCGAGCTGGCCCGCCCCGCCGGTGACGACGACCGACAGCGGTGCGCCGAACCCGCGTACGAGCGGCAGGTCGGTGTCGCGGAGCACGAAGCTGCCGACGAGGTCCCCCCACCACTCGCTGGTGCGCGCGGTGTGGGCGGCGGTGGCGTCGTGGAGCGGGGCGTCGCCCGGCGGGAAGATCGCGGCGTCGTCGACGAGGCCGCGCCACTCCTCGGGCCAGGCGGTCGCCGGCGGCGCGGGATCGGCAGGTGCGTGACGGGGGTCCACGGGGCTACTCTAGCCACCAGATAGCGGACGCCTGCGTCCGATAGTCGGATGAATGGATCGCACCGATGGCCCACTACCGTGCACTCGGCCGGCTGCCCCGCCAGCGCCACACCCAGCTCCGCGACGACGACGGGCACCTGTTCCGCGAGGAGCTGATGGGGGAGGAGGGCTTCTCGTCCGACTCCTCGCTCCTCTACCGCCGGGGCGTGCCCAGCGCGATCACCGACAGCCAGGTGTGGGAGCTCCCGGACCAGACGCGGACCCCCAACCACCCGCTCAAGCCGCGCCACCTCAAGCTGCACGACCTCGCCTTCCCGGACTCCGGGGCAGGCGCGTGCCCCGTCGAGGGCCGCCGGCTGGTGCTCGGCAACAACGACGTCCGCCTCACCTACGTCGTCACGGGCACCGAGGCCTCACCGCTCTACCGCAACGCCATCGGCGACGAGTGCGTGTTCGTCGAGTCCGGAACGGGAGTCGTCGAGACCGTCTTCGGTGTCGTTCCCTACCGCGCCGGCGACTACGTCGTCGTCCCGCGCGCGACCGACCACCGCTGGGTGCCCGCCGAGCCGTCGCGGCTCTACGCGATCGAGGCCAACAGCCACATCCACCCGCCCAAGCGCTACCTCTCGCGCTTCGGCCAGCTCCTCGAGCACGCGCCCTACTGCGAGCGCGACCTCCACGGTCCCGCCGAGACGTTCCAGGCCGAGGGCACCGACGTCGAGGTCCTCGTCAAGCACCGCACCAGCGCGGGCGTCGTCGGCAGCCGGCTGACCTACGCCACGCACCCGTTCGACGTGGTCGGCTGGGACGGCTGCCTCTACCCCTACACGTTCAACATCGAGGACTACATGCCGATCACCGGCAAGGTCCACCAGCCGCCGCCGGTGCACCAGGTGTTCGAGGGGTGGAACTTCGTGATCTGCAACTTCCTGCCCCGCAAGGTCGACTACCACGAGCTCGCCATCCCGGTGCCCTACTACCACTCCAACGTCGACTCCGACGAGGTCATGTTCTACGTCGGCGGCGACTACGAGGCCCGCAAGGGCTCGGGGATCGGCATCGGCTCGATCAGCCTGCACCCCGGCGGCCACGCGCACGGCCCGCAGCCCAGCGCGATCGAGGCCAGCCTCGGCGTGCAGTACTTCGACGAGTCCGCCGTCATGGTCGACACGTTCGCGCCGCTCGAGCTGGGCGAGGGCGGGCTCGCCGTCGAGGACCCGGCGTACGCCTGGACCTGGGCCGGGCGCGGTCCGGACGCCTCGGGTGACGACGGCGGGCCGGCGGTCTACAGCAACTCGTGAGCCCGTGCCGGCCCGGAGCCGCCTGTTTCCGTGGTGGCGGCAGATCGCAGGCGCGGGAGGAGCGGTGGCGCGATGTGCCGCCACCCTCGGCTGGTGCGCCGGGCAGGGTGGCGGCAGATCGCAGGCCGGAGAGGCGCGGTGGCGCGATGTGCCGCCACCCTCCGGACGGCAGTCGCCGGTCCTGACCGACGCCCGGACCCCTCAGGACGTCCAGGCGTGCCAGAGGTCGGCGTACTCCCCGTCGAGGTCGAGGAGCTCGTCGTGGCTGCCGAGCTCGACGATGCGGCCGTCGAGGACCACGGCGATCCGGTCGGCGTCGTGGGCGGTGTGGAGCCGGTGGGCGATCGCCACGACCGTACGACCCTCGAGGAGGTTGTTCATCGAGCCCTCGAGCGTGCGGGCGGTTCGCGGGTCGATGAGCGACGTTGCCTCGTCGAGCACGAGCGTGTGGGGGTCGGCGATGATCAGGCGGGCCAGCGCGACCTGCTGAGCCTGCGCGGGGGTGAGGGCGAAGTTCCCGGAGCCGATCATCGTGTCGAGCCCCTCGGGCAGCCGCTGCACCCAGGACAGGCCACCGACGGCGGCGAGCGCCTGCCGCACCGCGTCGTCGGAGGAGTCCTCGCGAGCGAGCACGACGTTGTCGCGGACGGTGCCGATGAAGACGTGGTGCTCCTGGGTGACGAGCGCGACCTCGGTGCGCAGCACCTCCAGCGGGAGGTCGACGAGGTCCACGCCGCCCACCCTCGCGGAGCCGGTGCGCGGACGGTTGATGCCCGACAGCAGGCGGCCGAGCGTCGACTTCCCGGACCCGCTCGGGCCCACGACCGCGAGCCGCTCGCCGGTGCGCAGGCGCAGGTCCACGCCGTGCAGGACGTCGTGGCCCTCCCGGTAGGCGAAGCGGAGGTCGTCGGCCACCAGCTCGACACCGTCCGGCAGCCGGTCACCGGGCTCACGGTCCGGCGGTACCTCGGCGATGCCGAGCAGCCGGCTGGTCGAGGCGGCGCCGACCTGCAGCCGGTCGACCTCGCCGATGACGGCGTCGAGCGGCTCGGCCAGGGCGACGACGTAGAGCAGGGCGGCGGTGATCTGACCCAGGTCCACCCACCCCTGGCTGTAGCCGTAGGCGCCGACGGCGAGCGTGACGACCTGCGGCACCTGGAAGGCGCCGTTGAGCGCCGCGAAGAGCACGTTGCGGAGCGTCATGCCGTAGCGCTCGGCCTGCGCCGAGACGGCGATGTCGTCGGAGCCCGCCTGGACGCGGGCCCGGGACAGGCCGAGCGCCTCGACCGTGCGCGAGCCCTCGACGGTCTCGGTGAGGGTGGTGTTGATGCGTGAGTAGGTCGCGCCCTCGGTGATGTACGCCTTCGGCGCGCGCCGCAGGTAGGTGCGGACCGCAGGGGTGCACATCGCGAAGACGACGAGGGCGGGCACCGCGAGCACGAGCGAGTTCAGCATCATGGCCACGACCGACAGCACGACCGTCATCAGCGAGATGAGCAGGCGCGGCACGCCCCACTGCACCGAGCGCGCCATCGTCCCGACGTCGCGGGTCACCCGGGTGACGAGGTCCCCGGTGCTCGCGCCCTCCACGCGGCCGACCGGGAGCCGCAGGATGGTGCTCACCACGTGCTCGCGGGCGGAGGCGAGGAGGTCCTGCCCGAAGCGGGTCGACGTCCACTGGGCGCCGAAGGTGAACAGCGCCTGCAGGACGACGACGCCCACCACGGCCAGGGCGAGGGTGTCGAGACCGGCAGCGGCCGCACCGTCGGCGTCGACGCGGTTGACCAGCGTCCCGAGCAGCCGCGGCACCACGAGCGCGGAGCCGGCGGCGAGCGCGTTGAGCAGGACGAGCAGCGCGAAGGTGCGCTTGCGGCTGCGGACCAGGTCGCCGAAGAAGGCGAGCACGGCGCGGTTGCCGGACACCGGCCACCCACGCACCGGGTTGCGCGAGGCGTCGTAGACGGCCTCGGCACGTCGCCGCCGCAGGTCGTGGCGCTGCCAGAGGGCGCGGTTGCGCTCGCGCAGCCCGACGCGGCCGGGGGGCTGCAGCGCGGGCGGCACGGCCGGCGGGTCCGCGGCCCGGTCGCGCCAGGTGTCGGCGGAGGTGGCGAGCAGGTCGGTGGTCATCGGACCGGCTCCTCCTCGTCGAGCTCGCGCGTCACGACGCGCCGGTAGGCCTCGTCGTCGGCCAGCAGGTCGGCATGGCTGCCCTCGGCGACGACCGTGCCGTCGTGGAGGAGCACCACGCGGTCGGCGTGGTGCAGCCACAGGGGCGAGACCGTCGTGACGACGGTCGTCCGACCCCGGCGGGCCTCCGCGACCCGGGCGGCGATGCGTGCCTCGGTGTGCGCGTCGACCGCGGAGGTCGGCTCGACCAGCACGAGGACGGGCGCCTCGGCGGCCACGGCGCGGGCGAGCACCACGCGCTGGCGCTGGCCACCGGACAGGCCGCGACCCCGTTCGTCGAGCTGGCCCTGCCAGCCCTCGGGCAGCGCGTCGTAGACGTCCTCGGCGCTGGCGATCCGGAGCGCCTCCTCGGCCTCCTCGCGGGTCAGCCGGGCGTGCGGGTCGACGGCGTCCTGCAGGGTGCCGGCGAAGAGCTGGCTCGAGGTGTCGCTGACCAGCACCAGGCGGCGTACGTCGTCGAGGCGGGCGCGGGACAGGTCGACACCGCCGAGGGTGACGCCCCACTCGCGGCGCGCGCGCTCCTCGTCGAGGGCGGCGATCCGGGCGCGCTCCCGTGCCCGCTCGGCGCGCGACCGACGGGCGGCACGGCCCTTGGTGCCGGTCTCCTCGACCGAGGGGACCGGCTCGGTGTCGGCGGGCAGGTAGCGGCCGAGCCGGTCGGCGAGGGCGGCGCTCTGCTCGGGCACGGCGCTGACCACCACCGTCAGGATGCCGGGCTCCACCGTGAGGCCGCTGGCCGCGTCGTGGAGCGGTGCGCCGCCGTCGAGGGCGAGCGGCTCGGCCGGGTCGTGCCACGGTGGGCGCTCCTCGAAGAGCGCGATCGCCTTGCGGGCGCTCACCAGCGACCGCACGCCCTTCTGCGCGAACTCGAAGAAGGTGCGGATCGGGCCGACCATGAAGAGGCCGTAGCCCAGGAAGGTGATCAGCTCGCCGACGCTGAGGGTGCCGTCCTGCACCTCGCGGGTGCCGAGCCACACCAGCGCCACGAGGAAGATGCCGGAGAGCAGCACGCCGACGGCCTCGACGACGGCCTGCCAGATGCCGGCCGCCACACCGGCCTCGCGGGCCGACTGCGACTGGCGGGCGTAGTTGGCGCCGAAGGTCTGCTCACCGCCGATGCCGCGCAGGATGCGGAGGCCGGCGACGATGTCCGTGGCCTGCGACGTCAGGTCGGAGGTCCGCGAGCGCTCGAGCTGCTGGCGCCGGTGCAGGGGCCGCAGCAGCGGCAGGGCCGAGCCCACGAGCACGGGTGCGGCCACCAGGGTGAGCAGGCCGAGCTGCCACGACATGGTCAGCACGATGAACGCGACGGTGAGGTACGACGCCAGCTGGCCCACCGTGCGCGCCAGGATCTCGCTGAGCGCACCGAACTCGTCGGAGTCGCTCGAGGCGACGCTCAGCACCTCGCCGGTCGGGGACCGGCGGGGCAGCACGTGGCCCATCTGCGCCACCTTGCGGGTGACCATCTCGAGGGCGCCGTAGAGCGCGACCAGCCAGCTGCGCACCACGAGCGTGTGCGAGACGATGCCGAAGACGCCGCCGATCACGACGACGAGGAGCAGGAGCGCCGCCCATCCGGCCAGCGCCCCCGCCGACCCGCCGACGATGCCCTGGTCGACGGCGCGGCCGAAGATCCACGGGCCGAGCGTCATCGGCAGGAACCACAACGAGTAGCAGAGCGACGAGAGGGCGATCAGGCCCTTCTGGCGCCCCAGGATCCACCGGAGGAACGCCAGCGGCGAGCGGGTGTCGGGGTCCGGCGTGGGCGCTGAGTCGGTGCCGGTGTAGAACGTGGCGATCCGAGGTGGGTAGTCCTGCATCTCGTGTCGAACCCTAGGCGTCCGTGCCACCTCGGCACGAACCGTTATCCGAGGGGCTCAGGCCGCGCCGTACGCCGGGTAGTCCGTGTAGCCCTCGGCGTCGCCGCCGTAGAACGTCTCGGGCCGCGGCGGGTTGAGCGGCAGCCCCTCGGCCAGGCGACGCGGCAGGTCGGGGTTGGCGATGAAGGAGCGGCCGAAGGCGGCGGCGTCGACCAGCCCGGCGCCCAGCAGCCGCTCGGCCTTGGCGAGGTCGTAGCTCCCCGCGCCGACGATGGGGCCGGGGTGCGCGGCGCGCAGGGCCCGGCGGTAGTCGTCGTCGAGCGCCGGCCCGCCC
Source organism: Nocardioides sp. (assembly GCA_035762385.1). GTDB lineage: Bacteria > Actinomycetota > Actinomycetes > Propionibacteriales > Nocardioidaceae > Nocardioides. Next base: position 13,489 of record DASTPB010000048.1, on the reverse strand, counting down.
GCCCAGTCGGGCTCGGAGAGGTGCAGGAAGGCGAGGTCGCGGCGGCCGAGCTCGCCGGCGACGTACAGGCCCGCCTCGGCGCCCTCGGGGTCCTCGGTCCCGTTGAACGACCCGATAGGGGAGATCCGGACGGCGACGCGGTCCGCCGACCAGGCGTCGACGACCGCGTCGGTCACCTCGAGCATGAGCCGGGCCCGGTTGGCCAGCGAGCCGCCGTACGCGTCGGTGCGGAGGTTGCTGTCGGCGGCGAGGAACTGGTGCAGCAGGTAGCCGTGCGCGCCGTGGATCTCGACCAGGTCGAAGCCTGCCTCCCGGGCGTTGACGGTCGCGCGCCGGTAGTCCTCGACGACGCGCGGGATCTCGGACAGGTCGAGCGCCCGCGGGACCGGGCAGCTCACCCGCGTCGGCCGGCCGTCGGCGCCCCGCACGGTGGTGCGGTTGCGGTAGGGCCCCGCGCTCGCCGACACCGGCAGCTCGCCCCCGTGGAACGACTCGTGCGAGACCCGGCCGACGTGCCACAGCTGGGCGGCGATCAGCCCGCCGGCCTCGTGCACGGCGTCGGTGACCCGACGCCACCCGGCGACCTGCTCGTCGCTGTGGATGCCGGGGGTGTCCATGTAGCCCTTGCCCTCCGGGCTGATCTGCGTGCCCTCGGAGATCAGCAGTCCGGCGCCGGCACGCTGCACGTAGTACTCGCGCATCAGGTCGTTGGGCACGTCGCCCGGCGGGGTGGCGCGCATCCGCGTGAGGGGGGCCATCAGCACGCGGTTGTCGGCGCGGACGGCGCCGAGGGACAGGGGCTCGAAGAGGGAGGGCACGACAGCCGCCAACAGGTGTTCGACCCGGGTTGTTCCGCTGGCGGTCCGGACGGTGACGCGGCTCACGCCCGGTCCGCGGCCGGGGTCCGACGACCCACTGCGCACCTTCACCCCTGCGGGTACCGTGGCGGACGATGACCGACGTCGAGGTGCTCGCTCCGCGTGAGGTCCCGCTGGGAGGTCCCCGGGCCATGCGCGTACGACGCACGCTGCCGCAGCGCCACCGCTCCCTGATCGGCGCCTGGTGCTTCGTCGACCACTACGGACCCGACGAGGTCGATCGCACCGGCGGGATGGTGCTGCCGGCCCACCCGCACACCGGGCTGCAGACCGCGAGCTGGCTCTTCGGCGGCGAGCTCGAGCACCGCGACTCGGTCGGCAGCCTGGCCACGGTGCGTCCCGGAGAGCTCAACCTGATGACCGCCGGTCGCGGGATCAGCCACACCGAGGTCTCCACTCCCGAGACCACCCTGCTCCACGGGGCGCAGCTCTGGATCGCGCTGCCCGACGACAGCCGGCACGTCGAGCCCCGCTTCGAGCACTTCGCGCCCGACCCGGTCCGCGGCCCCGGCTGGGAGGCCCGGGTCTTCATCGGCTCGCTGCTCGGCGCGTCCTCGCCCGTGGACGTGCACACGCCGCTGCTCGGCGCCGAGATCATGCTCGCTCCCGGCAAGACCCTCGAGGTCGAGGTCGACCCGACCTTCGAGCACGGGGTGCTGCTCGACGTGGGCGCGATCGACGTCGACGGCCAGGAGCTGGCGCCCAGCGACCTCGGACACCTGCCCCACGGGCGGTCCACGATCACCGTGACCGCGCAGGAGGAGGCCCGGCTGCTGCTCCTCGGCGGCCCGCCCTTCGGCGAGCCCATCGTCATGTGGTGGAACTTCATCGGCCGCAGCCACGACGAGATCGCCGCCTACCGCCAGGAGTGGCAGGACCAGATCACGGTCGGGGACGGCGAGGGCGTCGTCGCCGACGGCCGCGACGTGGCGGAGGGCCGCTTCGGGACGGTCGACCTCGACCTGCAGCCCATCCCCGCACCGGTCCTGCCCAACGTCCGGCTCAAGGAACGGCACTGAGCGGCGCCGGCCCCGTGGTCGGCGCCGACGGGATCGCGCGCTGCCCCTGGGGCGCGGGCGACCCGGTCAACCTCGCCTACCACGACACCGAGTGGGGGCTGCGCGTCGACGGCGAGGCGGCACACCTCGAGCGGCTCACGCTCGAGGCCTTCCAGTCGGGCCTCTCGTGGCGCACGATCCTCCTCAAGCGGGACAGCTTCCGCGCCGCGTTCGCCGGCTTCGACGCCGACACCGTGGCGGCGTACGACGAGCGAGACGTCGCGCGGCTGATGGGTGACGCCGGCATCGTCCGCAACCGCCGCAAGGTCGACGCGGCGATCGCCAACGCACGGGCCACGGTCGCGCTGCGCGAGCACGGTGGGCTGGAGGCGTTCGTCTGGTCCTTCCGGCCCGAACCGGCGCCGGCGCCGCGCACCACCGCCGATGTGCCCACCACCTCGCCCGAGTCGGTCGCCCTGTCGAAGGCGCTCAAGAAGGCGGGCTTCGCCTTCGTCGGGCCGACGACGATGTACGCCCTGATGGAGGCCATCGGCCTCGTCGACGACCACCTCGAGGGCTGCCACCGGCGCGGGTGCGCCGGTTGAGCCCGTCCGACCGGACGGGGTCAGGCGGGCTTGCGCCAGACCGAGACGTGGCTCTCGCTGTCGTTGGTGAAGGGCGCCCCGTGCCAGTCCGCGACGCGACGCTCGAGCACCATCCCGGCGAGCTCGGCCATCAGGTCGCACTCGGCCGGCCAGATGTAACGGAAGTTGCTCTGGCCGTAGGTGACCGTGCCGTCGTCGTGGCGGTGGTAGTGGTGGGACGTCCCCTGCTGGGTCGTCATGTCGTAGGTGTCGAAGCCGACGTGACGACTCCCGACGTGGAACGGCACCGCGGCCTGGCCGGGCGGGAAGCGCCGGATCCCGGGCACCCACAGCTCGACCACGAAGCGGCCACCCGGGGCGAGGTGGCGGGCGGCGTTGCGGAAGCACGCGACCTGCTCGGGCTGGGTGCGCACGTTGCCGATGCTGTTCCACACCACGTAGACCAGACTGAACTCACCGTCGACGCGGGCGGTGGCCATGTCGCCCACCACGACGGGGATGTCAGCCCGCTTGCGGTGGAGCTCGTCCGTCATCGGCTGCGACAGCTCGATGCCGGAGACCGGGACGCCGCGGTCGGACAGGGGGATCGCGACCCGGCCGGTGCCGATGGCCAGCTCGAGCGCGGCACCGTCGCCGGCGAGCGCGGCCAGGAAGTCGACCGCCGGGTCCAGGACCTCGGGCGCGAACATGAACGCCGAGCTCTCGTCGTACGTCGCCGCGGTCTCGGCGTCCCAGTGGTCGCTGCTGCTCGTCATGACCGTCACGCTGCACCACCCGGGCGGTGTCGGCCACCGAATTGCTCCGGGCCGGTCTCGATACGTCCCGTCACGACTAGTGTCGCGACATGACGACGCGGGTGCACGCCTTCTCCGCCGACGACGCCCTCGCCGAGCTCGACGCGACGGGCCTCGTCGAGGCCCTCCGCTCCGGGCTCGTGTCCGTGCCGGAGGTCGTGGAGGCCGCCATCGCCCGCACCGAGCAGGTCGACGCCGCCCTCGGCGCGGTGGCGTACGCCGCCTACGACCGCGCCCGTGCCGAGGCCCGGCACCCGCGCGGCGGCTGGTTCGCCGGCGTGCCGACCTTCGTCAAGGACAACGTCGACGTCGCCGGCATGCCGACCCAGCACGGGTCAGACGCGTTCACCGCGACGCCGCAGGCCGCCGACGGCGACTTCGCCCGGTTGTACCTCGCCACCGGGCTCATCCCGCTCGGCAAGACCCAGCTCTCGGAGTTCGGCTTCTCCGGCGCCGCCGACCACGTGCGGCTCGGCCCGGTCCGCTCGCCGTGGAACCCCGACCACTACGCCGGCGCGTCGTCCGCCGGCTCCGCCGCGCTGGTCGCCGCGGGCGCTGTTCCGATCGCGCACGCCAACGACGGCGGTGGCTCCATCCGCATCCCGGCCGCGGTCAACGGTCTCGTCGGCCTCAAGCCCACCCGCGGACGTCTCGCCCAGGACCGGATGATGCGCGACATGCCCGTGCGGATCGTCTCCGACGGCGTCCTCACCCGCAGCGTGCGCGACACCGCCGCCTTCTACCGCGAGGCCGAGAAGGTCTGGCGCAACCCGGTGCTCGCGCCCGTGGGCGACGTCAGCCGCCCGAGCCGTGCGCGGCTCCGCGTCGCCGTGGTGACGGAGGGGATCGGCCGCTCCTGCAGCCCGGAGGTGCGGGAGCTGACGCTGCGCACCGCCGCGCTGCTCGAGGAGCTCGGGCACCACGTCGAGGAGGTCGACAACCCGGTCCCGGCCAGCTTCCCCGACCACTTCGTCCGCTTCTGGTCGATGCTCGCGCTGGCCATCGCGCGCCGGGGCAGGAAGGACTTCGGTCCCACCTGGGACCCGACCAGGCTCGACAACCTCACGCTGGGCCTGGCCCGTCACGCCGCGCGCAACCTGCACAAGCAGCCGTACTCGATCGCCGTGCTGCGCCGCTCGCAGCGCCTCGCCGCGCAGCACCGGGCGTCGTACGACATCACCCTGACGCCCACCCTCGCGACGGAGACGCCGCGCGTGGGCCACCTCCGCCCCGACCAGGACTACGACGAGATCATGAGCCGGCTGATGGACTGGGTGGCGTTCACGCCGCTGCAGAACGCAACCGGCGAGCCGGCGATCTCGCTGCCACTGGCCACGACGGCGGCGGGCCTGCCGCAGGGCATGATGCTCGGCGCCGGAGCGGGCCGCGAGGCACGCCTGCTGGGGTTGGCGTACGAGCTCGAGGAGGCCGTCGGTTGGCCCCGGATCCAGGCGTCCTGAACGGCCGCACCGGGGCAGCGATCAGCCGATTTCTCAACCCGGCGGGGCGTGTGTATCGTTCTCCGTCGTTGCCCCTTTAGCTCAGTCGGCAGAGCGTCTCCATGGTAAGGAGAAGGTCTACGGTTCGATTCCGTAAAGGGGCTCTGGGTCGGACCTCCTCCGGGGAGTCTGTCCTCCGCGGCGGGGTAGCTCAGGTGGTTAGAGCACACGGCTCATAATCGTGGTGTCGCGGGTTCGAGTCCCGCCCCCGCTACCACCAAGTCTCCGCATCACCAGCAAAGTAGAGGTTCTCCGATGGCCAGCAAGTCTTCTGACGTCCGCCCCAAGATCACGCTCGCGTGCACGGAGTGCAAGGAGCGCAACTACATCACCAAGAAGAACCGCCGCAACGACCCGGACCGCATCGAGCTGAAGAAGTTCTGCCCCCGGGACCGTCGCCACACGATCCACCGCGAGACCCGCTGACGTCGTTCCACGTCGCACCCGACCCGTCCGAGCACTCGGACGGGTTGTCGTGTTTGTAGGCTCGGGGCCATGTCCGTCGACCCCTCGCTGGTGGGACGTGAGTTCCCCGCACCGGCTCACCTGTCCGTGACCCCCGAGCGGGTCAGCGCGTTCGCCGCTGCCGTCGGGCACCCCGCCGACGACGGGACGGTCCCGCCGACCTTCCCGATCGTGCTGGCCTTCGACGCGATGCAGGCCTTCCTCGACGCCGAGGCCATCGACCTGCACCGCATCGTCCACGGCGAGCAGCGCTTCGCCTACGCACGCCCCCTGGCGGTCGGCGACGAGCTCTCCGCCACCCTCACCGTCACCGGCCTGCGCCAGATCGGGGGCGCCGACATCATCGCCACGACCAGCGAGATCACCGACGCCACCGGCGCCGTCGTCTGCACCGGCAAGGCCACCCTCGTCCACTCCGCCGGAGGTGCCGCATGAGCAACCGCCTGGACGTCGGCGACGTCCTCGAGACCAGGACCTTCACGGTCACCCGCGCCGACCTCGTGGCCTACGCCGAGGCGAGCGGCGACCACAACCCGATCCACCAGGACGAGGACGTCGCCCGCAGCGTCGGCCTCCCCGGCGTGATCGCCCACGGGATGTACACCCTCGCGCTCGTCGGCCGCGCGGTCGCCGAGTGGACCGGCGGCGCCGAGGTCGTCGACCTCGGGGCGAAGTTCACCAGCCCCGTCGTCGTACCGGCCGAGGGCGGCGCAGACGTGGTCGTCGGCGGCACCGTGAAGTCCGTCGCGGACGGGCTCGTCACCCTCGCCCTCGAGGTGACCTGCGAGGGCCAGAAGGTGCTCGGGATGCCCAAGGCCGTGGTGCGCGAGGCCACTGTCCGTGCCTGACCTGCGCGACCACACCACCCTGCGCCTCGGTGGCCCTGGCCGCGAGTGGGTGCGCGCGACCACCGAGCCCGAGCTGGTCGCCGCCGTCGCCGACGCCGACGCCGCCGGCACCCCGGTCCTGCTGCTCGCGGGTGGCTCCAACCTCGTCGTCGCCGACGCGGGCTTCGACGGCCGGGTCGTGCAGGTCGCGACCACCGGCGTCGACGCCGACACCGACACCTGCGACGTCGACGCCCTCGCCCAGTGCGGAGGAGTGGTGCTCACGGTCGCGGCCGGCGAGGACTGGGACCGGCTCGTCGCCCACGCGGTGGCCCAGGGGTGGGCCGGCATCGAGGCGCTGTCCGGGATCCCGGGAGCCGTCGGCTCGACGCCCATCCAGAACGTCGGTGCCTACGGGCAGGAGGTCTCCCAGACCATCGCCCGGGTCCGCACGTGGGACCGCGTCGACCGCACCCAGCGCACCTTCGCCGCGGCCGACTGCGGCTTCGGCTACCGCCACAGCCGCTTCAAGGCCGAGCCCGGCCGCTACGTCGTGCTCGAGGTGGTCCTCCAGCTGCGGCAGGGCGACCTGTCCGAGCCGGTGGCCTACGCCGAGCTGGCCCGCGCCCTCGGCGTCCAGCCCGGCGAGCGCGCCCCCCTGGCGGCCGTGCGCGACGCCGTGCTCGCCCTGCGCGCCGGCAAGGGGATGGTGCTCGACGCCGACGACCACGACACGTGGAGCGCCGGGTCCTTCTTCACCAACCCGTTCCTGACGCCCGAGCAGGCCGCCGCCCTGCCCGACGGAGCTCCCCAGTGGCAGCAACCGGACGGCTCGGTGAAGTCGAGCGCCGCGTGGCTCATCGAGCACGCCGGGTTCGGCAAGGGCTACGCCAGCCCGGCCGCGGGGGACCGGGTGCGTCTCTCCACCAAGCACACCCTCGCCCTCACCAACCGCGGCGGTGCCACCACCGCCGAGCTGCTCGCCCTCGCCCGCGAGGTGCGCGACGGGGTGCACGAGCGTTTCGGCGTCACCCTCGTCAACGAGCCCGTGACGGTCGGCTGCGCCCTGTGAGCGATATCTGAGGACGTGGTGGACGGGCACAGGGTCCTTTCGCGTACGCGGCGTCCTCAGATAGATGTCGGGCGAGCAGTCGGCAGGTGTCATCCGAGCCAGGCGGCGATGTCCCGCTTGGCTGCAGCGACCACGTCGGACGGCGCCCGGGCCGCCTCGAACGACATCTCCGCGAGCCGGGCCAGCGTCACGTCGTCGAGGTCGTGCGCCGCGCGCATCGTGGCGTACTGGCCGGCCAGCCGGGAGCCGAAGAGCAGCGGGTCGTCGGCGCCCAGGGCGACGGTCGCGCCCGCGGCGAGGAGCTGCGGCAGCGGGACGGACGTCAGGTCGCTGTAGACGCCGAGAGACACGTTGGAGACCGGGCACACCTCCAGCGCGACGCCCGCCTCGACGATCCGGTCGAGCAGTGCCGGGTCCTCCGCGCTCCGGACGCCGTGCCCGAGCCGGTGGGCGCCGAGGCGGTCGAGGCACTGGCGGACGTGGTCGGGCCCGCGCAGCTCCCCGCCGTGGGGTGCGAGCAGCAGCCCCGCCCGGTCGGCGATCCGGAAGGCCCCCACGAAGTCCTCGGTGCTGCCGCGACGCTCGTCGTTGGACAACCCGAACCCGACGACGCCGCGGCCGGCGTACTGGGCCGCCAGGCGGGCGAGCGTGCGTGCGTCGAGCGGGTGGCGCGTGCGGTTGGCGGCGACGACGACCGCGATGCCGAGCCCGGTGCGCTCGGACGCGTCGCGCACGCAGTCGAGGACGAGGTCGGTGAACGCGGTGATGCCGTCGAAGCGGGCGGCGTACCCGCTCGGGTCGACCTGGATCTCCAGCCAGCGGCCGCCGTCGCGCACGTCGTCCTCCGCGGCCTCGAGGACCAGGCGTCGTACGTCGTCGGGCGTGCGCAGCACCGATCGCGCCACGTCGTAGAGGCGCTGGAAGCGGAACCAGCCCTTCTCGTCGGCGGCGCTGAGCCGCGGCGGCCAGTCCTCGACCAGCGAGTCGGGCAGCGCGATGCCGTCCCGCTCGGCCAGCTCGAGCAGCGTGCCGTGGCGCATCGACCCGGTGAAGTGGAGGTGGAGGTGCGCCTTGGGCAGCCGCGACACCTCGCGTCGCGGCTCCGCGCGCTCCGCCGGACCCGCCCCCGCACCCGCCATGCCCGCATCGTAGGGGGACGCCGCGCACGCGGCGGCGCCCGGTGGTGCGGCCTCGGTTCGACTGGGACCGTGACCGCCCCGTATGCTTCCGGATTGGTGGTTTCGCCACATGCTTCGGCATGCCCCCAGTAATGGGAAGAGACCGCCGGAGGGCACTAGCTCAACTGGCAGAGCATCGGTCTCCAAAACCGAAGGTTGGGGGTTCAAGTCCCTCGTGCCCTGCGAGGAACACTGCACAGCAACACTGCACACAGCAACGGCGAGAAGGTGGATGACGTGGCCGACGGCAACGCGGTTCAGGACCGGCGCGACTCGCGCGGCGACGACCGTGGGCGCACCAGCCCCGCCACGTTCCTGCGCCAGGTGGTGGCCGAGCTCCGCAAGGTGGTGTGGCCCACCCAGCAGCAGCTGATCACCTACTTCTTCGTCGTGCTGGTCTTCGTCGTCGTGGTGATGGCGCTCGTGACGGTCCTGGACCTGGCTTTCGGAAAGCTGGTCTTCGAGATCTTCACCGGCGGCAGCAGCGTCCAGTGACGACGGGGGAGACGGTTCCCCGCCCCCAGCTACGAACTACGGAGTGAGACGTGTCTGAGAACAATGACGTGGACCAGGTCGACGACCGGGTCGAGTCCGTCGACGAGGCGACCCCGGAGGACGCCGTCGAGGACGTCGTCGAGGACACCCCCGCCGACACCCCCGCCGATGAGGCGTCCGACCTTGCCGACGAGGACGTGACCGACGAGGACGTGTCCGACGTGGACCTGTCCGACGAGGCCGCCGCTGACGTGACCGACGAGGCCGGCGGCGCCGAGGCCGAGGAGAGCGACCCGCTCGAGGCGTTCCGCCGCGAGCTGTGGGCCAAGCCCGGCGACTGGTTCGTCGTGCACACCTACTCCGGCATGGAGAAGCGGGTCAAGCACAACCTCGAGAACCGCATCATCTCCCTCAACATGGAGGACTACATCCACGAGATCGTGGTCCCCACCGAGGAGGTCGCGGAGATCAAGAACGGCCAGCGCAAGATGGTCACCCGCACCGTCCTGCCGGGCTACGTCCTGGTCCGCATGGACCTCACCGACGAGTCCTGGTCCGCCGTGCGCCACACGCCGTCGGTCACCGGCTTCGTGGGCCACAGCCACCAGCCCGTGCCGCTGAGCATGAGCGAGGTCGAGGACATGCTCGCCCCGGCCGTCGTGGCCGTCGCCGAGGCCGAGGCCGCCGCGTCGGGCGAGAAGGGCGCCGCCACCACGCCGCGCAAGCCGGTCGAGGTCGCCGACTTCGACGTCTCCGACTCGGTCATGGTGGTCGACGGCCCGTTCGCCACGCTCCACGCGACGATCACCGAGATCAACGCCGAGTCCCAGCGCGTCAAGGCGCTGGTCGAGATCTTCGGCCGCGAGACCCCGGTCGAGCTGTCGTTCAGCCAGATCCAGAAGGTCTGACGATTTCTGTCGGCCCGCACTGCGGGCCGATGATGCAGGAAGCAACAACCCGTGGCAGGGGGCAGGTGCCCTCGTCATGACCACACGAGAGAAAGAAGAAGGCAATGCCTCCCAAGAAGAAGATCGCCGCACTCGTCAAGGTGCAGCTGCAGGCCGGTTCGGCCACCCCGGCTCCGCCGGTCGGTACGGCGCTCGGTCCGCACGGCGTCAACATCATGGACTTCTGCAAGGCCTACAACGCCCAGACCGAGTCCATGCGCGGCAACGTGATCCCCGTCGAGATCACCATCTACGAGGACCGCTCGTTCGACTTCATCACCAAGACCCCGCCGGCCGCCGAGCTCATCAAGAAGGCCGCCGGTCTGTCCAAGGGCTCGGGCGTCCCGCACAAGGACAAGGTCGGCAAGCTGACCAAGGACCAGGTCCGCGAGATCGCGACCACCAAGCTGCCCGACCTCAACGCCAACGACATCGACGCGGCCATGAAGATCGTCGAGGGCACTGCGCGCTCGATGGGCGTCACGACCGACTGATACGTGGGAGAGCCGCGCTGGCTCGCTAACCACATCCTTCGCACCACAGAAACGAGAAGACAATGCAGCGCAGCAAGACCTACCGCGCGGCCGCCGAGACGTTCGACAAGGACGAGCTCTACGCGCCGCTGGCCGCCATCAAGATCGCCAAGGGTGGCTCCAAGAAGAAGTTCGACGAGACCCTCGACGTCGTCATGCGCCTGGGTGTCGACCCGCGCAAGGCCGACCAGATGGTCCGCGGCACCGTCAACCTCCCGCACGGCACGGGCAAGACCGCCCGCGTCCTGGTCTTCGCCAACGCGGACAAGGCCGAGGCCGCCCGTGAGGCCGGCGCCGAGTTCGTCGGTGGCGACGAGCTGATCGAGAAGGTCGCCGGCGGCTGGCTCGACTTCGACGCCGTCGTGGCGACGCCCGACATGATGGGCAAGGTCGGCCGCCTCGGTCGTGTCCTCGGCCCCCGCTCGCTCATGCCCAACCCGAAGACCGGCACGGTGACCCCCGACGTCGCCAAGGCCGTCACGGACATCAAGGGCGGCAAGATCGAGTTCCGCGTCGACCGCCACGCCAACCTGCACTTCATCATCGGCAAGGCGTCCTTCTCCGAGGTCCAGCTCGCGGAGAACTACGCCGCCGCCCTCGACGAGGTGCTGCGCCTCAAGCCGGCCAGCTCCAAGGGTCGCTACATCAAGAAGGTCACCGTCTCCACGACGATGGGTCCCGGCATCCAGGTCGACCCCAACCGCGTGAAGAACGTCGCGTCGGAGGACGAGGCCGTCCAGGCCTGACCCTCCCCGCGCTGCACGGCCCGGTCGTCCTTCGGGGCGGCCGGGCCGTTCGGCTTGGGGGGCATCGGGTAGGACGTGGGTGGACACTGGGTGGCACCTGCCCCAGCCGTCGTCGTACCACCCGTCCCAGGAGGCACCCATGCGCGTCCCGTCCCTCGCCCGCCGCCTCGGCCCCGCCGCCCTGGTGCTGACCCTGGGGGTCGGGCTCGTCGCGTGCAGCGACGACGCCGGCTCCACCGACGCCTCGAGCTCAGCCACCGACGAGAGCACCGACGAGTCCACCGACGACTCCACCGACGACTCCACGGCAGGGAGCACCGACGAGAGCACCGACGAGGGTGCCGACGCGAGCGAGGCGCCCGCGGGGGCTGCGCTCGCCGAGCTCTCCGCCGACGACTTCTACCCGGCGATCATGGCCGCGATGCGTGAGGCGGAGAGCTTCTCGTTCGAGACCACGTCGGACTCCGGAGGCCAGACCCAGACGATGTCGGGCCAGGCCCGCTTCGGCGACGACGGCATCGAGATGGAGGCGACCGGCAGCGGCGCGCAGGACCTCGAGATGATCCTGGTCGACCAGGCGATGTTCATGAAGTCCCCGGGGCTCGGGATGGGCGACAAGTGGCTCAAGATCGACCTGAGCGACCCGACCTCGCTGTTCGGGATGATCGGCAGGGCCACCGACCCCGAGGTCATGTTCAAGGCGATGGAGGCACCGAAGAAGCTCGAGCTCGTCGGGACCGAGGACGTCGACGGGGTCGAGACCAACCACTACCGGATCACCCTCGACCCGACGCAGTTCCTGAAGGCCATGGAGTTCCCGCCCGCGATGGCCGACATGATGCCCGACGAGCTGGTGACCGAGATGTGGGTCGACGGCGATGACCTGCCGCGCAAGTTCACCCAGAGCATGCAGCTCCCGGCCGTGGGCGGCGGCAAGCCGACCGCCACGACCACCGAGGGCACCTACTCCGACTTCGGTGCGGACGTCGAGATCGAGGCGCCCCCGAGCAGCCAGGTCACCGAGGCGCCCGGGCTGTGAGCCTGGGCGGGCGGGTCGCCAGGCTGACACGCCTCACTCCCGGAAGACCCGCTCGTCGATCAGCTGCTCCTTGACCTCGGTGCCCTCGGGCTCGTAGCGGCCCTGGTCGAAGCGGGTGCGGAACTGCAGCACGGATCCGTCGCGGCCGAACCGGTTCTTCTCGATGGTCAGGACGGCGTACTCGCGGAACCGCTCCGCGTTGCCGAGGTCGTAGGTCAGGTGGTGGCGTGCGACGATGTCGAACTTGTTGTTGAGCACCAGCACGACGTCGGCCTCGTAGGCCAGGGCGCTCGAGCCGCGGAGGTCGTTGGCGCGCATCCGCTTGCCCGACCGGAGCGCCTCCTTCTCGGCTGCGGCGATCGCGAGGACCGGCGCGCTGATGTCGATGGCGAGGTCCTTGAGCCCCTCGACGATCTCGGTGGTGCTGTTCTCCTCGTCGACCTGGCTCGTCTTGACCTTCTGCAGGTAGTCGACGACCACCAGCGGCGTCGAGCCGGCCAGCTCGCGCACCATCTCGACGGCGGCCTGGATCGCGGCCAGGTCGGTGCGGGTGCCGGTGGAGCGGTGCACGAAGAGCATCTCGGAGTACTGGGCGACGCGCGACAGCGCCTCGACGCCCGCAGGGACGGACTCGAGGCGGTGCTCGAGCGAGCTCACCCAGAGGTCGTCGAAGATCGAGCGGATGGCCGTCACCCGCACCTGGTCGGAGTCGTCGAGCTCGCCCGCCTCCATCGCGATGAGCTTCTGGGTGAGGTCCTCGGCGTCGTGCTCGTAGGAGAAGTAGAGGACCGGGCGGCCGGTCGCAGCGTTGTTGCGCGCGACCTGCAGCGCGAACGTCGACTTGCCGAGGCCCTGCGGCCCGGCGAGCAGCACCAGGGAGCCGGCCCGCATCCCGCCGCCGATCAGCGGGTCGAGACCCACGAAGCCGGTCTTCCAGAGGCGTCCGGCGGCGTTGCGTCCGGTGAGCATGCGTTCGTCGCTGCGGGCCAGGGAGGCGCCGACGGTCATGAGCTGGTGGTCCACGGGGACATTGCACCAGTGATGGACGACCGGCGTGGGAGGATTGCGCGGTTTGCCGGCCGGCTCCGCCGATTTGTCGGGTCCGCGCCTCGCCGCGTACTGTTCCCTCTCGAAACCAGAGACCGCAGGTTGTCACGAGCTCCCGGCCCGTGACCGAAGGTCCGCAGCAGCGGGCGGCCGGCGCAGGTGTCAGAGCAGCGGCGTACGCCGCATCCACGCCCTGAGCCTGTGCTCAGGGCGTTCGTCGTCTGTGGGCCCGACGCCGGTGGTCAACCCCGGAAGGAGACCCATGGCGCGGCCAGAAAAGACTGCCGCCGTCGCAGAGATCGTTGAGTCCTTCAACGACTCCGCCGGCGCTGTGCTGACCGAGTACCGCGGGCTCACCGTGAAGCA
>DASTPB010000047.1:0-2043 GCA_035762385.1 Nocardioides sp. | reverse complement strand
ACGTCGAGGACCTCGTGGTCGAGGGCGACCGCGGCGTGGTGCGGGTGCGCGTGACCAGTAGTGGCAGCGCAGCGAGCGCCTCGAGCTCGCGGTGGCACCCTTGGCGACCGCGGTGGCACCCCTGGCACCGTGGTGGAATCCCTAGCGACCGAGCCGGAGGGACTCCTCCCCGAGCGCTGGTCGAGGTCTGGGCAGACGTCGTGCAGCAGCCGCCGGCCGGCACGCGGTCGTAGCGTGGGCCGCGTGCTGCCCGACCCGACGGATCGCCTCCGGTTCCGCCCGATGACGATGGACGACCTGGCGGACATCACCGCCGTCCTGACCGCCTTCGACGCGGTCCGCGGGGGCAGGCCGCCGAGCACCCGCAAGGACGCCGTGCGGTGGATCGAGTGGCAGGAGCGCAACTACGCCGAGCACGACTTCGGCCTGTGGGTGGTCGAGACCCACGACGGCGACTTCGTCGGTGACTGCGGCCTGACCGTGCAGGACGTCGAGGGCACGCCCCACGTCGAGGTCGGCTACCACCTCGTGCCGGAGATGCGGCAGCGCGGTCACGCCACGGAGGCGGCGCGAGCCGTGCGGGACTGCGCTGCCGCGGCCGGGGTCGAGCACCTCGTGGCGCTGATCCGCCCGGACAACGTCGCCTCCCAGGGCGTCGCCCGCAACCTCGGCATGGCTGTGGAGCGCACGGCCGTCGTCCACGGCGTCGACGCGCTGGTGTTCGGGATGCGGCTGGGGCCGGGAGGCTAGTCGTCGACGAGGCCGACGCGGAGGTACTCCGTGGCGTAGGTGCCCGTGAGCAGGAGCGACGCGTAGCGCGCGACCTCGGCATCGGCGTCGGTCTCGAGCACCTCCACGCGTACGCCGTGGCGTGCGGCGGCGGCCTTCAGGTCGCCCGTCTGCGCGCGCACCACGGGGTCGTCGGAGCGGTCGTCGACGATCAGCAGCAGCGGGCGGAGCTCAGCGGGCTCCTCGGCGAACGGGTCCGCGAACACGTCCTGCGGCTTGGTCGCCTCGATGACGGGCAGCAGGTGCTCGGCGTCGCCGGCGATCGCCGACCGGCCGCTCGTGCGCCGCAGCGACTCGGCCAGTCGTCGCGCGGCGCGGGCTGCGAGGACGGATCCGCCCCACACGAGCGGGTTGGTGTCGGCCAGCGCGATCGCGAGCATCTTCGCCGGGTTGACCGCGAGGTCGCGGTGCGGCGAGCAGTTCTCGGCGACGCGGTCGAGCGACGCGGCCACCGACTCGGCGTCGGCGCGGGGACCGAGGTGGACGTGGGCGAGGTAGTCGAGCACGACGACGGCGGTCGCGAGCTGGTCACCGGTGACCGTCGGCAGGACCGTCACGTGCCGCCCCGCGGCGTGCTCACCCACGAGCGACCGCTCGGGACACGCGACCACGACCTGTGCTCCGCGGCGTACGGCCTCGGCGACGGCGGACGCCGAGCCGTGGTCGTTGCCCTCGGGGGCCAGCATCACGACGAGGTCGAGCGACCCGGCCCATCCGGGGAGGCCCGGGTTGGGCCAGGCCACGAACGGCACCGGGCACCACGGCTCGAGCACCGCACGCAGCAGCCGCGAGTCCGGCCCGGCGGCGATCACCGCGCGCGGGCGGGCGTCGTCGCGGCCGCGGGCGATCGCCTCCGCGGTCGCCGCGGCGGACTCGTGGGCCTCGCGGCGCACCCGGGCGCCGCTCTCCGCGAGCGTGCGCAACCGGAGGTCGACCGTCTCCAGCACCCCGGGGTCGTCCAGCCGGGCCTCGTCGAACCAGGTCGCCACGGCCTGCTCCTCAGCCTCAGGCGGGCTTGCGGGCTTCGTCGACCAGCAGCACCGGGATGTCGTCGCGGACCGGGTAGGCGTTGCCGCACCCCTGGCACACGAGCTCCTCGACGCCACCGGTCGCGGGCAACAGCTCGCCGTGACAGGCCGGGCAGACGATGATGCTCAACAGCTGCTGGTCGATGTTCACGCCGACGATCCTAGGGGGTGCCGGGCCCTGTCAGTCAGTGGGCGTGAGCACGCGCAGGTGCCCGCGCTTGGCGCC
>DASTPB010000046.1:0-2590 GCA_035762385.1 Nocardioides sp. | reverse complement strand
TGCGCCAAGGACGACATCAAGAAGGCGCTGGCCGGATCCACCATGAGCCAGATCGGCTACATGATGCTGGCGGCCGGTCTCGGTCCGGTGGGCTACCCGTTCGCGATCTTCCACCTGCTCACCCACGGCTTCTTCAAGGCCAACATGTTCCTGGGTGCCGGCTCCGTCATGCACGGGATGGACGACGACGTCGACATGCGCCACTACGGCGCCCTCAACAAGGCGATGCCGGTCACGTTCCTGACCTTCGCGATGGGCTACCTCGCGATCATCGGCTTCCCGGGCTTCTCCGGCTTCTGGTCGAAGGACCGGATCATCGAGACCGCGCTGGCCGACAACCTCGTCATCGGCATCCTCGCCGTGCTCGGCGCGGGCATCACCGGCTTCTACATGACCCGGTTGATGCTGATGACCTTCTTCGGCGAGAAGCGGTGGGAGCCGGGTGTCCACCCGCACGAGTCGCCCAAGGTGATGACCGTGCCGCTGGTCGTGCTGGCCGCGCTGTCGGTCCTCGGCGGCGTGCTCCTGCTCGGCGACTGGATCGTCACCTGGCTCGAGCCGGTGACCGGCCAGGTCGAGCACCACGAGCCGCCGCTCCCGGCCCTGGCGATCACCCTGATCATCACCGCCGTCGTCGCGGTCGGCGTGGCCGCGGCCTGGTTCCTGGTGGGCCGGCGCGACGTCCCGCGGGAGGCCCCGCAGGACGTGTCGTTCGCGACCCGCGCGGCGCGTGCCGACCTCTACGGCGACGCGATCAACGACGCGGTCGTCGTACGCCCCGGAGCCTCGCTCGTCGGCGGGCTGGCCACCTTCGACCGGGTGGGTGTCGACGGCGTCGTCGAGGGCGGGTCGTCCGCCGTCGGCGGCCTGTCCACCACGATGCGTCGGGTCCAGAACGGCTTCGTGCGCTCCTACGCCCTGTCCCTCCTCGGCGGCGCCCTGCTGGTCGTCCTCGCTCTCCTGGCGGTGAACCTCGGATGATCCTCACAGTCCTGATCCTGCTGCCGCTCGTCGGCGCGCTCGTCACGGCCGTCGCGCCGGCCGCGGTCGCCCGGCTGGTCGGCCTCGGCTTCGCCGCCGCCACCCTGGTCGCGGGCATCGTCGCCGCGACGCAGTACGACGCCGGTGACGGCATGCAGCTCACCGAGACCCGCGAGTGGATCGGCTCGCTCGGCGTCCACTACGCCCTGGGCGTCGACGGCCTCGGGCTGCTGATGGTCCTGCTCACCGTGGTGCTCGTGCCGATCGTGATGCTGGCCGGCTGGCACGAGTCGGAGGCCCCGGGCAACAACGGCGCGAAGTCCTTCTTCGCCTGGACGCTGGGCCTCGAGGCGATGTCGCTGGCCGTCTTCACCGCCACCGACGTGCTGCTCTTCTACGTCGTGTTCGAGGCGACGCTCATCCCGGCCTACTTCCTCATCGGCGGCTTCGGCCGTGCCGGCCGGGGACGCGCCGCGACGAAGTTCCTCATCTACCAGCTCGCCGGCGGGCTCATCATGCTCGCCTCGGTGATCGGGCTCTACGTGGTCTCCGCCAACGCGGGCGATCCGAGCTTCCTGATCAGCGACCTCGCCGCGATCGACATCGACGAGACCACGCAGCGCTGGCTGTTCGTCGGCTTCTTCGTCGCCTTCGCCATCAAGGCCCCGATGTTCCCGGTCCACACCTGGCTGGCCGACACGACGGAGAAGGCGACCACCGGCACCTCGGTGCTGCTCGTCTGCATCCTCGACAAGATCGGCACGTTCGGCATGCTGCGGTTCTGCCTCGGGCTGCTGCCCGACGCCTCGCAGTGGGCGACGCCGGTCGTCGTGGTGCTGGCGCTGGTCTCGATCATCTACGGCGCGCTGGTCGCGATCGGCCAGGACGACGTCCTGCGCCTGATCGGCCTCACGTCGCTCTCGCACTTCGGCTTCATCGTGCTGGGCATCTTCGTGTTCAGCTCGAACGGCAGCTCCGGTGCGATCCTCTACATGGTCAACCACGGCATCGCGACGGCGCTGATGTTCCTCGTGGCCGGGTTCCTGATCCACCGCACCGGCACGGCGTCCATCCGGCAGATGGGCGGGGTCGAGAAGGCCGCCCCGGTGCTCGCCGGCTTCTTCCTCGTCGGCGGCCTCGCTGCGGCCGGCCTCCCCGGCCTGTCGCCGTTCGTCTCCGAGATGCTCGTCATCATCGCGGCGTTCGACCACCACTGGCTGGCCGGCTCGGTGGCCGTCCTCGCGATCGTCCTCGCCGCGTTCTACGCCCTCTGGATGTACCAGCGGACGATGACCGGCCCGGACCGCGTCGGAGTGGCCCCCGTGGCCGACCTCGACCGGCGTGAGGTGGGCATCCTCGCCCCGCTGCTGCTCGCGCTCGTGCTGTTCGGCTTCTACCCGATGCCGCTGCTCGACGTCATCAACCCGTTCGTCCACGACTCCCTCGCGAGCGTGGGCATCGGCCAGGAGGGTGGTCCCCAGTGACCGAGTTCGTGAAGCCCAGCGTCGAGTACTTCGAGCTCTGGCCGCTGCTGGTGGTGTTCGGTGTCGCCTGCCTCGGGGTCGTCGTCGAGGCGTTCCTCCCTCGCTCGATCCGCTACACCACGCAG
>DASTPB010000045.1:0-3059 GCA_035762385.1 Nocardioides sp. | reverse complement strand
GCGGAGTTCTGCCTTGCCGAGCTCGGCGGTGTCCTCGGCACCTCGACGCTCGCGGCGAAGAAGCTCGTCGGGCACGCCCTCGAGCTGCGCCACCGCCTGCCGCGACTGTGGGCGCAGGTCCAGGCCGGTCGGGTGCCGGCGTGGAAGGCCAAGGCCGTCGCCGAGGTCACCATCCACTCCTCACCCGCGCTGACTCGGGAGGCGGCCGGGTTCGTCGACGCGCAGGTCGCGGCCGTGGCCGGCAAGATCGGACCGGCGCAGCTGGACCGGCTCGTCGCGGAGGCGATCAAACGGTTCGACCTCGCCGCTGCTGATCCGGCGGCGGATCCCGAGGACGGCCACCTCCACGTCGACCCGCGGCATGTGACCATCCACTCTGACGACGTGCACTTCGCCGGCACCATGCGGGTGGAGGCCGAGCTCGACATCGCCGACGCCCTCGACCTCGACCGCGCCCTCGCCCACGGCGCCGCGACGTTGAAGGCCCTCGGCTCCGACGCATCCCTGGGTGCGCGGCGTTCGGCCGCGCTCGGTGACCTGGCGCGGACCCAGACCGCGCTCGACCTCCACGAGACCGGCGCCAGCCCTGCCGGCAGCCCCCGTAGTGGCGACGGGCTCCCCGTCGCACGTGAGGTCGTGCTGCACGCGCACTTCGACGCCGGCTTCTCCGGCGACACGACGGTGTTCGGTCCCACCGGCCGGCTGGAGGAGGGCCAGCGGCTCGTACTGCTCGACCAGGTCCGCGACTGGTGCGCCGACTCCCGCACGAAGGTGACGATCAAGCCGGTCATCGACCTCAACACCGACCTGCACACCGACGCGTACGAGGTCCCCGACCGGATCCGCGAGCAAGTCGTTCTCCGCGATCGGATGTGCGTCTTCCCGTGGTGCACCCGAGTCGCGCGGCGCTGCGACATCGACCACGTCATCCCATATGACCCTGACGCTTCGGCTGAGGGCCGGCCACAACTCGGTCCCACGGAGACCAACAACCTCGCGGGCCTATGCCGGTCCCACCATCGGTTGAAGACGCACACGGCCTGGCGCTACCGGATGGTCGCGCCCGGGGTCTTTGAGTGGACGAGCCCTCACGGCCAGCGCTACCGACGCGGACGCGACGGCACGAGTTGCGTAGCCGACACGGACGGACCACCCGCCCCGCCCGGCATCCCACGCCCGTGCCGACCATGACCCCGCCCCACACCCCGCCTCCACCCACCCGGTAGCGGGGACACAGGCGCGTCCGAGCTGGTGACCGGTCGCCGAACGTCGTCGTGGTCGGGAGCCAGTGGTCGACGCAACGGAGCTTCGGTCTCGTCTCCCCCGTGGCCCATCGCCGCGCCACTTCCACCGAGCCTCGAAAGCGTCCGACCCGACCGCGGTCCGGCTAGTCCGCGACTGCGAGGTAGCGCACCTCGACGGTGTAAGCCTCGACGTCGACGGAGTCGGTACCCGTCGTGACGAAGGTCCAGAGGGCCGCGGGGTCGCGGCGCGGGAGCACGTCGTCCCCGACGAGGCCGCCACCCCAGGACGGGGCGTCGACCCATGCAGACTGGCCGGAGGTGCCGACGACGGTGGCACCGGCGCCGGCTCCATGGACGAACAGGCTGCCGGTGTCGGTCTCGCCGGCCGTGGTGGGCGCGCCGGTGAAGGAGACGCGCACCGCGGCGAGGCCGCGTACGCCGGTGGCTTCGGGCACCTCGAGCATGTGGGACGCCGCGGCGCCCTCGCGCAGCGCCCACGATGGGCTCGGCGCCGTGCACTCGTCGGAGCGGTAGCTCAACCCGCCCGCATACATCGTGCTGGCGAGCACCGTGCCGCAGTAGGAGACCTCGCCGCACCCGTTGGCGGTGGAGAACTCGCACTCGCCGACCCTGGACGCCTGCGGAGTGACGGTCGTGGTCGTCTCGCGCCAGTCCAGCTTGTCGTCAGAGACCCAGATCTTCAGCGCCCGTGTCCGACCGCTGTTGCCGGCCTTGTCGCTGCCGACGACGACGGCCGTGTAGCGGCCACTGGGGAGCGGCCTGCCGCCACGCACGGCTGACCATGACACCGTGCGTCCGTAGCCGTAGAGACCGCCGTTGGTCGTCGTGAGCGGCTCGGCGACGTCGGCGCGACGGACGACGCGGCCCCGGCGGTTGCGGATGACGAGCTCGAGGGAGGTGAGCTTCTTCTCGTCCGCGCTCGCGTGCAGGTCGAGGGCGTCGGTGACGACCGTGGTGCGGGGGTAGACGCGGGCGGGGCTTCCGGGCTCGGCGCCGTAGGTCGGGGCGGTCAGCTGGATCCGGAGCATCGTGTCGACCTGCACCTTCTCAGCCGCACGCTCGCGTTGCCAGGGCGCAGGGTCGACGTCGTAGAGGCGGATCACGTAGGCCTGGTCGAGGACCTGCTTGCCGGATTGGTTGCGGCCGTTCCACGTCCACGTGTGCGCCCCGGCGGGCTGGTCACCGAGGTCGACGCGCCGCACGGGTCGTCGCCTGTCCGAGGCGGGGCTGATCGTGAGGCGGACGTGCGCAGCGCTCGGCAGTCGGTACCGCAGGCTCACGGTGTCCTTCACCCCGTCGCTGTCGGGCGAGAAGCGGCTGGTCGCAGCGAGGTCCCAGCCGTCGCCTCCTGCGTTGGCCGGATCGACGAAGGCAAGCGCGGGAGAGGCGGTGAGGGCAAGGCCCAGGATGGCCTGTGCGAGGCGACGTACCACCGGAAGCTCCTGTCGTGAGTGTGCAGCGCGTCGGCGCCGCGGAGGAGACGCGCGTCCGCGCGAGAAGGTTGCCGATCCGTCCTGGTCAGCTCGCTGCAGCACCACGCGGACGCTCGCCCACTGGTCCAGACCACCGCTAAGGTACTGGTCCATGGCTGACACGACCTCGACCGGCTCGAGCGAGCAGACCACCGTCCCCCGTTGGAGGATCATCGGGCCGGGCCTGGTGGTCGCGGCGACCGGCGTCGGCGCCGCCGACCTGGTGGCGACCCTCATCGCGGGGCAGAAGTTCGGCTACACGCTGCTGTGGTGCGTCGTCGTCGGCTGCGTCATGAAGATCGTGCTGGTCGAGGGAGCCGGC
>DASTPB010000044.1:0-27218 GCA_035762385.1 Nocardioides sp. | reverse complement strand
CCGACGACGGTGGCCGACCAGGTGCGTACGAGCGCGAGGAGTGCACCGACCACCAGCGAGCTGGCGGCCAGGGCGCCCCACCCGAGCGCTTCGAGCATCTCCCCTACTCCGTCGCGATCGCGTCGAGCACCTTCATGCGCGACGCGCGGGCAGCGGGCACGATCGCGGCGAGCACGCCGAACAGGACCGCGATGACCAGGAAGACCACGAGCGACCCGAGGGGCAGCGACAGCACGGTGAGGTCCTCCGACAGCGACTGGCGCAGCGCGATCCCGATCAGCAGGCCGACCGCGAGGCCGAGCACCGCACCGAGCACCGCGATGGCGATCGACTCCAGCGTGATCATCCGCCGCAGCCGTCGTCGCGAGAGCCCGACCGCGCGCAGCAGGCCGACCTCGCGGGTCCGCTCGATCACGCTGAGGCCGAGGGTGTTGACGATGCCGATGACCGCGATGATCACGGCCAGGGCGAGCAGGCCGTAGATGAGGTAGAGCAGCTGGTTGACCTGCTGCTTGATGAGCTCGGCGAAGCTCTCCTTGTCCTGCACCGTCACGATCGGCAGGTCCTCCACCAGGGCGTCGAGGGCGTCGTGCACCTCGTCGACGTCGGCACCCTCGGCGACGTTGATGCTCAGCACGCTGTCGTTGCGGCGCAGGCCGGCGTCCTCCAGCACGCTGATCGGCAGCGTCACCCCGTTGGTGACCGGCGTGTCCTCGAAGACGCCGACGACCTCGAGGTCGACGGTCTGACCACCCGGGAACGCCACCGGCAACGTCGTACCGACGTCGGCGTCGAGGTCCTCGGCCGTCGACGCGCTGAGGATCACCTCGTCGCCGCTCATCTGCTGGGTGCCGGAGCGCATGTCGAGCTCGTAGATCTCGCCGAACGCCTCGTCGACCCCCATCACGAAGCTCTGGTCCTGCTCGACCAGGGCCACCGAGCCCTGCATCCGCGAGATCGTCCCGACCCCGTCGACCTGCGCCATCTGGTCGCCCACCTGGGTCGGGAAGCCCTGGAAGCTCGGGGACTGGACGAGGAAGTCGCTGCGGAACTCGCGGTCGACGAGCTCGTCGTTGGTGGCGCTGAGCGAGGAGGCCAGCACGCCGACGGCCGAGACCACGGCCAGGCCGATCATCAGGGCCGACGCGGTGGCACCCGTACGCCGTGGGTTGCGCAGGGCGTTCTCGCCGGCGAGCTTGCCGGTGGTGCCGAAGAGCCTGCCGAACACGGCTCGCGCCGCGACCAGGACCGGCCGCCCGAGGATCGGCGCCATCACGGCGACGGTGATCACCCAGATGACCGCACCGGCGCCGATCCACGCCGGGTCGGCGCCGGGCGCGCCGACCAGCCCGGCGCCCATGAGCGCGGCGCCGACCAGCAGGGCGATCGCGCCGAGCACGAGCCGGCGCCGGCCGAGCGCCTTCTCCTGGACCATGAGGTCGTCCCGCAGGGCGGCGACCGGCGGCACCTTGGCGGCACGGCGGGCCGGCACGAAGGCCGCCACCATCGTCACGCCGATGCCCACGGCGTAGGCGACGACGACGGTCGTGGGCGTCAGCACCAGCACGTCGCCGGCGATGTCGAGGCCCTGCGACCGGAAGATCGCGGCGAGGCCGCGCGACAGGCCGAGACCGAGCACCAGGCCCAGGGTCGAGCCCAGCACCGCCATGAGGAACGCCTCGACCAGCACGGACCGCGTGACCTGGCGACGGCTGGCCCCGAGGGCGCGCAGCAGCGCCGACTCGCGCACCCGCTGGGAGACCAGGATCGAGAAGGTGTTGAAGATGATGAAGGCGCCCACCACGATCGCGATCACCGCGAACGCGGTCAGGAAGTAGCCGATGACGTCGATGAACTGGCCGATCTGCTCGTCCGACTCGTCGATCACCTCCTGGCCGGTGACGGCCGTGAAGCCGTCGGGCAGGACGGTCTCGGCGGACGCGGCGAGCTCGGTCTGGCTGACCCCGTCGGCCGCCGTCAGGTTCACCGTGGTGAACGCGTCCTCACCCTCGAGGAACACGTCCTGCGCCTCGCTGGTCTCGAGCAGCGCGAGCGTGGCGCCGGCCGTGCCGCCGCCGTTGAAGTTGGACGTGCCGACGAGCTCGAACTCCTGGCGCAGCTCGCCCGTCGGCAGCAGCAGCGTGACCTGGTCGCCGATCTCGTAGCCGCCGCGCTCGGCGGACGAGACGTCGAGGTTGATCTGCCCGGGCGCGTCCGGCCACTCGCCCGACTCCAGGATCAGGATCGGGTCACCGGCGACGTTGACGCCGTCGTAGTAGTTGAACACCAGGGTGGGGGCGCCGGTCCCGCCGACGAGCTTGCCGTCCTCCCCGAGGAGCGAGGCGCCGACACCGTCGACCGAACCGTCGGCGGCGGCCACCTCGGGCAGCTCGGACAGCTGCTCGACGACCGCCGGCTCGATGAGCTTGGTCGTGCCGGCACCGGAGGCCTGGAACGACACCTCGCCCTCGGTGCGTACGACGGCGTCGGAGGTGGACCCCTCGATGATGTTGTCGAAGGTCGCCCCCAGGCCGTGGCTGAAGGTCAGCACACCGGCGAGGAAGCCGATGCCGAGCACGATGGCCAGCGTGCTCATCACCAGGCGGACCTTGCGGGCCACCAGGTTGCGCCAGGTGAGTCGGAGCACCGCTCAGCCCGCCTTGCGCGCGGCGGCGTCGGACAGCGCGCCCATCCGCTCGAGGATCGCGTCACGGTCGGGGTCGCGCAGCTCGTCGACGACCTTGCCGTCGGCGAGGAACAGGACGCGGTCGCTGTAGGACGCGGCGACGGGGTCGTGGGTCACCATGACGACCGTCTGGCCGAACTCGTCGACGCTGCGGCGCAGGAAGCCCAGCACCTCGGCGGAGCTGGTCGAGTCGAGGTTGCCGGTGGGCTCGTCGGCGAAGACGATCGAGGGACGGCTCACGAGCGCGCGGGCACAGGCGACCCGCTGCTGCTGCCCGCCCGACATCTCGCTGGGGCGGTGGCCCAGCCGGGACCGCAGCCCGACGGCGTCGATGACGGCGTCGAACCACTCCTGGTCGGCCTTCCTGCCCGCCAGGTCGAGCGGCAGCAGGATGTTCTCCTTCGCCGTCAGGGTGGGCACGAGGTTGAAGGCCTGGAAGACGAAGCCGATGCGGTCGCGGCGCAAGGTGGTCAGCGCCTTGTCCTTGAGGCTGCCGAGCGACGTGCCGTCGACGACGGCCTCGCCCGAGGTGGGGGTGTCCAGCGCAGCCAGACAGTGCATCAGCGTGGACTTCCCGGAGCCCGACGGGCCCATGATGGCGGTGAACTCACCCTTCATCAGGTCCACCGTCACTCCGTCGAGGGCCCGGACCTCGGCCTCCTCCGAGCCGTAGACCTTCACCAGGTCCCGTGCGCGTGCCGCGACGCCGTCCGGCGCCCCTCCCGTGGGCTGCTCAGTCATGGGTGGAAGTCTGGCAGGGGGCTCCGACGGGCTGCCATGGGATAAAACCCGTAGCCGACCCTGACATCTGTCAGGGTCGGGTCGGGACCGGCCCAGGTGGGCCCTAGGTTGTGCCGCGTGGGAGACGTCGTCGCGGGACTGCTGACCGGCCTGTCGCTCATCGTGGCCATCGGCGCGCAGAACGCGTTCGTGCTCCGGCAGGGGCTCCGCCGCAGCCACGTCGGCCTGGTCGTCACGATCTGCGCGCTGTCCGACGTCGTCCTGATCCTGGCCGGCGTCGCGGGCATCGGTGTCCTGGTCGACCGCGCGCCCTGGGCGGTCGAGGTGGTCCGCTGGCTCGGCGTCGTCTTCCTCACCGTCTACGGCGTCGCGTCGCTGCTCCGCGCCCGGCGCGCCCAGGCGCTCGACGCGGGCGAGGAGGTGGTGGAGTCGCGGCGCGGGGTGGTGGCGCGCGCGGTCGCCCTGACCTGGCTCAACCCGCACGTCTACCTCGACACCGTGCTGCTGCTGGGGTCGATCGCCGGCACCCACGGCACGCCCGGACGGTGGTGGTTCGCCCTCGGGGCGTGCCTGGCGAGCATCGCGTGGTTCGCCGGCCTCGGCTACGGCGCCCGCCTCGCCGCTCCCCGGCTGGCCAGCCCCCGGGCGTGGCAGGTGCTCGACGTGCTCGTCGGCCTGGTGATGCTGGCGATCGCCGTACGCCTCGGGCTCGGCGCCTGATCGTCGTGCTCCAGCGACATCTGATCGGGTCACCGGTGTAGTCCAGGCGGTACACGAGGGGTGAGGATGACGACCATGAGCGAGCGCAAGACACAGCCGACCGACACCTCGGTCGAGGACGTGATCGACCGCGTGGGGGACGAGCGGCGACGTGACGACGCGCTGGAGGTCCTCGACCTCATGCAGGAGGTGACCGGCGCCGAGCCGGTGGTCTGGGGGTCGTCGATGATCGGGTTCGGCCGCCAGCCCTACACGACCGCCGACGGCAAGGAGCACGAGTGGTTCGCCGTCGGTCTCGCGCCGCGGAAGGCCGGGCTCACGCTCTACGGCCTGACCTTCTACGGCTCCAACCAGGACCTTCTCGAGCGGCTGGGACCGCACACCACCGGCAAGGGGTGCGTGTACGTCAAGCGGGTCGGCGAGCTCGACCGCACGGTCCTCACCGAGATGATCGACCGGGCCTGGCGGGAGAACCACCAGCCCGGCTGAAGGTCACACGCCGCTGCTCGGCTCGCCCTCGGCGGCCTCGCGGGCGACGGCCTCGTCGTGGCGGGCGTGGAGGCGGTCGCGGACCTCGGAGGGCTCGTAGTGCCGGCGCACGCGCTCGTCGCGGGCGACGGCGGCACCGGTGGCCACGCCTGCCAGCACCCCGGCCAGGCCGATCCACTTCCACACGCGCATGCGTCGAGCCTAACCGGCCGCGCGGATCGTGCAGACTGCGCGCATGACCCTGAGCCTCGACCAGGCGGTGGACCTCACGCGCAGCGGCGACATCTGGCTGTTCCGCGGCCGCCGGGCGCCGGACCGGGCGATCCGAGCGGTCACCAACTCGCCGGTCAACCACGTCGGGATGGCCGTGGTCGTCGACGACCTTCCCCCGCTGATCTTCCACGCCGAGCTCGGGAAGAAGCAGCTCGACGTGTGGACGGGCGGCCACCACCGCGGCGTCCAGCTGCACGACCTGCGTGAGGCCGTCACGCGGTGGCAGACCGAGTACGACCAGGACGCCTGGGTCCGCCAGCTCGACCCGCAGATCGGCCGGGCCGAGGAGGACGGGATGCTGCGCACCGTCGCGCGGCTCGACGGCGTCTCGTTCCCGAGCCTGACCCGGCTCGGCGCCCGCTGGCTGCGGGGCCGTGACGCCTACGTCCCGCGCCGCAAGCGCGGGCAGCGGGTCACCCCGGAGGCGGCGTTCTGCGCCGAGATCGTGGCCTCCTGCTACATCGAGATGGGCATCCTGCGCGACGACCGGCGCGCGACCTGGTACGACCCGGGAAAGTTCTGGAGCGGTGACTACCTGCCGATCTCGCCGGGCTGGACGCTCGGCAAGGAGGTCGCGGTCAGTCGCTGACCGACCGCGCCAGCCGCTCGGCCACCACGGCGACCGCGGCCCGGAGCTCGGGACCGCCCACCACCGTGAACGGGAGCGGGACGTGGGCGAGCCACTCACCGGCGTACGCCTCGGGGTTGCTGGTGCTGCCGACCAGCTCGCACCGGCCGTCGGGCAGCTCGCGCAGGTCGCCCAGGGTGGGCCGGATCCACGGCCGCGCCTCGGCCAGCGGGACGTCGAAGACGACGTGCGTCTCGTGCTCCCAGCCCCTGCCGAGGTTGGCCTCGAGCGCGGCAGCCGGGTCGAGGTCGGCCGGGACGTCGAAGCCGCCCTCGAGCTGCTCGACGTCGGTGACCCGGTCGATGCGGAACGTGCGCAGCGCGTCGGCGTGGTGCGAGTGGCACAGCAGGTACCACCGGCCGTGGCGCACCACCACCGACCACGGGTCGACCTCGAAGGTCCGGGCGTTGCCCGCGGCGGTGCGGTAGCCGATGCGTACCTGCCGCTGGGCAGCCACGGCAGCGACCAGTCCGCTCGTGACCTCCGGGTCCGGCCGAGCGGACGACCGCTCCGGCACGGTGCGCGCGGTCTCCCGCACCGCGGCCGCCTGCCGGGCCACGTTGGTCGGCAGCACCCGCAGGATCTTGCCGAGCGCCGAGCCCACCGGGTCGGCGGGGTCGGCGACCGCGTGGTGGGAGTCGAGGGCGGCCATCACGAGGCCCAGGGCCTCCGTCGCCGAGAAGACCAGCGGCGGCAGGCGCAGCCCGCGTCCGAGCGTGTAGCCGCCGTAGGGACCGCGCGTGGACTCGACCGGGATGTCCGCCTCGCGCAGGATCGCGACGTAGCGCCGCGCGGCGCGCTCGGTCACGCCGAGGCGGCCGGCCAGCTCCGAGGCGGTCACCCCCGGTCGGGCCTGCAGGACGTCCAGCGCCCTCAGCGCCCGCGCGGTCGGGCTGATCTCGCTCATCCGGGGTCCCCGCGGCGTTGTGGGGCGGAGGAGCGCAGCGGGGGAGACACAGAACGTCGTGGGGTGGTCCTCACGGGGACATCTTCGCATCGGTTCCGGACGTGGAGCGTCCGGAATGTTCCCTAACGTGGGAGCGAGGGTCGGACACCGAGATCAAGGAGAACTCATGGACATCGTGCTCATCGCCGGACTCTGGCTCGACGGCTCGGCGTGGGACGACGTGCTGCCCGAGCTCGAGCGGCTCGGCCACCGCGGGATCCCGGTGACGCTGCCCGGGCAGGGCGACGGCGCCACCTCGGCGACGTACGACGACCAGGCCGCCGCGGTCGTCGCTGCTGTCGACACCGCCGACGGGTCGCCGCTCGTCGTGGGCCACTCCGCCGCGTCCACGCTGGCGTGGGTCGCGGCCGACCGGCGGCCCGACGCGGTGACGGGCGTGGTGCTGATCGGCGGCTTCCCGACCACCGGCGGCAACGCCTACGCCGACTTCTTCGACGCCGACGGCGAGGCCGTGCCGTTCCCCGGCTGGGAGCCGTTCGCCGGACCGGACTCCGACGACATGTCGCCCGAGCTCAAGGCGGAGGTGGCGGCATCCACCCACCCGGTGCCGGTCGGCGTCACCAAGGGGACGGTCTCCTGGAGCGACGAGCGGCGGCACGGCGTGCCGCTCACCCTGGTGTGCCCGGAGTTCAGCCCCGCCCAGGCGCAGGAGTGGATCGACTCCGGCGACGTGCCCGAGCTGGCCGACGCCACGGCGCTGCAGCTCGTCGACCTGGAGTCCGGGCACTGGCCGATGTTCACCCAGCCGGCAGCCCTGGCCGGGCTGCTCGACGCGGCGACCAGGCGCTGACAGCGCCCGGAGGCGTCAGTCGAGGAGCTCCTCGGGGCCTGCGGCCATGGTCGGGATGTCGGCGGGCGCCCGGTCGGCCGGCTTGACGGCCTCGAGGGGCGTCGACGGCGTCAGCGGCGTGACCGGCAGGACGACGTAGCCGCTCGGCACGCCCGAGGCGAGGTCGACGTCGAGGCCGGCGAGCTCGGCCGGAGCCACGCCCAGCAGCACGGCGACTGCCAGGGCGTTCTCGGGCCTGGCTTCCGGATCCTTCTCCAGCAGGCTCGCGACGACCTCACGGAGGTCCTGGGGCACGTCGTCGCCCAACGGCGGCGGGGGCTCGTTGACGTGGCACATCGCCGTCGCGATCGGCGTGCCTCGGTCGAAGGGCCGCTTGCCCGTGAGCATCTCGTGCGCGACCACCCCGAGGGCGTACAGGTCGCTGGCGCCGGTCGCGGGCTGCCCGATCGCCTGCTCCGGGCTGATGTAGTTGGGGGTGCCGAGCATCTCGCCGACGCGGGTGTGACCGATGGCGTCGATCGCTCGGGCGATGCCGAAGTCGGTCAGCTTCACCAGCCCGTCCTCGCGGACGAGGATGTTGGCCGGCTTCACGTCGCGGTGCACGACGCCGGCCTCGTGGGCGGTGCCGAGCGCCAGCGCGGCCTGGCCGAGGATCGAGCGCACGGGCTCGGGCTGCATCGCCCCCTGCTCGCGGATGATCGCCGAGAGGGGAAGTCCCTGGACGAGCTCCATCACCAGGTAGGTCAGGCCGTCGTCCTCGCCGTAGTCGAAGACGGTGGTGATGTTGGCGTGCAGGAGGGCCGCCGAGTGGAGCGCCTCGTCGCGGAAGCGCTCGGCGAAGATCTCCTCGTTGTCGGGGTCGGCTCGCATGACCTTGACCGCGACGTCACGCTTGAGCACGTCGTCGAGGGCACGCCACACGTCGGCCATGCCGCCGGAGGCGATCCGGTCCTGCAGGACGTAGCGGTCCCCGAGGCGGAGTCCTTCCACGAGCCTGTGCATCGGGCGTTGCCCCACTTCTCTCGAAACAGGTGCGCAGCGGCGCACCAGCATCAGAGGCTACTCCGACTTCCCCCAGATCCTCGCTTTTCCGTTGCCGGGCCCACCCCCGCGGGTGACCCTTGACAACCTACAACTAATTGGTTGTATGTTATGCGCATGACCGAGGCGGAGGAGGACCGGGCGGACGCCTGGTTCCACGCGCTCGCCGACCGGACGCGCCGCGACATCCTGCGGCGGGTGCTGGCCGGTGAGCACTCCGTCTCCGCGCTGGCGCGCAGCTACGACATGAGCTTCGCCGCCGTCCAGAAGCACGTCGCGGTGCTCGAGCGTGCCGGCCTGCTGACCAAGCGCCGCCAGGGCCGCGAGGCCCTGGCCAGCGGCGACGTCCAGGCCGTGCGGTCCGTGGGCGCGATGCTCACCGAGCTCGAGGGCCTCTGGCGCGGCCGGATCGCCCGGATGGACGAGCTGTTCGCGCAGGACACCCCGCCACTCCCGCAGCACCCCACCGACGTACCCACCGACGCACCCACGGAAGAAGAGGACTGATCCCATGCCCGTCACCGACGTCCAGCACGACCTCGACGCCCTCACCCTGACCATCACCGCCGACTTCGCCGCGCCCGTCGAGCGCGTGTGGGAGGTGTACGCCGACCCGCGCCAGCTCGAGCGGGTGTGGGGCCCTCCCGGCTACCCCGCGACCTTCGTCGACCACGACCTCGTCCCGGGCGGGCGGATGAACTACTACATGACCGGCCCCGAGGGCGAGAAGTACTACGCCTACTGGGACGTCGCCGCGGTCCAGCAGCCCAGCCGCTTCGACTTCACGGACGGGTTCGCCGTCGACGACACGTTCGCGCGCAACCCCGAGCTGCCCGAGGCCGCCAACACCTACACGTTCGAGTCGACCGACGGTGGCACCCGCGCCACCTTCGTCGGCTCCTACGCCAGCGCCGAGGCACTGCAGAAGGTGCTCGACATGGGCATGGTCGAGGGCTCGACGCTCGCCATCAACCAGATCGACGACCTGCTCGCGGCCCGAGCAGCGTGACCCACCCGCCCGACACCCACCCCGAGCAAGGAGCCCCATCGTGCGACCCATCGTCGTCACCGAGTTCATCAGCCTCGACGGAGTCGTCGACTCCCCCGGCGGCGGGGACCACCCGCACGCCGGCTGGACCTTCAAGGACGTCGACTTCGTCGAGGAGGCCTACGACATCAAGGGCCGCGAGATGACCGACGCCACCGCGCTGCTGCTGGGCCGGCAGTCCTACGACGAGTTCGCGCCGGTGTGGCCGTCGATGGAGGAGTTCGCGACCTACAACGCGATGCCCAAGTACGTCGTCTCCACCACGCTCGCCGGCGACACCGCCCCCTGGGGCGAGGGCACCGTCGACGTCCTCCGCTCGCTCGACGACGTGGCGGCCCTCAAGGAGACCGACGGCGGCGAGATCCACGTCCACGGGAGCGCCCGCCTCGCCCAGGGCCTTGCCCGGGCGGGGCTCGTCGACCGCTACCACCTGCTGGTCTTCCCGCTCCTGCTCGGCGGGGGCAAGCGACTCTTCGCCGAGGGCGACAAGACCAGGCTCGAGCTCGTCGAGCACGCCGCCTACGCCAACGGGATCACCCTGCAGCGCTACGACGTCGTGCGCTGACCCCGCCGCGCGGGTCGAGGAGGACGGACGCCCTCGACCCGCGGGGACGTGAGCCGCGACAATCACCCGGTGGAACTCGCCCTGCTGCTCGTCTCCATGGCGGCCGTCGTCCTCGCCGCCACCGCCGTCAGCGAGCGGCTCCGCGTGCCCGCCCCGCTCCTGCTCGTCGTCGTCGGCGCGGCAGCGGCGTACGTCCCTGCCGTGCCGACGATCCACCTCGAGTCCGAGGTCGTCCTGCTCGGGCTGCTGCCGCCCCTGCTCTACGCCGCAGCCATCCAGACCTCGCTCGTCGACTTCAACGCCAACCGCGGCACCATCCTCCGGCTGTCGGTGCTGCTGGTCGTGGTGACCGCCCTCGCCGTGGCCGCGGTCGTCGAGTGGCTGGTGCCCGACCTGGGGTGGGCCGCCGCCATCGCGATCGGTGCCGTGGTCGCGCCGCCCGACGCCGTCGCC
The DNA here is from genome assembly GCA_035762385.1 of Nocardioides sp. Taxonomy (GTDB): domain Bacteria; phylum Actinomycetota; class Actinomycetes; order Propionibacteriales; family Nocardioidaceae; genus Nocardioides. The sequence continues at coordinate 16,817 of DASTPB010000044.1, read as the reverse complement.
GCCACGGCGGTCGCCCGGCGGATCGGGCTGCCGAGACGCGTGGTGACGATCCTCGAGGGAGAGTCGCTGCTCAACGACGCCACCGCCCTCGTCACCCTCCGCACCGCCATCGCGGCGCTCGCCGCCGGCACCGTGGCGGCCGGCGACGTCGCGCTCGACTTCGTGGTCGCGGCCGGTGGCGGCGTGCTCATCGGCGTCGCCTTCTTCTTCATCGTCGCCACGCTGCGCCACCGCATCACCGACCCGCTGATGGACACCGCGATCTCCTTCCTGACGCCGTTCGCGGCATTCGTGGCGGCAGAGGAGATCCACGCCTCGGGCGTCATCTCGGTCGTCGTCGCCGGCCTGCTGCTCGGCCACAAGGCGCCGATCATCCAGACCGCGCAGTCCCGCATCACCGAGCGGATCACCTGGCGCACGGTCGCCTTCGTGCTGGAGAACACCGTCTTCCTCCTCATCGGCCTCCAGCTCGACTGGATCCTCCAGGACGTCCACGAGTCGAGCCTGCCCAACACCCGCATCGCCCTCGTCTGCCTCGCGACCCTGCTGACCGTCGTCGTCGTGCGCCTCGTCTACATGCAGGCCACCGGCTTCCTCCGGCGGCGCGACCCGATCCCACCGGCGTGGAGCTTCCTCATCGGCTGGGCCGGGATGCGCGGCGTGGTCACCCTGGCCGCCGCGTTCGTGATCCCCGAGGACGCCCCGCACCGCGAGGTGCTGCTGCTCGTCGCCTTCACCGTCGTGGCCGGCACCCTGCTCGTGCAGGGGCTGACCCTGCCGTTCCTGACCCGGCTCCTCGACGTACCTGCGCCCGATCCCGCAGAGGACGCCCTCGCCCGCGCCGCGCTGCTCCAGCAGGCGGCGGACGCCGGCTTCAAGCGCCTCGACGAGCTGGAGTACGAGGACCACCACGGGGTGGCCGAGCAGGTGCGAGCCCGCGTCGACCAGCGCACCTTCGCCGCGTGGGAGCAGCTGGCCACCACCGACGGCGAGGAGACGCCGTCGGAGCTCTACGCCCGGATCCGCGGCGAGATGATCGACGCCGAGCGCGAGAAGGTCCTGCTCGTCCGGAGCAAGGGCAAGGTGCCCTCGGAGGTGGTGAGCCAGGTCCTGGGCATCCTCGACATCGAGGAGTCGATGCTCGACGCCGGGTCCGCGGCGCGCGCCGGCGTACGCTCCGGGAGCCTCGCCCTCACCGGCGGCCGCACCTGTGACGACCTCGACCAGCACCCCGCCGTCGACACGGTCGACGCGCCGTCGTGCGCCGTCTGCCTGGCCGAGGGCACGCGCTGGGTGTCGCTGCGCCAGTGCCTCACCTGCGGCAACGTCGCCTGCTGCGACTCGTCCGTCGGCAAGCACGCCAGCGCCCACTTCCACGAGAGCCTGCACCCCGTGGTGGAGTCCGCGGAGCCGGACGAGTCGTGGCGCTGGTGCTACGTGCACAACCTGACCGGCTGACTGCCGATATCTGAGGACACCGTGAACGTGGATCGGTCGATCTTCCGACCACCACGTCCTCAGATATCGGCCATTACGCTGGCCGGATGGGAGCGCCCGCGATCGTCATCGCCTCCACCCACCACACCGCCGAGCTGGGCGCGGCGTTCGCCCGCTACGAGCGCGAGTACGACGTCCGCATGGCGACCGACGAGGCCACCGCGAAGGCCTGCGCCAAGGAGCTCCTGACGACCGGGCACCAGGTGGCGCTCTTCGTCGTCGACACCGACCAGGACCAGGACCGGCTCTACAAGCTGATCGGCGGCACCCGCGAGGCCGTCCCGACCGCGCGCCGGCTGATCGTCACGCACGTCAGCCGGTTCCGCGACGACAACCAGACCTTCCGCCACGCCGTCGCCGCGGGGAAGGTCGACGCGCTGCTGCTCATGCCGCAGGGGCCGCGCGACGAGGAGTTCCACCTCGCGGTCGGCGAGCTGCTCAACGAGTGGAACGCCACCGTCGCCGCCCCGGTTGTCGAGAACGTCCGCATCATCACCCCCGAGAAGGACGGGCTGACCCGCGACCTGCTCGACTACCTCGCCCGGGTCGGGATGCCCGCCGGCGTGCACCACCCCGACAGCGAGGTCGGCCGGGAGGTGATGGCGAGCTGCCCGGAGCAGGAGGGCAACTGGCCGATCGTCTCCTCGCTCGCCGGGTGGTGCGGCCACTGCCCCGACGTGAGGTCGCTGGCCAACCAGCTCTACGGCCGCCCCGACGACATCGACGTCGACGAGGTGGTCGACCTCGTCGTGGTCGGCGCGGGCCCGGCCGGGCTGGCCGCCAGCGTGTACGCCTCCAGCGAGGGCCTCTCCACCGTCTGCCTCGAGGCCGAGGCGATCGGTGGGCAGGCCGGGACGAGCTCGATGATCCGCAACTACCTCGGCTTCCCGCGCGGCATCTCCGGCATGCGCCTCGCGCAACGCGCACGCGGGCAGGCGCTGCGCTTCGGCACCCGCTTCTTCACCGGGTGGCCGGCAACCGGCATCTCGCGGTGCGCGGACGGCGACCACCACGTCGTGCACACCGACGGTGGCGACGTCCACGCCCGGACGGTGCTCGTCTCGACCGGGGTCGACTACCGCCGGCTCGGTGTCGAGTCGCTCGAGGAGCTGGTCGGACGTGGCGTCTACTACGGGGCGGCCATGGCGGCCGCCCGCGAGCTCGCCGGTGACCACGTCGTGGTCGTAGGGGGTGGCAACTCGGCCGGTCAGGCAGCGATCCACGCAGCACGCTTCGCCTCGGCGGTGACGATCGTGGTGCGTCGGCCCGACCTCACCGCCACCATGTCGTCGTACCTCATCAACGAGATCGAGTGGAACCCGCGCATCACCGTGCGTCCTTGCACCCGCGTGGTCGACGGAGGTCCCGACGACCTCGGCCAGCTCGCCTGGCTCGACGTGGAGGACGTCGACACCGGCGCGCGCGAGCGGGTCGAGGCTCGCGGACTGTTCCTGCTCCTCGGGGCGGCCCCCGAGTGCGGCTGGCTCCCCGACTCCGTGCTGCGCGACGAACGGGGCTTCGTCCTCACCGGGCGCGACGTCCCCACCGAGCACTGGGTCGACGGCGTTCCGCCGGAGGACCTGGCCACCACGGTCCCGGGCATCTTCGCGGGCGGTGACATCCGCGCGGGCTCGATGAAGCGCGTCGCGTCGGCGACGGGCGAGGGTGCGTCGGTGGTGTCCTCGGTCCACGCCTGGCTCGGCCAGTAGGCCGAACCGTCGCTCCCCGAGGCCGCCTACCCCTGGGAGGGTGGCAGGCCGGATGCCGATCGGCGCACACTCGCGGCGAACGGCTACCCCGCCGTGCGGAGCGAGGAGGTCCCTGTGGGACGACTGATCGGCATCCTGGTCGTGGTCTGGCTCGTCATCGGTGCTCTCGCCGCGTTCCAGCGCGGCTACTTCGAGGACACGAGGACGAACTGCTCCGAAGCAGGTGACATCGCGCTCACCATCGTCGCCGGGCCCCTCAACTACGTCGGCGTCAACCCCAAGGTCGACTGCGCCGACATCGACGTCGACGTCCCGGAGCCCAGCCAGTAGCGCTGGCTAGGCTCGGGGCGTGCCTGACCAGTCGCGCGTCCCCACTGCTCCCCTGCTCGCCGGCGGCCTCGTCGGCGGGTTCACCCTCGCCCAGCGGACCGGCGTACGCCCCCTCGGCGGAGCCGCGATGCTCGTCGCCAACGTGGCGGCTGCCCGGCAGTGGTACGCCGTCGGTGGCGTGCCGCTCACCGCTGGACTGACGGCGGCCTACTGGACCGCGATGGGGGTCTCGCACCCGCTCGCCAAGAAGGTCGGCACCTGGCCGTCCGTGCTCGGCGTGACGGCCGCCGCCTCCGGGGCGGCGTGGCTGCTGGCGGACCGCCGCTCCCGCTGACTCCCGCTCGTCCCGTCTCGCTGCTCCACGTCGCGCTCAGTCCTCGGGCAGCGCCGCGAAGTCGGCCTGCATCTGGCGGTACCACCCGAGCGACTTCTTCGGGTGCCGCCAGCGACCCTTCATCTCCTTGCGGGCGGGCAGGTGGGCGGCGTCCCCGTCCTTCTCGGCCTGCTTGAGGTGCTGGTCCTGCGCGTTGATGACGTCGTCGTGGGTCTCGCCGCGGTGGGCCAGGTCGCACGGGCCGCCCAGCTGGCGGCAGGTCATGGTCTTCATGTCGGCATCTCCTCGGTCGGTTCTGATGGCTTCACAGGGTCGACGATCGGGCGGCCGGTGATGTGACACCGGGGGCACCGCCTTCCGGGGCGACGAGTCGCCGGTTGTGGGCGGAGGCGTGCCACGTCTCCAGGGCAGGTGCTCCGGGTTCTGGCACGAGCCGTGTCACGACAGGCGGATCCTGCCCTCGGGTCGCGGCACATGGTGGGTCATCTCGCCGACGGGCCGTCGCGGCGCACGACCTGCTCGAGGACGGCCGGCTCGGCGCGGAACGTGATCGAGCGGACCATCCCGTCCGCGACCTCGAAGTCGAAGACCACCGCTGCGGCACCCCGGTGGAACCATGCGGAGGCCGGGCGGTCGCCCACGAACACCGCCATCGCGGCCCGGGCGCTGCCGTTGAAGAACGCGGCGACCTCGTCGCGACCCTCGATGGAGGCGGGCGTGCCAGCGAGGACCGCGGCCTCGTCGGCGCCGACCACCGCATCGGGGGCGAGCAGCTGGAGCAGGCGCTCGAAGTCCCCGCCCCGGGCCGCCGCCATGAACGCGTCCACGACCTCCCAGTCGGCCAGCGAGTCCTCGGCGGCCGGTTGCGCGACCTTGGCCCGGGCCCGGGACGCGAGCTTGCGCGCCGCGACGGGGGAGGTGTCCAGCACCGCACCGATGGTCGCGAAGTCGAAGCCGAAGCTGTCGTGCAGGACGAACGCCACCCGCTCGCGCGGTGACAACCGGTCGATGACCGCTTGCAGAGCGATGCCGACCGTGTCGGCCAGCGCGACGTCGTCGGCGGGGTCGGTCACCGGCTCGGCCCACGGCTCGTGCACCGCGTCCTCGAGGTGGGGGTCCTCCACCGGCACGGGCGTGCGGGCACGCAGCCGGTCGAGGCAGAGCCGCGTCGTGACGGTCGTCAGCCAGGCCGGGAGGTTCTCGATGTCCGTGCCGTCGCGGGTGACGGCGCGGTCGAGCCTCAGCCACGCCTGCTGCACCACGTCCTCCGCCTCGGCGTGGTCGCCCAGCACGCGGGTCGCGATGCCGAGCAGTCGGGACCGCTCGGCCTCGAAGGTCTCCGTCCGGTCCATGGGTCCACCCTTCCGTCTGCCGTTCATCTCGACCAGTCGACGTCCCGCAACCCCCGGACGTGACCGGAGGTGACCAGCCGTGGCGCACACTGGTCCACATGCCCGCCCTCCGGCCCCGCGCCGCCGGCCCGGTCGCGACCCTCGTCGCGGTCCTCGCGCTGCTCGCTGGGTGCTCGAGCGGTGCGGACGAGCCCGGCTCGGCCGACCCGCAGGACACCCCCAGCGCCAGCCCCAGCGCCAGCCCGACCAGCGAGTCCAGCAGCGAGCCGACCCCGGGGCCGACGGAGGAGCCCACCGCCCCGCCGAGCGAGCAGCCCACGGAGCAGCCCGAGCCGGCGCACCCGATCTCGATGGCCGCCCTCGCGCAGGCCGACCTCACCGGCGGCGACCTGCGGCTCGGCGCCGTCCGCGAGCGGACGCCCGCCTACACGTCGTACGACGTCACGTTCGCGTCCAGGACGATGGGCCGCGGCACGGGGCCGTTGCGGATCAGCGGGGTGCTCAACGTGCCGACCGGTGGCGGGCCCCCGGGTGGTCGGGGATGGCCGGCCGTGGTGCTGGCCCACGGCTACATCGACCCGGCGTTCTACGTCCGCGGCCAGGGCATGACCCGCGAGCGCGGCTTCCTCGCCCAGCGTGGCTACGTGGCGCTCCACGTCGACTACCGCAACCACGCCGAGTCGACCGACGACCCGCGTGTCGACCAGGCGGTCCGGCTCGGCTACGCCGCCGACACCATCGCCGCGCTCCACGCGCTGCGGACCTCCGACGACGTACGGGTGGACCCCGACCGGATCGCACTGTTCGGCCGGTCGATGGGGGGCGGCGTGATGATGAAGGCCCTCACCGCCGAGCCCGGCCTCTTCGCCGCCGGCGTCGGCTGGGCGTCGGTCTCGAGCCTCGAGGCGGAGAACTTCGTCCAGTTCCAGCGCCCCGACGCGCCCCTCGCGGAGCTGAAGGCCGGCTTCCGGGGCCGGCACGGGCTGCCGGCCGAGGACCCGGGATTCTGGCGCGGCGTGTCTCCGCGACCTCTCTTCGGCGAGATCACCGAGCCGGTGCTGATGGTGCACGGCCGCTTCGACGACACCTGCCCGCCGCCGTGGGCGCGTGCCACCCAGCGCGCGATGACCGAGGCCGGGGTGGACGCCACCCTGGAGTGGTACGACGACGGGCACGCGTTCGGACCGGCCTTCATCGCGGCGATGAACCGCACCGTCCGGTTCCTCGACGCCCGGATGCCCGCCTGAGCACACGAGGCCTCAGGCCGGGAACTCCTCGGCGACGCTCCTCAGCCGCTTGACGTACGACGGCCAGTCGACGTCGTCCGGCACGTTGGGGACGGCGGCCCGGAGACCGACGGCGCCGTCGACGAACTCGCGGAGGACGTCGGCGTGCCCGGCGTGCCGGGTCGTGTCGGCAAGGACGTGGACGAGGACCCGATGGAGCGTGACCTCGCTGTTCGCGGGCGACCACCACGAGACGGTGCCCGCCGCGTCGAGCGGCAGCTCGGCGACCGCCGCGTCGGTGAAGGCCCAGACGTGCTGGTAGAAGTCGACGACGTCCGCCGCCGGGATCGAGGCGGGCACCCACCAGTCCGCCTGCGGGTCGTCGTCGTAGTCGGCGTCCGACACGACGAGCGGGTGGTCGGGGTCGGGCCACTCGCGGCCGAAGGTGGGCCCGAAGTAGCCGATCTCGACGTTGGCGACGTGTCGGACGATCCCGAGCAGGTTGGTCCCGGTGGGGGTCCGCGGGAGCCGCAGGCTGCGCTCCCCGAGCCCTTCGAGCTTCCAGAGCAGCGCCTCGCGTGCGTCCTGGAGGTAGCGCTGAAGTGCTGCCTTGGGGTCGCGGAGGTCGCTCATGCTCAGCGATCATGCCGCCATACCGGGCGGGAAGTTCGGCCGACACGTACCGTCGAGACGTGACCTCGCGCGTGCATGCCATCCACGTCGCCCCCGGGCGCAGGATCCCCACGAGGTCGGTCGACTCGGTCGAGGCGGAGTCCGGTGTCGGTCTGGTCGGCGACCGCTACCACGGATCGAGGCACCGTCACGTGACGGTGCAGGCGCTCGACGACCTGGCGGCTGCGGCGGAGGTGCTCGGGCGTCCGGTCGACGCGGGACTGACGCGCCGCAACATCACCCTGACGACCGGCCCGATCCCCACGCGGCCGGGCGAGCGGATGCGGATCGCCGGCGTCGAGCTCGAGGTGGTGCGCATCGCCGCACCGTGCCGGCTCCTCGACGACTGGCTCGGCCCGGGCGCGATGCAGGCGCTGCGATCCCCGCGCGGCGGCACGGTGTTCCGGCTGCTGTCGTCCGGCACGATCCGGGTCGGCGACGCGGTCGCGGCCGGGACGTCATGAGGAATCCCGGTCCGCACCGCGGATTCCCATGACGTCTCGGGGACGCGCGACGGCCCGGGCCTCGCGAGAGGGCCCGGGCCGCCGGTCGATCAGGGAGAGCGCAGGGTCAGCGCAGGTCGAACCGGTCGTTGTCCATGACCTTGACCCACGCGGCGACGAAGTCGCGGACGAACTTCTCACGCGCGTCGCCGCTGGCGTAGACCTCGGCGAGGGCTCGCAGCTGCGAGTTCGAGCCGAAGATCAGGTCGACCGCGGTGGCCGTCCACCGCACGTCGCCCGTGGCGACGTCGCGGATGTCGTAGACGTTCTCCTCCGACTCCGAGGCCTTCCACTGCGTGCCGGGGGCCAGCAGGTTGGCGAAGAAGTCGTTGGTCAGCACGCCCGGACGGTCGGTGAGGACGCCGTGCTGCGCGCCGCCGACGTTGGCGCCGAGCGCCCGCATGCCGCCGACGAGGACGGTCATCTCCGGCGGGGTCAGGCCGAGCATGTAGGACCGCTCGACCAGGAGCGTCTCCGGCTGGAGCTTCTCGCCGGGGCGCAGGTAGTTGCGGAACCCGTCGGCGCGGGGCTCGAGGACCCGGAACGAGTCGACGTCGGTCTGCTCCTGGGTGGCGTCGGTGCGACCGGCGTGGAACGGCACCGTGACCTCGACGCCGGCGTCCTTAGCGGCCTTCTCGACCGCCGCGGAGCCGGCGAGGACGATGAGGTCCGCCAGCGACACCTGGGCGCCGCCCTTGGCGTTGAAGTCGCTGCGGACCGACTCGAGCTTGTCCAGGACGCTCGCGAGCTGCTCGGGCTGGTTGACCGCCCAGCTGCGCTGCGGCTCGAGGCGGATGCGCGCACCGTTCGCGCCACCGCGCTTGTCGGTGGAGCGGAACGACGCGGCCGAGGCCCATGCCGTCGAGACCAGCTCGGAGGTGCTGAGACCGGACTCGAGCACCGCGGTCTTGAGCGCGGCCACGTCGGCGTCGCCGATCAGGTCGCCCTCGTGCGCCGGCACGGGGTCCTGCCAGATCTGGGTCTCCGGCACCCACGGACCGAGGTAGCGCTCGACCGGACCCATGTCACGGTGCAGGAGCTTGTACCAAGCCTTGGCGAAGGCCTTCGCGAACTCGTTCGGGTTCTCCAGGAAGCGGCGCGAGATCTTCTCGTACGCCGGGTCGAAGCGCAGCGCCAGGTCGGACGTCAGCATCGTCGGGCGACGCGGCGGCGAGTCCGGCGTCGGGCCGGGGATGATCGCCTCGGCGTCCTTGGCGACCCACTGGTGGGCACCGGCCGGGCTCTTCTCGAGCTCCCACTCGTAGGCGAACAGGAACTTGAAGTAGTCGTTGCTCCACCGCGTCGGCGTGGAGGTCCAGGTCACCTCGAGGCCGGACGTGATGGTGTCCTTGCCCTTGCCGGAGCCGAACGAGCTCCTCCAGCCCAGGCCCTGCTCCTCCAGCGGTGCCGCCTCCGGCTCGGGGCCGACCAGGTCGGCGTCGCCGGCACCGTGCGTCTTGCCGAAGGTGTGGCCGCCGGCGATGAGGGCGACGGTCTCCTCGTCGTTCATCGCCATCCGGGCGAAGGTGTCGCGGATGTCGCGGGCGGAGGCGACGGGGTCCGGGTTGCCGTTGGGGCCCTCGGGGTTGACGTAGATGAGACCCATCTGCACGGCGCCGAGGCGCTCCTCGAGCTCGCGGTCGCCGGAGTAGCGCTCGTCGCCCAGCCAAGTGTCCTCCGGACCCCAGATGATCTCCTCGGGCTCCCAGATGTCCTCACGGCCGAAGCCGAAGCCGAAGGTCTGGAAGCCCATGTCCTCCATCGCCACGGTGCCGGCGTAGACCAGCAGGTCGGCCCACGAGATCTTCTGGCCGTGCTTCTGCTTGACCGGCCACAGCAGGCGGCGGGCCTTGTCGAGGTTGGCGTTGTCGGGCCAGCTGTTGAGCGGGGCGAAGCGCTGCGACCCCTCGCCGGCGCCGCCGCGACCGTCGAAGATGCGGTAGGTGCCGGCCGCGTGCCAGCTCATCCGGATGAACAGGCCGCCGTAGTGGCCGAAGTCGGCAGGCCACCAGTCCTGCGAGGTGTTGAGGACCTCGACGACGTCACGGCGCAGCTCGGCCAGGTCGAGCTTCTTGAACTCCTCGGCGTAGTCGAAGTCCGGGCCGAGCGGGTTGCTCTTGTTGCCGTGCGTGCGCAGCGGGGAGAGGTCGAGGCTGTTGGGCCACCAGTCCTGGTTGGTGCGCGGGCGGAGGTTGGTCGCCGGCTCCGGCGAGTCGATGACCGGGTTCTCGCTCTCGCTTCCCTGCGCGGTGGCGGAGCCGTGCATGACCGGGCAGCCGGCCTCGGCCTTCCGGTCGACCCCCTGGGGGCTCTCCGGGCTTTCGTGGGTGGGGTCCTGGCTGTCGGTCATGGCGAACCTTTCATCGGTGCGATCGTGGTGTCAGGAGGTGGCGGCGGAGCTGGTGGAGCAGGCGGGGCACAGGCCCCAGTAGGTGACCTCGGCCTCGTCGATGACGAAGCCATGGGTGTCGGAGGCGTCGAGGCAGGGGCGTACGCCGACCGCGCAGTCCACGTCGGCGACGGCACCGCACGAGCGGCAGACCACGTGGTGGTGGTTGTCGCCGACGCGGAGCTCGTAGCGCGCGACGGACCCCGCGGGCTGGATCCGGCGGACCAGCCCGGAGTCGGTGAGTGCGCCGAGGACGTCGTACACGGCCTGGTGGGAGACGGTCGGCTCCTCGGTGCGCACCGCGGCGAGGACGCTGCTGGTGTCGGCGTGCGGCTCGCGGCGGACGGCTCGCAGCACGGCGAGCCGCGGCCGGGTGACCCGCAGGTCAGCGCTGCGCAGCAGGTGCTCGAAGTCCTCCTGCTTCATCTGGTCCTCCATCACCCGCCACCCTGCCCGCTTTTCTTGAACGAGTCAAGTTTTTTCCCCGGCCGGGGTAGTCCAGTGACGAATGGGGGGAATTCGGCCGTACGACGCCCAGAACTCACTGGACTACCCCGGCCGGCGGGACGGCTACGGGCGCAGCGGGAGGCCGGACCAGTCTCGGGCGAGCAGTGCCCACACCTCGAGGTCCTGCCGCTCGTCGCGGACCGGGAACACCTCACGCAGCGTGCCCTCGAGGGTGAAGCCGAGCCGTTCCGCGATGCGGCGGCTGGCGTGGTTGCCCGGGGCGCAGCGCCACTCGACGCGGTGCAGGTCGCGCTCGACGAAGGCCCAGTCGAGCATGGCGGCGACGGCCCGGGTGACGATGCCGCGCCCGCGAGCCGGACCGGCGAGGAACACCCCCGCCTCGGCGATCCGCGACCGGGCGCTGATGCTCGGGAAGAGCGTGCCGCCGACCAGCTCGTCCCCCACCCAGATGCCGAAGAGCCGACGGGTGCCCTCCCCGCGGGCCCTGGCGTAGGACTCGATGAAGCCGCGGGCGGCGTCGACGTCCTCGAAGCCCTCCCACGGCAGCCAGTCGTAGAAGTCCGCGCCGTGGGCGCGGAGCAGCCCGGCGAGCTGCTCGGCGTGCCAGGGCTCGAGGTCGGTCAGGCGGGCGTCGTCGATCTGCAGGCTCAGCACCCGCGACACCCTAGGGCGCAGCGGCGTCCTCGAGTCCGGCAGCCACCCGGAGCCAGGACCACGCGCGGTCCCGGTCGCGGTCGCTCCCGCGGGTCGTCGGGAGCAGGTGGGTCGGTCGCTCGACCCGGTCGTGCCAGAAGCGCCCGGTCGGCGGAGGGGGCTCGACCGCCGCCAGCCACACGCTGGTGTCGGCGCCCTGCCCGTCGTCGCGCAGCACCGGACGGGTGAGCCGGCGGAACGTCGGCAGTGACTCGCGCACGCCCGGGGTGTCGGCCCAGCCGGGATGCATCGTCGCGACGGTGGTGCCGTCGGCCCCCCACCGCTCGGCGAGGATCGGCGCGAGCTCGACCTGCCAGCGCTTCGAGCGGGCGTACGACGTCGTGGGCGAGTAGTCGCCGGTGGTGTAGCCCGGGTCGTCGGCGTGCAGCGGCTGGGCGTACATGCCACCGCTGCTCACCAGCACCACCCGGCCGCCGGCGAGCGGTCCGCGCAGCGCCTCGGTCATCACCACGGGCCCGACGAGGTGCACCGCCATGCTGAGCTCGAGGCCCTGCGGCGACTCGGTGCGCTCGGGCGGCATCACCCCGGCGTTGTGCACGACCGCGTGCAGGTCCCTCTCCTCGGCCGCGAAGGCCGTCGCGAAGCGTCGTACGTCGTCGAGGTCGGCCACGTCGCACCGCCACAGCCGCAGCTCCGCGCCGGGGCGCGTGGCGCGGATCCGGCCGGCGACCCCGGCCCCCTTGGCCTCGTCGCGCACGACCATGTGCACGACCGCGCCGAGGTCGGCCAGGCCCGCGACCGTCGCGGCTCCGAGGCCTGAGCTGGCGCCGGTGACGAGCACGTGCCGACCCTCGAGCGCCCGTGGCAGCGGGTCCGCCGGCCAGCCCGGCAGCGCCCGACGCACCCCCAGCCCGATCCGCGAGTAGCCGAGGACCAGCGTGCGGTCCATGACGGTGTCGATCGCACGGACCAGGGGCGGGCGGGGCATCGAAGAGATCCTCCTCGAGGTCAGCTCGCGTCGAGGCGCGCCAGCTCGTCGGCGGTGAGCTCGATCTCCGCGGCGGCGGCCGAGTCGGTAATCGAGGTGGGCCGCTTGGCACCCGGGATCGGGATCACGACCGGGGACTGGGCCAGCTCCCACGCCAGTGCCACCTGCTGCGCGCTCACCCCACGCTCGCGGGCGATCTCGGCGAAGGCGGGGTGCTTGTCGGCGAGCTCCTTGGCGTCGGAGAGCCCGCCGAGCGGGCTCCACGGCAGGAAGGCCAGACCGAGCTCCTCGCACACGTCGATCTCGGGCCGGCTCGAACGGAACTTGGGGCTGAACTCGTTCTGCACGCTGGCCAGCGCGCCACCGAGGACCGCGTGGGCGTCGCGGATCTGCTGCGGGTCGGCGTTGGAGAGGCCCACGTGGGCCACCTTGCCGCTGTCGGCGATCTCCTTGAGTGTGCCGATGACCTCGTCGTAGGGCACCCTCGGGTCGGGCCGGTGGTGCTGCCAGAGCGCGATCTGCTCCACGCCGAGGCGCTGCAGGCTGGCGTCGACGGCCGCGTGGAGGTGGGCGGCCGAGCTGTCGGTGTCCCAGCCGCCGCCGTCGGTGCGGACGTGACCGCCCTTGGTGGCGAGGACGACCCGGTCGCGGACGCCGAGCTCGTCGAGGATCGAGGCGATGAGCCGCTCGTTCTCGCCCTGGGCGCCGGCTCCCTTCTCGTCGCCGGGGCCGTAGGCGTCGGCGGTGTCGAAGAGGGTGACGCCCGCGTCGAGGGCGGCCGAGACGGTGTCGAGGAGCTGCTGGCGGGGCTGGCTGCCGGTCTGGTCGAAGGTCATGAGGCCGAGCCCGATGGCGCCGACCTGCTGGTGTCCGAGAGTGCGCGTCTGCATGTTCTCGACACTACGGGCCGCCTCCCACACCCGTGGGTCAGTCGTTCAGGCCTCCGAGAGCGAGGACGTCCTCGGGACCCACGAGGCCGGGGGTGGCGACGAAGATCGTCGACACCCCGAGCCCCGCGAGCCGGGCCCACCGGTCGCGGTGACCGGCGACGGTCGCGGCGTGCGTGCGGGCGGCGTACGTCGCAGCCGGGGTGCGCCCGCGGAGCGCCTCGACGCGCGCCCACACGTCGTCACGGTCGGCGCCGACGACCGGCAGGTCGAGGACGGTCACGGCGACCTCGGCGGGGTCGCGGTGGACGTCCTCGCAGTGAGCGCGCAGGACGCCGACGAGCCGCTCGAGCTCGGCCTCGTCGGTCGTGCGGAGGTTGCAGGCGTCGCCGTGCTGCGCGGCGATGCGCAGGGTGCGTCGCTCGCCGGATCCGCCGACCACCACCGGGACCGGCGCGACCGGGCGCGGGTAGGACGTCGTCTCGGGCAGCACCACCCCGTGGTCGTCGTACGCCTTCGTGCCCGCGGCCCAGAGCGCCTTCATCGTCACCACGGCCCGTTCGAGGTCGTCGAGCCGCTCGCCCGCCGGCGGGAAGGGGATGCCGTACGCCGCGTGCTCGCGCGCGAACCACCCGGCGCCGATGCCGACGAAGGCGCGGCCGCCGGTCAACGCCGACAGCGTGGCGGCGGCCTTCGCGGTGACGCCCGCCGGGCGGAAGGTCACGGGCGTGCAGAGGGTGCCGAGCTCCAGATGCGTGCGCGCGGCGGCGATCGCGCCGAGCGTCACCCACGGCTCCGGGATCGGCTCCCACGCGCGGCCGACCTGCGGCACCTGGATCAGGTGGTCCATCAGCGCGAGGCCCGCGAAGCCTGCTTCGTCGGCGGCCCGGGCGACGTCGGTCAGCCAGGCGAGCGGGTCCTCGCCCCACGGGAAGCGGGACACCTGCAGGACCGTGCGAAGACCGAGGCTCGACGTGCGATCCGGTGGCGGCGACGGCTGCGCGGCCGGCTCCGGGCGTACGTCCTGCGGGTCGGTGGCCACCGGCACCACGAGGTCCCATCCCTCGGCGTCCAGCGCGGGGCGTACGTCGTGCACCGAGCGCAGCTGGGCGGTGAGGACCGCGGCGGGGACGGGCCGGCTGCGTGCGCCGTTGCGGCGGCGGCACTCGGCGTCCGGGGTGTCGAGGACGACGGCGACGGCCGGCAGCCCGGCGGCGCGGGCCGCCTCGAGCCACGCGCGCCGTCGGGTCGCGTCCAGCCCGAGGGTGTCGACCACGGTGGTCAGCCCGCGGCCGAGCCGCGCGGCGACGATCGTCTCGAGGACCGCGAACGCGTCCGTCGAGGCGTCGAGGTCGTGCGGCCCGCTGCCCAGCACCCCGCGGAGGGCGTCGGAGGAGACGACCTCCTCGGCGCGGTAGCGGGCCGTGGCCCAGGTCGACTTGCCGGATCCCGAGGCGCCCACCAGCACGACGAGGGCCGGGTCGGGGAGTCGCACCCGCCCAGTGTGGCCCAGCCCCCTGGTCGCTCGGACGGTGTCGGTGTGGGACAGGGTCGCCGTCAGGCGCTGTTGACCCGGAAGGTGCCGAGCAGCTCGAACGCCGAGGCCGCGTGGTCGACGAGGTCGTGGCCCACCGACTGGCGTGCGAACTCGTTGAAGTCCTGCAGGTCGGCGATCTCGCGGGCAGAGACGTTGCGGAAGCCCATCGACCAGGTGCCGAAGGACCGGTCGGCCACGTAGCGCCGGTCCACGAGACGTACGTCGCCGTGGCGGGTGTCGGCGCGGATCGCGTCGAACACCTCGTAGACGGCGTGCGACGTCCCCTCGAGGGTCTGGATCACGTTGCCGCCGCTGTAGAGCAGGAGCCCGGTGACGCCGAGACGCTCGTTCTTCGGGCGGATCTGCTCGATCAGCTCGACGAGCTGGGTGACCGACATCAGGTCGGTGGTCGAGCTGGTGTAGGTCAGCGTGAGGATCCGGGGATCGCCGCTGGGGTCGTCGCTGCGCATGATCGCCCGAGACACTAGTGATGGCTCGGGGGTGGTCGGCTCACCCCCAGGGGTCGTCGTGAGGCACCCTCCCCGTCGCGCCCACGCGGACTGGGAGGGGGAATCTGTCACTTGGTGGGGGTTGCAACGGCCTTCAAGTGACGAAGTCCCCGCACGAGCGGGTACTTCGACCGGGTGGTCCCGCTCCGGTGTCAGTCGGTGTCGATCGTGCCGACCCAGCGTTCGCCGGCGTCACCACCCCAGGCGTCCCACGCGACCCGCCCCGGCGAGGGGAAGCCGTCCCCGGCCTCGGCTCAGGCCGGGGCGCGGAGGGTCCGGGCGACGGCCGGGACCACCACCGCTGCAGCCAGCAGGTGCAGCACGACGAGGGTCACCGCCGTGGCTGCGTCGGCGGCCGCCAGGAAGGGCGGCGCGAGCGAGACCGCCGTCAGCGCCACCGTCGTGCGCAGCCACCACTGCACCGGGCTGTCGCTCCACCGCGACAGAGCCGCTGCGATGAGCAGGCCCAGGGCGGAGAGGACCACGGTGACGAACGCGATGCCCGACACCGGGATGGCCTCGCCCCCCGAGACCTCGAGGTCGACGCCGGCGGCGCGGGCGAGGGCGGCGACGACAGCGTTGAGGGCCGCTGCGGCCACCGCGCGGCACCGAGCCCGGTGACGGCGAGCCGCGATCCGCGGCTCATCGCTCGCTGTCCTCGGTCGCGGGACGCTCGGCCACCGGGTCGGTCAGGCGGTCGGGCAGGCCCAGCGACTCGAACCGCTCCGCACCGAAGATGGTGACCTCGGTGACCTCGCCGCCCGAGACGCGCAGCACGTCGATCGTGAGCGGGAGGTGCGCCCCCTGCTGCTCGTCCCAGCGGTAGTGGGCGACCGCCGGCTGGCGGTTCACCGACGTCGGGACCGCGCGGAGGCCGGTCATCTCCGGGAAGCCGTTGGCGGTCCAGTCCGCGACGACGGCGTCCCGGCCGACGAGGAGGCCCTCCCACGGGGGCATCGAGTAGCGGACGTCCTCGCGGAGCATGCCGGCGACCGTGTCGATGTCGGCGGCCACGCTGGCGTCGATGAAGCGGCGTACGAGGTCACGGTTGCCGACGTCGCCCTTGTCGCCGGTCCACTCCTGGCGCTCGCTGGGCAGGTGCTCGCGCATGCCGGCGCGGGCCCGCTGCAACGCACTGTTGACGGAGTTCACCGAGTCGCCGAGCAGGTCGGCCACCTCCTTGGCCGGCCAGCCCATCACGTCGCGCAGGATGAGCGCAGCACGCGGACGCGGGGCCAGGTGCTGCACCGCGACGACGTACGCCAGCTCGATCGTCTCCCGCGCGAGCGCCTTGCTCTCCGGGTCGTCGGCAGCGTCCGCAGGCAGCTCGTCGAGGAGGCTGTCGGGGTAGGGCTGCAGCCAGCTCGCCTCACCGCCGCTCGCCGGCTCCGGTCGGCGCCGGCCGAGCAGGTCGAGGCAGGTGTTGGTGGCGATGCGGTAGAGCCACGCCCGCACCGTGGAGCGCCCCTCGTACGTGTCCCGGGCCCGCCAGGCCTTGAGGAAGGTCTCCTGCACCGCGTCCTCGGCGTCCTGGAACGACCCGAGCATGCGGTAGCAGTGGACGTGCAGCTCGCGGCGGTGGCGCTCGGTGAGGTCCGCGAAGGCGCTCTCGTCCACGTCCTGCAGCGTGCCCACGCCGACCGCCTCCCCTGCTCGCTCGGTGCGCATGTCGATGGTCATCGCTCATCCTTCCGTCCGTCGTGGTCCTGTCACCAGGTGTGACGGCGGTGGGCGCGCGAACTCATCACCCGGGCAGACGAGC
>DASTPB010000043.1:0-16550 GCA_035762385.1 Nocardioides sp. | reverse complement strand
CCGGTTCGCCGACTACCTCGTCGTCAACGTCTCCTCGCCCAACACGCCCGGCCTGCGCGACCTGCAGGCCGTGGAGAAGCTCGAGCCGATCCTCGCGGCGGTCCGTCGTCGCGCCGACCAGGCGCGACCCGACGACCGGGTTCCGTTGCTGGTGAAGATCGCGCCCGACCTCAGCGACGACGACGTCCTCGCCGTCGCCGACCTCGCGCTCGCCAGCGGGCTCGACGGCATCATCGCGACCAACACGACCATCAGCCGCGACGGCCTCGCCACGGCGGCGTCCCGGGTGGAGCAGGTCGGGGCCGGTGGCCTGAGCGGACGGCCGCTCACCCAGCGCTCGGAGGACGTCGTACGCCTCCTGCGTGGGCGCGTCGGGGCCGACCTCACCCTCATCGGCGTCGGCGGCATCACCACCGTCGACGACGCACGCCGGCGGCTCGCGGCCGGCGCGGACCTGCTCCAGGGCTACACCGCGTTCGTCTACGAGGGCCCGCTGTGGCCGCGGCGCATCGTCCGGGGTCTCGCCACGGATGGCTGACGACCCGGCACCGGCCCACCCCCACCTGCATCCGAGCGTGCACGTGGACGGTGAGGTGGTCGCCACCAAGCGGGTCGGCGGCTACCGCCACCTGACCCTGACCGCCCCCGGCGTGCCCGAGCGGTTCCGGGCCGGCAACTTCGTCGCGGTCAGTGTCGCCGGCCACACGGCTCGGCGGGCGCTGTGGGTGCACCGGGTCCGGGCGTCCAGCGCGTTCGGTCCCACCCTCGACGTCGTCGTCGCGGAGCGGGGGAGCGGCACCGCGTGGCTCGCCGCACAACCGGTCGGGGCGCGGATCGCGATCACCGGCCCCCTCGGTCGGCCGTTCGCGCTGCCCCGGGAGGCCGTGTCGTGCCTGCTGGTCGGTGAGGGATACGCCGCGGCCCCGCTCTTCCCGCTCGCCGAGCGCCTCCGCGAGCGCGGCTGCGGGGTCTCGCTGGTCGTCTCCGCGCCCGACGAGGCACGCCTGCTGTCCGCGCTCGAGGCGCGGCGCTCCGCGCGCTCGGTCACCGTCCTCACCGCCGACGGCTCCGTCGGCCAGCGCGGCACCGTCGCCGACCACGTCGACGACCTCGTCCGCCGCAGCGACGCCGACGTCGTGTACGCCGCCGGCCCCCACGCCGTGCTCCACAGCGCGGCTGCCGCCGCCGAGCGCGCCGGCGCCTGGAGCCAGGTCGCGGTCGAGACCCCCACCCCGTGCGGGACCGGACTGTGCCACGGCTGCCCCCTGCCCGTCGTAGGCGAGGACGGCGTCGAACGCGTCGTGCGCGCCTGCACCGAGGGGCCGGTCGTGCGCGGCGACCGGGTCCGGTGGGACGCCCTGGGGGACGAGAAGTGAGCGCGCTCGGTCGGCTGCCAGGCCCCGTGATGGTCGCCTCCGGGTGCGGTGGTACCGGGCGCGAGCTCGAGCCGTACGCCGGACCCGACGGGCTGGCCGGCCTCGACCTGGTCACCCGCTCGATCACCCTCGACGCCCGCGCCGGCGCTCCCGGCCCCCGCGTCGTCGAGGTGCCCGGCGGGCTGGTCAACGCCGTCGGCCTCCCCAACCCGGGCCTCGAGCACTTCCTCGCGACCGAGCTGCCGTGGCTCGTCCGCGCCGGCGCGCAGGTCTTCGTGTCGATCGCCGGCTCGACGATGGGGGAGTACGCCGACCTCGCCCGCCGCCTCAGCCGCGCGCCGGGCGTGGCCGGGCTGGAGGTCAACGTGGGTGCCCCCGACGAGGCGGGCGCCGGCCTGTTCGAGGTGCGCGAGCCCTACCACTCGGCCAGCGTCATCGCCGCCGTGCGCCGCGAGTTCCCCAGCGACCGTCCCGTGCTCGCCAAGCTGCGCCCCGACGTGTCACGGATCGTCGAGGGCGCCCGTTCGTGCCACGAGGCCGGCGCGACGGCCGTCGTCGTCGGCAACGCGGTGCCCGCGGCGTTCCCCGACGGTCGGGCCGGCGGCCTCAGCGGCCCGGCGATCGCTGCGATCGCCCTGCGGTGCGTCGCCGAGGTCCACCGGTCCCTGCCCGACGTACCCGTCATCGGCTGCGGTGGCGTGCACGACGATGCCAGCGCCAGGGCCTACCTCGACGCCGGTGCGAGCGCCGTGCAGGTCGGCACCGCGCTGCTCCACGACCCGACCACCGTGGCCCGGCTCCGGGCCTCGCTCGCCCCCATGACGCAGGAGGACGCATGACCCCGTTCGGCACCCGGCTGGCCCAGGCGATCGAGGAGAGGGGCCGCTTCTGTGTCGGGATCGACCCGCACGCCGGCCTGCTCGACCAGTGGGGCCTGACGGACGACGTCGCCTCCCTGGAGCGGTTCGCGCTCACCGTCGTCGAGGCCGTGGCGCCCGAGGTCAGCGTGGTCAAGCCCCAGAGCGCGTTCTACGAGCGCTTCGGCAGCCGCGGCATCGCCGTCCTGGAGCGCGTGATCGCCGAGTCCCGTGCCGCCGGCGCGCTGGTGCTGCTCGACGTCAAGCGCGGTGACATCGGGTCGACGAGCCAGGCCTACGCAGACGCCTACCTCGACCCGACCTCACCGCTCGGCTCGGACGCGATCACCGCCAGTCCCTACCTCGGCTTCGGTTCGCTCGACCCGATGGTGGAGGCGTGCCGCCGGCACGGGGGCGGCCTCTTCGTCCTCGCACTGACGTCCAACAAGGAGGGCCCGGAGGTCCAGCACGCCCGCACCGGGGACGCAACGGTGGCCGGCACCGTGCTCGGGCACCTGCGCACCCTCAACGCCGGCGACGACCCGGTGGGCTCGTTCGGTGCGGTCGTGGGCGCCACGATCGGCGCGACCGAGGAGGACCTCGACATCAACGGCCCGTTCCTCGTGCCGGGCTACGGCGCCCAGGGCGGCACCGTCGACGACCTCGGCCGGATCTTCGGGGCGGCCGCCCGGTGGTCGCTCCCGAGCTCGTCGCGTGAGGTGCTCGCTGCCGGACCGGACCGCACCGCCCTCCGTGACGCGGCCCGGCGCGGCAACGACGCCGTGCAAGGGTTGGGTGCGTGAAGCTGTTCCCCGTCGTGGCCCTGCTCGCCACCCTGGCTGCGGGCGGCTGCTCGAACGACCCGCAGGCCGACTACTGCGACGCGGTCGAGGAGCACCAGGCGGAGCTGACCGACCTCGCCGCGGCTGACGACCCGGCAGCCATCTTCGGCGCGCTCGACGCCTACGACGACCTGCGTGAGAAGGCGCCGCGCGACATCGTCGACGACTGGGACTCGGTCGTCGGTCCCCTCCGCGACCTCGAGCAGGTGCTGTCCGACCGCGGCGTCGACCCGTCGACGTACTCCGCCGAGGATCCGCCGGTCGGCCTCACCGACGACGACCGCAAGGAGATCGAGGCGTCGGCCCGGGCCGTCGGCGCGCAGCGCACCGTCGAGGCGATGGCCGCCGTCGAGCAGCACGCGCTCGACGTCTGCGGGACCCCGCTGTCGCGCTGAGAGTCCCCGCGCAGGGGTCCTAGCACGGTCCTGGCACGGGTCCTAGCACGATCGTCCATCTCGACCGCGGGCGACGGCGCGAGGAGGCTGTGGGTATCAGCACAACCACCCGATCCGAAGGAAGACCACCCATGAACATCAGCCGCACCTCCGCCGCCCTCGCCGCCGCAGCCGTCCTCGTCCTCGCCGCACCCATGGGGGGCGCGTTCGCCTCCCACGGGGCCGACGATGGTCCCGGGCACCACCACGGCACCCACCACCACGGCACCCACCACAACGGTGCCGACGACAACGGCGTCCACCACCACGGCACCCACCACAACGGCACCCACCACAACGGCACCCACCACAACGGTGCCGACGACAACGGCAGCCACCACCACGGAGCCCACCACCACGGCCCCAACCACACCTGATCTGCCCACGAGGTGGCCTCGGGTCGCGAAGGGTCCCGCCGGAGAAGCTCCAGCGGGACCCTTTCCCTGTCGTGAGGTGCAGCTCTGTCGTGAACCTCACGCGGCGCGCGTGCTCAGGTGGGCTCGATTGCCTGCCCCGTCGCGATCTGACTAGATTGACCCGCACCATCTCGGACCCCCGCCGGACCCACCAGAAGGACCTGTTTTCGTGGCCTTGCCCCCTCTGACGCCCGAGCAGCGCCAGGCAGCCCTCGACAAGGCTGCGGCCTCCCGACGCGAGCGGGCCGAGGTGAAGAACCGCCTCAAGAACTCCGGTGGCTCGATCGTCGACGTGCTCCACGAAGGCCAGACCAACGAGGTCATCGGCAAGATGCGCGTCGTCGAGCTCCTCCAGTCGGTGCCCGGACTCGGTCGCGTGCGTGCGCGCCAGGTGATGGAGCGCCTCGGCATCGCCGAGAGCCGCCGGGTCCGCGGGCTGGGCGTCAAGCAGGTCGCTGCGCTCGAGCGTGAGTTCGGCCCCGACGCCTCGTGACCGACACCTCCGACACCCTGGCGGAGACGCCCGCCGCCGGCTCGCCCGGCAACGCCCCCACCCGCTCCCGGCTGATCGTCCTCGCCGGCCCGACGGCCGTCGGCAAGGGCACGGTCGCCGCCGCGGTGCGCGAGACGCACCCCGAGGTCTGGATCTCGGTGTCCGCCACCACGCGGTCTCCCCGTCCCGGGGAGGAGAACGGCGTGCACTACTGGTTCGTCTCCGACGAGGAGTTCGACGCCATGATCGAGAAGGGCGACCTGCTCGAGTGGGCGGTGGTGCACAAGGCCGCGCGTTACGGCACGCCCCGGGGCCCGGTCGACCTGGCGCTGGCGTCCGGCCACCCCGCGATGCTGGAGATCGACCTGCAGGGCGCGCGCCAGGTGCGCGAGACGATGCCCGAGGCGCTGTTCGTCTTCCTCAAGCCGCCGTCGTGGGAGGAGCTCGTACGCCGCCTCGTGGGCCGCGGCACCGAGACCGAGGCCGAGCGGGAGCGCCGGCTCGAGACGGCGCGGGCGGAGCTGGCCGCCGAGAGCGAGTTCGACGTCACCATCGTCAACCACGAAGTTCACGCCGCCGCGGACGAGTTGGTAACCTTGATGGTTGGACCTGCTCCATCCACATCTGACTAGCGAGGCACCCACACCGTGGCTTCTCCCACCATCGCCGCCGAGGGCGTGACCAACCCCTCGATCGACGACCTGCTCACCAAGACCGACAGCAAGTACAAGCTGGTGCTCTACAGCGCCCAGCGTGCCCGCCAGATCAACGCCTACTACTCCCAGCTCGGCGAGGGCCTCCTGGAGTACGTCGGCCCGCTCGTCGACACCCACGTGCAGGAGAAGCCGCTGTCGATCGCGCTCCGCGAGATCAACGACGACCTCCTGACCTGCGAGGACATCGACCCCGCCGCCGAGGCCGCTGCCGCCGAGGCTGCTGCCGGCGACGCCACGGAGTGACGCGAGCCTCTCGGTGACCGCGAAGGTCGTCCTGGGGGTCACCGGCGGCATCGCCGCCTACAAGGCCTGTGAGCTGCTCCGCCGCTTCACGGAGTCCGGCCACGACGTGACCGTCGTGCCCACGGCCTCGGCGCTGCAGTTCGTCGGCGCGCCCACCTGGTCGGCGCTGTCGGGCAAGCCCGTCGCAACCGACGTGTGGACCGACGTCCACGCCGTGCCCCACGTCCACATCGGCCAGCAGGCCGACGTGGTCGTGGTGGCACCGGCGACCGCCGACCTCCTCGCCCGTGCTGCGAACGGCCTCGCCGACGACCTGCTCACCAACACGCTGCTCACCGCCCGCTGTCCGGTGGTCTTCGCCCCGGCCATGCACACCGAGATGTGGGAGCATCCCGCGACGCAGGCCAACGTCGCCACCCTCCGCGAGCGCGGTGCCGTCGTCATCGAGCCGGCCGTGGGCCGTCTCACCGGTGCCGACACCGGCAAGGGACGCCTCCCCGAGCCGGCTGAGATCTACGAGCTGGTGCGCGGGCTGCTCGACCGCGGCACCGACGCCACCCAGGACCTCTCCGGTCGCAAGGTGGTCGTCTCCGCCGGCGGCACCCGCGAGTACCTCGACCCCGTCCGCTTCCTCGGCAACCGGTCCTCCGGGCTGCAGGGCTACGCCCTCGCCCGGGCCGCTGCCTCGCGCGGCGCTCACGTGACCCTGGTCAGCGCCAACGTCACGCTGCCGGACCCGGCCGGCGTCAGCGTCGTACGCGTCGAGACGACCGAGCAGCTGCGCGAGGCGGTCGTCGCCGCGACCGCCACCGCCGATGCCGTCGTGATGGCGGCGGCCCCCGCCGACTTCCGGCCCACGTCGGTGAGCGAGGCCAAGATCAAGAAGTCCGACGACGGGTCGGCACCGGCGATCGAGCTGGTGCAGAACCCCGACATCCTCGCCGAGATCTCCCACGACCGTGCCCGTGCGGCTGCCGTCATCGTCGGCTTCGCCGCCGAGACCGGTGACGCCACCGGCTCCGTGCTCGAGCTCGGTCGCGCCAAGCTGGCCCGCAAGGGCTGCGACCTCCTCGTCGTCAACGACGTGAGCGGGGGAGCCGTGTTCGGCAGCGCCGACAACGAGGCGGTCGTCCTGGCCGCCGACGGAGCCGCCGTGAAGGTTCCGCGCGGGTCCAAGACCGCGCTCGCCCACGTCATCTGGGACGAGGTCTCCCGGCGATTCGCCGACTGAGACATCCATCCCGGATGCTGGTCGGCAGGTAGGTTTCACTACGACCGTTCCAGAGAAGAATCGAGAGCAACGTGGCTGGACGCCTGTTCACCTCCGAGTCCGTGACCGAAGGGCACCCGGACAAGATCGCCGACCGGATCAGCGACTCGGTCCTCGACCACCTGATGGCCGAGGACCCCGACAAGGCCAACCTGCGCGTCGCGGTCGAGACGCTGCTGACCACCGGCCTCGTCGTCGTCGCCGGCGAGGTGCGCACGGGCGCCTACGCCCCGGTCGCCGACATCGTCCGCAAGGCGATCCTCGACATCGGCTACGACTCCTCCGACAAGGGCTTCGACGGTCACACCTGCGGCGTCCAGGTTGCGATCGGCGCCCAGTCCACCGACATCGCCGCCGGTGTCGACGCCGGCCACGAGTCGCGGGTCGGCTCGTCGGAGGACGAGCTCGACAAGCGCGGCGCCGGCGACCAGGGCCTCATGTTCGGCTACGCCTGCGACGACACCCCGCAGCTCATGCCGCTCCCGATCACCATCGCCCAGCGCCTCGCGCAGCGGCTCACCGAGGTCCGCAAGGACGGCACGCTCGCCTACCTCCGTCCCGACGGCAAGACCCAGGTCACCATCGAGTACGACGAGGACGACCGCCCGCTGCGCATCGACACGGTGGTGCTCTCGACCCAGCACGACCCCGACGTCGACCACGCCACGCTCGAGGCCGACATCAAGCAGCACGTCATCGACCACGTGCTCGCCGACGTCGACCTGCCCTCCGAGGGCTACCGGATGCTGGTCAACCCGACCGGCACGTTCGTCATCGGCGGCCCGATGGGTGACGCCGGGCTGACCGGCCGCAAGATCATCGTCGACACCTACGGCGGCATGGCCCGCCACGGCGGCGGTGCCTTCTCCGGCAAGGACCCCTCGAAGGTGGACCGCTCGGCCGCCTACGCGATGCGCTGGGTCGCCAAGAACGTCGTGGCCGCCGGCCTGGCCCGCCGCTGCGAGGCCCAGGTGGCGTACGCCATCGGCAAGGCCGCGCCCGTCGGCGTGTTCATCGAGACCTTCGGCACCGGTGTCGTCCCGGACGAGAAGATCCAGGACGCCGTGCTCGAGGTCTTCGACCTCCGCCCCGCCGCGATCATCCGCGACCTCGACCTGCTCCGCCCGATCTACGCGCAGACCTCGGCCTACGGCCACTTCGGCCGGGAGCTCCCTGACTTCACCTGGGAGTCGACTGACCGCGCCGAGAAGCTGAAGGCGGCCGCCGGCCTCTGACGGCCGGTCTCTGCCATTGGCCCTGCCTCTGACGAAGTCCCCGCACGTGCGGGGACTTCGTCACTTGGAGGGGTTTACAACCCCCTCCAGGTGTCAGACTTCCCCTACAAGTCCGGCTGTCGGGGCGCGCTGACAGAATCGGCAGCATGACGTACGACGAAGCCCCGGAGGCCGAGATGCTTCCGGGGCTTCGTGCTGCCGTCGACGATGCGAAGGCCAAGGCGGCCGCCACCCGGCGCCGGAAGGCCGCGGCGTGGCAGCCCGCCGAGACCGACCCCGTCGCGCGTGTCCTGGTCGACATCGCGCTGGCCCACCTCGACCGGCCGTTCGACTACGCCGTCCCGACGGTGATGGCCGAGACCGCGGTCCCCGGTGCGCGGGTGAAGGTCCGCTTCGCCGGCCAGGACGTCGACGGCTACGTCGTCGAGCGCACGTCCCACACCGACCACACCGGCGCGCTCCAGCCGCTCCGCCGCGTGGTGAGCCCGGAGCCGGTGCTCGCGCCCGAGATCGCCGAGCTCAGCGATGTCCTCGCGAGGAGGTACGCCGGTGCGCGGTCCGACGTGCTCCGCCTGGCCGTGCCTCCGCGCCACGCCGCGACCGAGAAGGCCGCGTCCGCGCCCGCACCGGACCGTCCGGCGGTCGAGGCACCGACGGCCTGGTCCGAGGTGCCGCACGCCGACGCGTTCCTCCGCCACCTCGCGTCCGGCCGATCGCCGCGAGCGGTCTGGGGAGCTGCCCCGGGCGACGACTGGCCGGCCATGGTCGCCGAGGCGGTGCTCAGGACGTACGCCGGCGGGCGGGGCGCGCTCGTGTGCGTCCCGGACCGGCGCGACGTCGCGCGGGTCGGTGCTGCGCTGGCGGACCGGATGGGGGAGGGGCACCACGTCTGCCTGACCGCCGACGGAGGCCCGGCCGCGCGCTACCGCGACTTCCTGGCGGTGTCGCGCGGGGCCCGACGGATCGTCGTCGGCACCCGATCGGCCGCGTTCGCCCCCGTGCGCGACCTCGGGCTGGTGGTGCTGTGGGACGACGGCGACGACCTGCACGCGGAGCCGCGCGCGCCCTACCCCCACACCCGGGAGGTGCTCCTCGCCCGTGCCGAGCAGCAGGCGACGGCGATGCTCCTCGGCGGTGTCGCGCGCACCCCGGAGGCGGAACAGCTGGTCGCCACCGGGTGGGCGCACGAGCTCGCCGTACCCCGCGAGGTGCTGCGACAGCGGGCCCGGGTCGAGGTCGTGCCGGCCGAGGACCGATCCGTCGGCACCCGCGTCCCGCGCGCCGCCTATGACGCCATCCGGACCGGTCTCGCGACCGGCCCGGTGCTCGTGCAGACTCCGCGCGCCGGCTACGCCGCATCCCTGGCCTGCGACACGTGCCGCGCACCCGCCCGGTGCTCCGCCTGCACCGGGCCCCTGGTGATCGACGGACCCGCGGTTCCGCCGCGCTGCCGGTGGTGCGGCCACGTCGAGACCGCGTGGACGTGCGCGACCTGCGGGGGCCACGGCCTGCGTGCACCGGTGCGCGGCGAGGCGCGGACCGCCGAGGAGCTCGGCCGGATGTTCCCGGGCACCACCGTCCGCAGCTCGAGCGGCGAGCGGGTCGTCGACCGGGTCGGTGCCTCCGCGGACCTGGTCGTTGCCACCGTCGGAGCCGAACCCGTCGCAGACGGGGGATACGCGGCGGTCGTCGTCCTCGACACGTGGTTGAGCCTGGCCCGCGACGACCTGCGGGCTGCCGAGGAGGCCCTGCGGCGGTGGCTCAACGCGGCAGCGCTCGTACGTCGCGGTGGGCACGTCGTGGCCGTCGGCGACCCGGCCCACCCGGCGCTGCAGGCTCTCGTGCGCTGGGATCCGGCCGGGTTCGCCCGCCGTGAGGCGCAGGAGCGCTCGCTGGCCCACCTCCCACCTGCGGCGCGGCTGGCGACGGTGACGGGCGACCTCGGAGCGCTCGACGACGTCCTGCACCTGCTCGACCTGCCCGCCGGGGCGGAGGTGCTGGGCCCGGTGCCGACGGACGACGAGCACCGCGTCCTGCTCCGCGTGCCCCGGTCGAGCGGCGAGGCGCTGTCCCGTTCGCTCGGCGACCTCCAGCGGGTGCGCTCGGCGCGCAAGCTCGACCCCGTCCGGATCCAGGTCGACCCGCTCTCGATCTGAACCGTCCCGCCCGGCCAGCGCCTCCGCGCCCACGACGTACGCCACCGACGTCATGGCGGGCGGCTGCCCCGGCGACCGGCGCCCATGACGTACGCCACCGACGTCATGGCGGGCGGCTGCCCCCCGGCGACCGGAGCCCATGACGTACGCCACCGACGTCATGGCGGGTGGCTGCCCCGGCGACCGGCGCCCATGACGTACGCCATCGACGTCATGGCGCGTGGCTGCCCCGGCAACCTGCCGCCATGACGTCCGCGAGGACGTCTCCCTAGACTTGGCCACTGCCCGACCGCAGCCGCCCCGTCCCCGTCGAGCGAAGGAGCCCCGTGGCCGTCCAGCCCATCCGTCTCTTCGGGGACCCCGTGCTCCGCCAGCGCGCGGTCGAGGTCGACTCCTTCGACCGCGAGCTCCGCCAGCTCGTCACCGACCTGACCGACACGATGCTGGCCGCGCCGGGGGCCGGTCTGGCGGCGCCGCAGATCGGCGTGGGCCTGCGGGTGTTCACCTGGAACGTCCACGGGGAGGTCGGCCACCTGGTCAACCCCTCCCTGGAGCTCTCGGACGAGACCCAGGACGGCGCGGAGGGCTGCCTGTCCCTGCCCGAGCTCACCTACGACTGCCTGCGGGCACTGTCGGTGGTCGCGACCGGCTTCGACATGCACGGCGAGCCACAGCGGATCGAGGCCTCCGAGCTCCTGGCCCGGGCCATGCAGCACGAGACCGACCACCTCGACGGGATCCTCTTCATCGACAAGCTCGACACCGCCGCGCGCAAGGCGGCGATGAAGGAGATCCGGGAGTCCGAGTGGTTTGGCCTCGAGCGGCCGACGGTCCGGTTCAGCCCCCACCCGACGAACGGATTCGCCCGATGAAGGTCTGCTCCTGATGCGCGTCGTCTTCGCCGGCACCCCCGAGGTCGCCGTTCCCGCCCTCGACGCGGTCGCGGCCAGCCGGCACGACCTCGTCGGCGTCGTCACCCGACCCGACGCCCCGAGCGGGCGCGGTCGCAGGCTGGTCGCCAGCCCCGTCGCCCAGCGCGCGGAGGAGATCGGCGTACCCGTCCTGAAGCCCGAGCACCCCCGCGACCCCGACTTCCAGGAGGCACTCGCCACCCTCCGGCCCGACGCCTGCCCGGTCGTGGCGTACGGCGCCCTGCTGCCGCAGTCGGCGCTCGACCTGGTGCCGCACGGCTGGATCAACCTGCACTTCTCCGTGCTCCCGTCGTGGCGCGGCGCGGCACCGGTTCAGCACTCGATCTGGGCGGGTGACGAGGTCACCGGCGCGACGACCTTCAGGATCGTGAAGGCGCTCGACGCCGGACCGGTCTTCGGGGTGATGACCGAGCGGGTGCGGCCCACCGACACCGCCGGCGACCTCCTCGCCCGCCTCGCCGAAGGGGGCGCCGGCCTGCTGGTGCAGACGCTCGACGGGATCGAGGACGGCACCCTCGAGGCACGCGAGCAGCAGGAGGACGGCGTCTCGTTCGCGCCCAAGATCCTCGTCGAGGACGCCCGCATCGACTGGACGCACCCGGCGGTCGCCATCGACCGGCAGGTGCGTGCCTGCGAGCCCGCCCCCGGCGCCTGGAGCACCTTCGAGGGCGAACGGGTCAAGATCGGGCCGGTGCGCCCGGTCGACCGCGACCCACTGGAGCCGGGCGTCCTGGAGGTCACCAAGAACGCGGTCTACGTCGGCACCGCCACCGCGCCCGTCGAGCTCGGGCAGGTGAAGGCCTTCGGCAAGAAGCAGATGGGCGCCGCCGACTGGGCCCGCGGCGTGCGCCTCGAGTCGGGCGTCCGCCTCGGCGAGCAGGACCCCACCTCGTGAGCCGGCCCGCTCGTCCCGAGGACGTCGACGAGATCTGCGGCAGCCTGCCGGAGACCGAGCTCGGCATCTCGTGGGGCGACCGGCCGACCTGGAAGGTGCCGCGCGGCGACAAGGGGAAGGGGTTCGTCCTCTACCGCGCGCCGCACAGGACCGCGGTCGACCCCGAGACGGGGGAGATGTACGACGACCTGGTGGTGATCACGACGCCGACCGAGGTGGAGAAGCACGCCCTGGTCGCGGACGGGTCGACGCCGTTCTTCACCATCGACCACTTCAACGGCTACGCCGCCGTGCTCGTGCAGCTGTCCCGGCTCGGGGAGATCGGGCGCGACGAGCTGGAGGAGATCATCACCGACGCGTGGGCGGCCAAGGCGCCGAGGAAGCTCGTGCGGGAGCACCTCGGTGAGTGACCGCCGCCGTCCGGTCGACAAGGCGCGCCGCGCGGCGCTCGACGTGCTGACCGCCGTGCGCTCGGACGACGCCTACGCCAACCTCGTCCTGCCACAGGTCCTGCGCAAGCACGGGCTCACCGGCCGCGACGCCGCGCTGGCGACCGAGCTGTCGTCCGGCGCCATCCGGATGCACGGGCTGTACGACGCGGTGATCGACGCCTGCCTCACCAAGCCGCGGCTGCAGCCCGAGGTGCGTGACGTGCTGCGTCTCGGGACGCACCAGCTGCTCTCGATGCGGGTCCCGGACCACGCCGCCATCTCGACCAGCGTCGACCTCGTCCGCACCAGCGTCGGCCGGGGACCCGCCGGGTTGGTCAACGCCGTCCTGCGCACGATCAGTCGCCGCGACCTCGCCGGCTGGGTCGACGAGGTGGCGCCCGAGCGGCAGGGCGACCTGCACGGCCACCTCGCCGTCGCCCGGTCCCACCCCCGGTGGGTCGTCGACGCGCTGGCAGAGGCCCTGACCGAGTCGCTGGGCAACGACGACGAGCTCGACGCGCTGCTGGAGGCCGACAACGCCCCGCCGCGGGTCACGCTCGTCGCCCGGCCCGGGATGGCGACCGTCGACGAGCTCGAGGCGGCCGGGGGCACCCGCACCGGCCGGTCGCCGTACGCCGTGACCCTGGCAGGTGGCGACCCAGCCGCAGTCCCCGCTGTCACCGAGGCACGAGCGGGCGTCCAGGACGAGGGCTCGCAGCTCGTCGCGCTCGCGCTCGCGGACGCGGAGGTCGACGGCCGTGACGAGCGGTGGCTCGACCTGTGCGCGGGCCCGGGAGGCAAGGCGGCCCTGCTCGCGGCCCTCGCCGCGCAGCGGGGTGCCGTGGTCGTGGCCAACGAGCGACAGCCCCACCGTGCTGCGCTCGTCTCGTCCGCCCTGCGGGCGACACCGGAGGACACGGCCCACGTGGTCGCCGGGGACGGCATGCGTCCCGCCTGGCTCCCCGGCTCGTTCGACCGGGTGCTGGTCGACGCACCGTGCTCGGGTCTCGGCGCGCTCCGGCGACGTCCCGAGTCGCGCTGGCGTCGTACGCCCCGCGACGTGGCGGAGCTCGTCGGCATCCAGCAGGTGCTGCTCGACTCCGCGCTCGAGTCGGCACGACCGGGCGGCGTGGTGGTCTACGCGACCTGCTCGCCCGTCGTCGCAGAGACCGTCGACGTCGTACGAGCCGTGCTCGCGCGCCGGGGCGACACCGACGAGGTCGACCGCTTCCAGCTGTGGCCGCACCGCGACGGAACCGACGCGATGTTCGCGGCCACGCTGCGCCGCAGGGCCTGACCACGGCTCCTGCACCCCGGTCGTCCCTGGGTTGTGCAGTGCCACGGGGAGCCGACCACCAATATGGGTGACTTCCAGGCACCCGCGGTTCACATCGCTTCCCGCGCCCCGCATGATGGGGTGAGCTCGGCGCACCGGAGGGGTGCCCGTGTCACGGGAGCGGAAATCATGCACGTGCGCACCATCAAGACGGCCCTGGCCGCCACGACCCTGACCTTGACCGTGGGGGCGACGGCGGTCGGCAGTCCTGCACAGGCTGCCAGCGGGTCTCGCACGCTGTCCGGCCCCGCCACAGGGGACCCCGACGTCTACCTCACCTACGTGGGGTGCACCGAGCTCCTCGGCAGCGCGGCTGCCCCCTCGTCCCGCATCAACCTCGGTCCGTACGCCGCTCCGATGGGACGGCGGTCCCTGGGACTGGTCCCGACCGGAGCCGGCAGCGCATCCGGCCCCTACGCCTCGTTCTCGTCGCTCGCCAAGGTCGACGCGTCGGTCGCGGCCGCCGCCACGGGCGGCAGCGCGGGCGTCTCGTGGGTGATGGCCGTGACCCGACAGAGTCCCACCGGCACCGCGTGGCGCGGTCGGGCAGGGGTGTCCGTCCCGGCCGGAGCCTGGACGACGGTGTCCACGGCCGCCCTGACCTATGACTGGGAGCTCGTCGACCTCGCCTCCGGCGCGACCGTCGACGAGGTCGGCTCCGCCACCCCGGCGCAGTTCGCCGCCGACCACGGCGACGGCTACGGCTTCGCGGTCACCGGTTTCGGCTGCGACGGCAAGGCCTTCAACCTCGACGCCATCCGCGTCTCCGGCTCCACCTTCGACTTCGAGGGCGTCACGCTGTCGACGACGATCGAGGCCGACAAGAAGAAGGCCAGTCCCGACGAGGAGGTCCAGCTCACCGGTCGCGTCACCGACGGGTCCGGGCGCGTGACCGGAGATCCGCTCGTGCTCGAGTCCCGCGTGCCCGACGGCGCGTGGGCCCCGGTCGGCAACCCCGTCTACGCCTCCCGCGACGGCGTCGCGCAGGTCGTCGTACGCGTCACCGAGACCACCGAGTACCGGTGGCACCGTCCCGAGAGCCAGTACGCCGACGAGGGCTGGTCCGACGTCGTCACGGTGACCGTCGACAAGCCGGCCGGCTCACCGGGAACGCCTCCGGAGACCACGCCGGACACCACATCGGACACCACTGCTCCGGAGAACACGCCGGACACTGCTTCGGAGACCCCGTCGGACCCGCCTGCGAAGGACCCGTCCGGCGCCCAGGAGAGCCAGCAGCAGACAGCCGCACCGCAGCAGACGGCTCAGCAGCAGCCCGCGCAGCAGCAGACGACTCAGCAGCAGACGACTCAGCAGACGGCTCAGCAGCCCGCGCACCAGCCCGCGCAGCAGCAGTCGGCACCTCAGCTGCCGGCACCGCAGCCGCTGGCGTCCCAGCCCGACCCGCAGCCGGCACCGCAGCCCCAGCAGCAGCCGGCACAGCAGCAGCCGGCGTCCCAGCCCGAACCGCAGCCGGCGCCGCAGTCGGCACCTGAGCCCGACCCGCAGCCGGCGCCGCAGCCTGAGCCCCAGCCGGCACCCCAGCCGGCACCGCAGCCCGAGCAGCAGCCGGCACCCCAGCCCGAGCAGCAGTCGGTGGCGACCTCCGCGCCGTAGGGGACCCGCGACGTACGCCGCTCGTGACGCCGGGAGGCCGCGCCGCGTCCGGCTAGGCTCCGTGGCATGGCGTCGCCGTTCATCGAGATCGAGGTCGACGACCGCGTCGTCAAGGTGACCAATCCCGACCGCGTCTACTTCCCTCCTTCGGACAGAGCACCCGGCGGCGCCACCAAGCTCGACCTGGTGCAGTACTACCTGGCCGTCGGCGACGGGATCGTCAACGCGCTCTTCGAACGTCCGTGCATGCTGCACCGGTTCCCCAAGGGCCTCGCGGGGGACAAGGTCCACCAGAAGCGCCTCCCGGCCGGCGCGCCCGAGTGGGTCGAGACGGTCCAGCTCTTCTTCCCGCGGTGGAAGCGCACCGCCGACGAGCTGTGCGTCACCGAGCTCGGGAGCGTCATCTGGGCGGTCCAGATGTCCACCGTCGAGTTCCACCCGTGGAACAGCCGGCGCGACGACACCGAGAAGCCCGACGAGTGGCGCATCGACCTCGACCCGGGGCCCGCGTGCGACTGGGCCACCGTGCAGCGGGTCGCCCACGTCGCCCACGAGGTGCTCGACGAGCTGGGGGCCGTCGGCTTCCCCAAGACCAGCGGCGGCTCCGGCCTGCACGTCTACGTGCGGATCCCGCCCGACCACGGGTTCCAGGACGTACGTCGCGGCGCGCTCGCCTTCGCGCGCGAGGTCGAGCGGCGGGCCGGGGGAGACGTCACCACCGCCTGGTGGCGCAAGGACCGCGATCCCGCGCAGCTCTTCGTCGACTACAACCAGAACGCCCGCGACCACACGATCGCCGCCGCCTACTCCGTCCGGGGGGTTCCCGAGGCCCGTGTCTCGGCGCCGGTGCGCTGGGACGAGGTCGACGACTGCCAGCCCGACGACTTCACCATCTTCACGATGCCCGACAGGTACGCCAGGATCGGCGACCTGCACGCCACGATCGACGACCACCCCTTCGACATCGCGCCGCTCCTGGAGTGGGCGGATCGCGACGAGGCCGAGGGGGCCGAGGCGCCGCCCGAGCCCGAGGGGGACTAGGCGTGCCGGGGGTCCGCGGCACTGCCTAGGATCGACCCCGTGGGCATCCAGATCACGCCGAGCATCCTCAACGCCGACCTGTCGCGCCTCGCCGACGAGGTCGCCCGGATCCCCAGCGCGGACTGGGTGCACGTGGACGTGATGGACAACCACTTCGTCCCCAACCTGACCCTGGGCCTTCCCGTCATCGAGGCGCTGAGCAGGCATGCCACCCAGCCGCTCGACGCGCACCTGATGATCGAGGACGCCGACCGGTGGGC
>DASTPB010000042.1:0-6274 GCA_035762385.1 Nocardioides sp. | reverse complement strand
CGCCACGCTCGACGACGGCATCCTCGACGTGGTGATCATCCATCCGCGGCAGTTCCTGTCGTGGATCACGGTGGCGATGCGCGTGCTGCGCAAGAGCCCCGTCGTCGACGAGACCCTCGACCGCCGCACCGGCTCGCGCGTCCGGATCAAGGCATCGACCCCCACGCCCCGCCAGCTCGACGGCGACTCGATCGGTGAGGGCCGGGAGCTGCACATGGAGTGCATCCACGGCCGGCTGCTGGTGCGCGTGCCACGCTGAGGTCCGTCACGGGCAACCCCGGCTGCGGGCGGGTGGCGGCACATCGCACGTCGCCGGGCTGCCCACCTGCCATCTGCCGCCACCCTGGGATCGACCGCGCGGGACGCGGCGCGACGCAGGCGCGCCTCAGGCGGCGAGCTGCGAGGATCGACGGCGTCCTCAGGCACCGGAGTGTTCGCTGCGCTCGCGCTCAGCCGCCAAGGGGACGCGCGTGCTCGATCGCCTCCTCCTCCTCGGGCGAGAGCTGCTGCTCGCACGACCAGGAGGAGATGGACTTGGCGTAGGTGCGGGCCTCGCTGCGCCCATGAATTGACGTCAATACAACTCCGTGGCCGGCATCGTCGAGGACGGCGAGGCTCCAGCTGAGGTGGCCGCCGACGTCGCCGAAGGCGTCGTAGCGCACGACCGAGAGGTGCCGCAGCGCGTCGGCGCTCTCCGCCTTCAGGGCCGCGACCTCCTGCCGCAGGCCGTGGACGTCCTCGGGCAGCGCGTCGACCCCCTCGGCGCGGGTGCGTGTCGTCGTACGACGGAGGGCGAGCGCGCCGAGCGCGCAGGCGACGGCGGCGAGGACGACGGCGATGGTGGCGAGCACCCCCGAACCCTATGTTCGGCGACTGGTCACGGCCGGTCGGACACGGCCTTGCGTGGAAGACTCGCCGCCGTGACCCGACGCATCGCCTACCAGGGGGAGCCCGGCGCCAACTCCCACCTGGTGTGCCAGCAGGCCTACCCCGACTGGGAGCCGCTGCCGTGCGCGTCGTTCGAGGACGCCTTCGCGGCCGTCGAGACCGGCGAGGCCGACCTGGCGATGATCCCGATCGACAACTCCATCGCCGGCCGGGTGGCCGACATCCACCACTTCCTCCCGACCTCGGACCTCCACATCGTGGGCGAGCGGTTCCTGCGGATCCAGTTCTCCCTGATGGCGCTGCCGGAGGCGAGCATCGAGTCGCTGCGCACCGTGCACAGCCACGTCCACGCGCTCGGCCAGTGCCGCGGCGTGATCCGCGAGCTCGGCCTGACCCCCGTCGTGGCGGGCGACACCGCGGGCGCGGCCCGCGAGGTCGCGGAGTCGGGCGACCCCACCCAGGCAGCGATCGCGCCGCCGCTGGCCGCGGACATCTACGGGCTCCAGGTGCTCCGCGAGGAGATCGAGGACGAGGACCACAACACCACCCGCTTCGTCGTCCTGTCCCGCGACTTCGAGCAGGCCCCGGCCGGCAACGGCCCGGTCGTGACGACCTTCATCTTCAACGTGCGCAACCTGCCTGCCGCGCTCTACAAGGCGCTCGGCGGCTTCGCGACCAACGGCGTGAACATGACCAAGCTGGAGAGCTACATGGTCGACGGTCACTTCACCGCCACCCAGTTCCTCGCCGAGGTCGACGGCCACCCCGACGACCCGGGCGTGCGCAACGCCCTGGAGGAGCTGGCGTTCTTCACCACGGAGGTGAAGGTCCTCGGCGTCTACCCCGCCGACCCCTTCCGGGCCGACTGACCGGCCCTTCCGGGCGGCTGACACACTCGCCCGGTGATCGATCCCCTCGTCGTCGCCCTCGCCTTCGGCGCCATCTTCGTCGTCGAGCTCCCCGACAAGACGTTCATCGCCACCCTGGTGATGTCGACGAAGATGCGTCCGCTCTTCGTCTGGATCGGCGTCGGGCTGGCCTTCCTGGTGCAGACGGCCGTGGCGGTCGGCATCGGCAAGGTCGCCTCGTTCCTGCCGGAGCAGCTGATCCACACGATCGCGGCGATCATGTTCGCGATCGGCGCGATCATCCTCTACCGTGCCGCGCGCACGGCCGACGCCGAGGAGGCCGCCCAGGAGGACGAGTACGCCGCCAAGTCCGACGCCACCGCCCACGGCTTCAAGGTCGTGGTGACCTCCTTCCTGGTCCTCTTCGCGGCCGAGTGGGGCGACCTGTCGCAGCTGCTGACGATCTCGCTCGTCGCCAAGTACGACGACCCGGTGTCGGTCTTCCTCGGCGCCTGGGGCGCGCTGCTCGCCGTCTCCGGGCTGGCGGTCATCGTCGGCCGCCTGCTGCTCCAGCGCGTACGCCTCTCCGTGCTGCACTACGCGGGTGCGGCCGTCTGCCTGTTCATGGCAGCCTTGACGGTGTGGGAGATGACGCGCTGACCGACGCCCTGGTCGGGGCCGTCCGGGACCGTTTCGTCGCCGTGAACGGCGACCACCCGATGACCGACGCGGACGACGCCTACGTCCGCGAGCACTTCGTCGCGGCCACGCCCGAGGCGATGGAGCACATGCTGGCCGGCCGCCTCCCGCTGCCGTCGTACGTCCTCTCCGACGGCACGCCGATGGTGCCCGCCGAGCACGGGCGCCTCGCCGAGATCGCGGGCGGGCTCGACCGGCTGCGGGACTGGTTCGTGGCGTTCTGGCCGGACGACCCCGCGACCGGGGAGGCGGAATGGGGCCACTACCTGTCGGGGCAGTACGTCTGCCTCGAGGAGGTCTCCCCGATCCGCATCCGGATGAAGACCCGCCGGGTCGCCGAGGCCGCCGCCGCCGTCGAGCTCCTGCGCCGCGACCCGCACGACCCGGTCGGGCGCGGCTTGATCGGTCAGGCGGTCGACGGGGTGCTCGCCGTGCCCGGCCTCGACTCCCTCCTGCTGCCGATGACGGCGTACGACCGGCTCCGCTTCGGCGGGCCGACGGTGCGCGAGAGGTGGGTCGACGCGCCACGGGCGGAGTTCCTCAGCCCGGTCCCGCCGGTCTGGCCGTTGCCCACCGAACGCCTGCTGCTGCGGCCCTTCCGCGCCGGCGACGAGGCCGCGATGGCGGAGGCGTGGGCCGACGAGGACTACACCAGCCTGCTGCTCAGCGGCACCATGAACGCGGCCGAGGTCGCGGAGATGGTGCGCCGCCGGTCCGAGCCCGGCGACGGGAGGTTCGTCGGACTGGTCGTCGAGCACGACGGCGAGGTCGTCGGCGACTCGGTCCTGATCCTCCAGGGCACCGGCCTCAGCGAGGGGGAGATCGGCTGGACGGTCCTGCCCCGGCACGCAGGTCGCGGCTACGCCACCGAGGCGGCGCGCGCCGTGCTGCGCCTCGGCTTCGAGCACTACGGCCTGCGTCGCATCGTGGCCAACCTCGACGCCCGCAACCACCGCTCCGCCGCCCTGTGCGAGCGCCTCGGCATGCGCCGCGAGGTCCACCGGCTCGGCGACTTCTGGTCCAAGGGCGAGTGGACGGACTCCTACGAGTACGCCCTCCTCCGCGAGGAGTGGCGCGCGGGGGTCTGACCGCCGCGGCGACGCCCACTTCCGCGTACGACGCGCGGAGCCGGCAGCGCTAGAGTCCCGCCTATGGTCACCACCCCGCACGGAGCAGACAGCGAGGTCGGCCGCCTGGCCACCGTCATGCTCCACCGCCCCGGCAACGAGCTGAAGCGGCTCACCCCCCGCAACAACGACCGCCTGCTCTTCGACGGGATCCCGTGGGTGACCAGGGCGCAGGAGGAGCACGACGCCTTCGCGGAGACGCTGCGCGACCGCGGCGTGGAGGTGCTCTACCTGACCGAGCTGCTCACCGAGACGCTCGACAGCGAGATGGCCCGCAACCATGCGATCACGAGCGCGCTGTCCGGGCTGCACCTCGGTGACACGATGCGCCGCTACCTCGCCCAGGCGTTGCGCGACCTCTCCCCCGCCGAGCTGACCGACGTGCTGACCGCCGGCATCCGCAACGACGAGGTCAAGGGTGGGCACGGCCTGGTGACCAGCCTGCTCGACCCCCACGACTTCCTGATCGACCCGCTCCCCAACCTGCTGTTCACCCGCGACTCCAGCGTGTGGGTGCGCGACCGGGTGGCCGTCACCAGCCTCGCGATGCCGGCCCGCAAGCGGGAGACCCAGCTGACCGAGCTGATCTACACCGAGCACCCCCGGTTCGCCGGCACCCGCAAGATCCACGGCTGGCACAACGAGCACGTGGAGGGTGGCGACGTCCTGCTCCTGGCGCCGGGTGTCATCGCCGTCGGCGTCGGGGAGCGGACGACGCCCGCCGGCGTCGAGCGGCTCGCCCGGCAGGTCTTCCACGCCGACCTCGCCCACACGGTGCTGGCGGTCCCGATCGCGCAGGAGCGGGCGACGATGCACCTCGACACCGTCTGCACGATGGTCGACGTCGACAAGGTCGTGATGTACCCCAACGTCGCCGACACCCTCCGCGCGGTGACGGTCACCCTCGACGACCCCGGCTCGGGCGAGTCCGACCTGACCCTGAGCGTCAGCGAGTCGGAGCCGTTCCTGGTGGCCGCGGCCAAGGCGATGCAGATCGACACCCTCCACCAGATCGACACCGGCCTCGACCCGGTCACCGCCGAGCGCGAGCAGTGGGACGACGGCAACAACACCCTCGCCCTCGCGCCGCGGGTGGCGGTCGCCTACGAGCGCAACGACGAGACCAACGACCGCCTCGAGGACGCCGGCATCGAGGTGGTCCGGATCGCCGGGTCGGAGCTCGGGTCGGGTCGCGGCGGCCCCCGCTGCATGAGCTGTCCGATCTCCCGGGAGCCGTTGCACACCGACTGATGCGCCGGACGCCGGGAGGGCGGCCGTGGCCCGGATCACGCCAACCGGCATCACGTTCGCCGCGCTGGCTCGTTGAGTGAGCATGACCGAATCGATCCTGGACGCCCTCGACCCCGCCGACGCCCGTCGGGTGCTCGCCGCGGGTCGGGCGCTGACGCTCCCGAAGGGCTGGTCGCCGATCGCCGAGCGCACCCCCGCCGACAAGGCGTACCTCATCACCGAGGGCGAGGTGTCGGTCCGCAAGGGCGGCGTCGAGGTCGCCACCCTCGGGCCTGGCGCGGTCGTCGGCGAGAGCGCGATCGTCAACCGGACGTTGCGCTCGGCCACCGTCGTCGCCCTGACCCCGCTCAAGGTCGTCCACTTCACCCGCGACACGATCGAGGAGCTCGCCGAGGAGGTCCCCTCCTTCGGCGCCGCGCTCCGTGCCGCCGCGGCGGGACGGCTCGAGGGGAGCTGACCCACGTGGGCGAGGCCGGTCCCGAGGTCGCCCGCGCGCTGGGTGCGTACCTCCTCGGCGAGGAGCCGAGCCTGACCCGCGTCGAGGTCGCCGAGCGCGCCGACGTGCCGCTCGACCTCGCCGTCACGCTCTGGCACCAGCTGGGCTTCCCGCACCGTGCGGACGACGACGTCGCGTTCACCGAGGCCGACGTGGAGGCCCTGCGGCTCTCCGCCGAGCTCGTGAGCATCGGGATCCTGTCGCCCGAGTCGCAGGCCGCGCTCGTCCGCACGTGGGGTCGCAGCTACGCGCGCCTCGCCGAGTGGCAGACCGGCCTGCTCGCCGGGCTGGCCGCCGAGGGCGGGGACCCGTCAGGCGACCCGGCCGGCGGGCTGACGGGCCTCACCGGCCTCGCGGGTGACGTGCTCCCGCGTGTCGAGGCCCTGCAGAGCTATGTCTGGCGCCGACACCTCGCCAGCGCCGCCGAGCACCTGCTCGAGGACGCGAGCACCGTGACTGCCACCGAGTCGCGGCTGGCGGTCTGCTTCGTCGACATCGTCGGCTACACGACGCGCAGCCGCAGCCTGGACGGCGCGGAGCTGGTGCAGTGGGTCGACGGCTTCGAGCAGGCGGCGACTGCGCTGGTGGTGGACCACGGGGGCCAGGTCATCAAGACCATCGGCGACGAGGTGCTCTTCACCGTCGCCGACCCGGCCGCCGCCGTGGACGTCGCGCTCGGGCTGACCGCGCGCGGCGCAGACGGCGACGACCCGTTCCCGGAGGTGCGGGCCGGCATCGCCCACGGGTCCGTCGTACGACGACTCGGCGACGTGTTCGGCTCGACGGTCAACGCCGCCTCCCGCCTGACGTCCGCCGCCCGGCCGGGCAGCGTCCTCGTCGACGCCGCCGTCCACGAGGCGCTCGCCGGCGGGTCCGAGGGCCCCGAGGCCGACGGGACGCGGTGGCGCTTCCGCCGGGCGCGCCGCATCTCGGCGAAGGGCTTCGACCACCTCGAGGCCTGGCGG
>DASTPB010000041.1:0-4721 GCA_035762385.1 Nocardioides sp. | reverse complement strand
AGCACCGCGACGGTGCCGAGGTCGATCGTGGCGTCGGTGCCGCGGACCGAGACGACGCCGTCGGCGATCTCCAGGTCGTCCTCGGACGCCTCCAGCGCCTCGGCCGCGATGCGCAGCGCCTTCTCCCTGGCGCGCAGCGCGGCGAGGTGGATCGCCGAGCCGCTCATCACGGCCGCGCGGGAGGCGAAGGTGCCCACGGCGTAGGGCATCTTGCGGGTGTCGCCGGTGGTGATCTCGACGTCCTCGAAGCGCACGCCGAGGGTGTCGGCGACGATCTGTGCGAACGCCGTCTGGTGTCCCTGGCCCTGCGTCGTGAGCCCGGTCGCGACCTTGACCCTGCCGGAGGTCTCGATGTGCACGTGCGCACCCTCGTAGGGGCCGACGCCGGTGCCCTCGACGTAGCAGGCCAGGCCGATGCCGACCTTGCGTCCCTGGGCGGCCATCTCCGCGCGGAAGTCCTCGAACTCGTCCCAGCCGACCAGCTCCTTGAGCTTGGCCAGCGATGCCGGGTAGTCGCCCGAGTCGTAGGTCAGCGGGCGGCCGTCCTGGAAGGTCAGGCCGTGCTCGTAGGGGAACTCGTCGGGCTGGATGAAGTTCGCCGACCGCACCTCGGTGCGGTCCTTGCCGAGGTAGGCCGCGATCGCGTCCATCGTCCGCTCCATCACGAAGCAGCCCTGCGGCCGGCCGGCGCCGCGGTAGGGCGTGACGATGACGGTGTTGGTGTAGAGCGACTCGAACACGACGCGGTAGCTCGCCGGCTTGTAGGGCCCGAGCAGCTGCGTGGAGGTGATGATCGGGACGATGAGGCCGTACGGCGTGTACGCGCCGTGGTCGTGCCAGAACTCGACGTCGAGCCCCAGCACCCGGCCGTCGTCGTCGAAGCCGACCTCGACGTGGTGCTGCTGGGCGCGCTCGTGCGCGGAGGAGATGAAGTGCTCGCGCCGGTCCTCGGTGAACTTGACCGGCCGCCCCAGCGTCATGGCGGCCAGCGGGACGAGCAGCTCCTCGGGCCACGGGTGGTTGATCTTGACGCCGAACCCGCCCCCGACGTCGGGCGTGACCACGTCGACCTTGGCCAGGTCGAGGCCGAGCTTGGCTGCGACGCAGCCGCGCACCCCGGTGGAGGTCTGGGTCGACGACCACACCGTCAGCCGGCCGGTGTCGGGGTCCCAGCGGGCCACCGTGCCGCGGCCCTCCATCGGTGTGCACGCGGAGCGCTCGACGTCGAGGTCGAGGGTCAGCGTGTGGGGGGCCGTGGCGATGGCCGCGCGGGCGTCGCCGTTCTCCTGCTCCATCCGCGCGGCGACGTTGTCGGGCACGTCGTCGTGGACCGCCGACCTCGCGGCACGCGCGGCGGCGATCCCGACGACGGGCGGCAGGAACTCGTAGTCCACGCGGATGCGGGACACCGCGTCCTCGGCGACGTAGCGGTCGACGGCGACGACGAAGGCGATCGCCTCGCCGACGTAGTTGACCTCGTCCTTCGCCAGGGCGTACTGGGTGCGGCCGTGGGTGAGCGTGGGGTGCGGGATGAGCAGCGGCAGGGGCTCGGCCATGGGACCGGCGAGGTCGTCCCACGTCCAGACCGCGAGGACGCCCTCGACGTCGAGCACGTCGGACACGTCGATGTCCACGATCCGCGCGTGGGCGTGGGGCGAGCGCAGGACCGCGGAGTGCAGGAGCCGCGGGTCGTCGGTGAGCAGGTCGTCGACGTAGCGCCCCTGCCCGCGCAGGAAGCGCTGGTCCTCCACGCGCGGCACCTTCGCGCCGAACATCTTCGTGGTCATGCCTCGCCCCGCTCGGCCTGACGCTCGGCCTGGCGCTCGGCCTGGATCTGCGAGGCCCGGAGCACCGACTTCACGATGTTCTGGTAGCCCGTGCACCGGCACAGGTTGCCGGCGATCATCTCGCGTGCCTCGTCCTCGGTGGGGTCGGGCGTCTCGCGCAGACCGGCGGTGATGGTCGTGAGGAACCCCGGTGTGCAGAACCCGCACTGCAGGCCGTGGCAGTCGGAGAAGGCCTGCTGCACCGGGCTCAACCGGCCCTGGGCGGACCCGTCGTCCTCGGTGAGCCCCTCGACGGTGGTGATCTCGGCGTCCACGGCGGAGACGGCGAGCATCAGGCACGAGCGCATCGGCGAGCCGTCGACGAGCACGGTGCACGCGCCGCAGACGCCGTGCTCGCACCCGACGTGGGTGCCGGTCAGGCCGCAGTCGTGGCGGAGCGCGTCGGACAGCAGCCGCCGGGCCGGCACCCGCACCTCGTGGACGGACCCGTTGACGTGCAGTCGTACGTCGTGGAGCTGTTCGGTGGTCACGAAGGGGTCGCCTCTCCGGCCCGG
This sequence comes from Nocardioides sp., assembly GCA_035762385.1. Taxonomy (GTDB): domain Bacteria; phylum Actinomycetota; class Actinomycetes; order Propionibacteriales; family Nocardioidaceae; genus Nocardioides. The sequence goes on along the minus strand of DASTPB010000041.1, from coordinate 2,380 downwards.
GAGCGGGCGTGGTCGGTCGCGGCCGCCAGGACCCGCGGCGCCAGCACCTTCACGAGGTGGGCCCGGTAGGCGGCGGTGGCGTGGATGTCGTCGGCAGGGTCGAGCTCGGCGAGCGCCTTGCCCGCGGGGTCGTCGAGGGCGTCGGTGACGTCGACGACGGTGGGGACGTCGCTCACCGACACGAAGCCCAGGCCGGCGCGGGTGACGGCGTCACCCTCGGTCTCGACGTGGGCGGCCACCCCGACGAGGGCGTAGTCCCCGTGGCGGCGGGCGATCTCCTGGAAGGCGACTCCCGCTCCGGGCGCGAGGCCCGGGAAGAACGCCTCGACCGCGATCTCGTCGTGGGCGAGCGTCGACTCCAGCGGGCCGGCGAAGAGCTCCGCCGCCGGGACCGTACGACGACCGCGCACCGAGGCGACGTCGACCGAGCCGTCCAGCAACCGGAGCACCATGGGCATCTCGGCCGCGGCGTCGGCGTGCACGATCGAGCCGACGGTGGTCCCGCGGTTGCGGATCGTCGGGTGGGCGACGTGGCTCAACGCCATGCCCAGCAGCGGCTGGGCCTGCGCCGCCTCGGTCGAGGCGAGCACCTCGGCGTGCCGCGCCAGGGCTCCCACCCTGACCCCGTCCTCGGCCACGCGGACGTGACCGAGGTCGGGCAGGGCGTTGATGTCGACGAGCATCGAGGGAGCGGCCAGTCGCATGGACAGCAGGGGGACGAGCGACTGACCGCCGGCCAGCACCTTCGCCCCCTGCTCCCCCGCGAGCGCCGCGAGGGCTTCCTCGAGGGTGGAGGGTCGCAGGAAGGCGAAGGGTGCGGGCTTCATCGCTTGTGCGTGCCCCCCGAGGCCGCGTCGTCGACGCCCTCGTCGTAGTCGGGGTGGCTGAGGTTGCGGGTCACGGCCCCGGAGCTGTCGCTCCCGCGGCCCTTGACCATGTGGAAGAAGACGATGACGAGGATCGTGCCGAGGGCGATGCCGCCGAGCTCGAAGTCGTCACCGAAGGTGAGCGTCACGCCACCGATGCCGGCGATGAGGCCGGCCGAGAGGCCGACCATGTTGACCGGGTTGCCGAAGTCGATGCCGTTCTCGACCCAGATCTTCGCGCCCACCAGGCCGATCATCCCGTAGAGGACGACGGTGATGCCGCCCAGGACGCCACCGGGTGTCGCGTTCACGACCGCGCCGAACTTCGGGCAGAGGCCTAGCAGGATGGCGACCAGCGCCGCGACGTAGTAGGCGGCCGAGGAGTAGACCCGGGTCGCGCCCATGACGCCGATGTTCTCGGCGTACGTCGTGGTCGGCGAGCCGCCGAACGCGCTGGCGAAGGCGGTCGCGATGCCGTCGGCACCGATCGCACGGCCCATGTAGGGGTCGAGGTCCTGGCCGGTCATCTCGGCGACGGCCTTGACGTGGCCGGTGTTCTCCGCGACGAGCGCGATGACGCCGGGCAGGACGAGCAGGATCGCGGTGAGGGAGAACGACGGGCCGTGGACGACCGAGACGCCGTCGGCGAGGGTGCCGCTCGGCAGGCCGATCCAGTTCGCTGCCTCGACGCCCGCCCACGAGACGCGGTCGTGCTCGATGGCCTCGCCGTTGCTCACGGGCGTGACGGACGTGATCGGACCGATCACCAGGTCGGCGAGGAACGACAGCACGTAGCCGAAGATCAGCGCCAGGAAGACCGCGATGCGCGACCAGAAGCCCGGCAGCACGACGGCGGCGAAGACCATGAACGCCGCCGTGAGCAGCGCGATCCACTGGTCCTGGGGCCAGTAGATCCCGGCGACGACGGGGGCCAGGTTGAAGCCGATGAGCATGACGACCGCACCGGTGACCGCCGGCGGCAGGACGCGGTGGATCACCTGGGCGCCGGCGAAGTGCACCAGCACACCGACCGCGGCGAGGACGAGACCACCCACGAGGATCGCGCCGGTGACGTACGACGAGTCGTTGCCCTCGTCGAGCGCGCGGATCGCCGCGACCGAGGCCACGAACGACGCGCTCGTGCCGAGGTAGCTGGGCACCCGGTTCTGCACGATCAGCAGGAACAGGATGGTGCAGAAGCCCGAGAACATGATGGCGAGGTTGGCGTCGAGCCCCATCACGATGGGGAAGACGAAGGTGGCGCCGAACATGGCGACCACGTGCTGGGCACCGAGACCGATGGTCTTGCCCCACGGCAGACGCTGCATCGGCAGCACCGCCTGGCCCGGTGCGGGATCGACCACGTCCCACTTGAACATCGACATGTGCAGGCCTCCAGATTCGACGGGGTGGTTACCCGAGAAGCCACAAACTAGTGCGGTCCATCTCACACCCTCACTGGCGACATCTGCCGAAGGAACGCCGGAGTCGCTGACAAGTTCTCGGGCGGGTCC
>DASTPB010000040.1:0-12448 GCA_035762385.1 Nocardioides sp. | reverse complement strand
GTGCCTCCGACCTGCTCGCGCTGGCGCGGGACCGGAAGGCGGCCGAGGACCGTGCCGCAGCCGACTTGTTGGTCGTGGCCGCCCGGTGGGCTGACCTGCACCCGCCGGAGTCGATCCACGACGCCGCAGTGTTCTCGTCCGTGTCCTGCGGGCGCGAGCACGAGGAGCCGATCGCCGGTCAGGGGGCGCCGTTGGTGGCGGAGTTCTGTCTGGCCGAGCTCGGCGGTGTCCTGGGCACCTCGACGACCGCGGCGAAGAAGCTCGTCGGGCACGCCCTCGAGCTGCGTCACCGCCTCCCGCGGCTGTGGGCGCAGGTGCAGGCCGGTCGGGTGCCGGCGTGGAAGGCCAGGGCCGTCGCCGAGGTCACCATCCACACGTCGCCAACGCTGACTCGTGAGGCTGCCGGGTTCGTCGACGCGCAGGTCGCCGCCGTGGCCGGGAGGGTCGGTCCGGCGCAGCTGGACCGGCTCGTGGCCGAGGCGATCAAGCGCTTCGACCTCGCCGAGCCGGATCCGGCCGCCGATCCGGAGGACGGCCACCTCCACGTCGACCCCAGACATGTGACCATCCACTCTGACGACGTGCACTTCGCCGGCACCATGCGCCTGGAGGCCGAGCTCGACATCGCCGACGCCCTCGACCTCGACCGCGCCCTCGCCCACGGCGCCGCGACGTTGAAGGCCCTCGGCTCCGACGCCCCACTCGGTGCCCGTCGCTCTGCCGCGCTCGGCGACCTGGCGAGGACCCAGACCGCGCTCGACCTCCACGCGACCGGCGCGAGCCCCGCTCGCGGCTCGCGAGACGTCGACGGGCTCCCGGTCGCCCGCGAGGTCGTGCTGCACGCCCACTTCGACGCCGGCTTCTCCGGCGACACGACGGTGTTCGGTCCCACCGGGCGGTTGGAGGAGGGCCAGCGGCTGGTGTTGCTCGACCAGGTGAAGAACTGGTGCGGCGACTCCTGGACGAAGGTGATCATCAAGCCGGTGATCGACCTCAACACCCAGCTTTCGACCCCGGCGTACGAGGTGCCCGACCGGATCCGCGAGCAGATCATCCTGCGGGACCGCGGGCGAGTTCCCGTGGTGCACCCGACCGGCCCGTCGCGGCGACGTTGACCACGTCACTGAGTTCGACCATGACGCCGCAGCGGAAGGCCGACCACAACCCGGCCCGACACGCACCGACAACCTCGCGGCACTCTGTCGCTCACACCACCGGCTCAAGACCCACACCGCCTGGCGCTACCGCATGACAGCGCCCGGGGTGTTCGAGTGGACGTCCCCGCACGGCCACCGCTACCGACGCGACCGCGGCGGGACGAGCGCGCTCTCCCCACCTGACCTCGAGATCCCGCGCCCACGCCGACGATGCCCCGCCCCACACCCCGCTGACGTACCGAGTCGGCGGGGCTGAGGTGCGTGCGTTTCTGCCTCGAGACCCGAGTCGCCCCGGCGGGCGCAGGCGCCCACGTGGTCCGTGCCACCACCGCGGGACTCAGTCGACGAGCAGCCGCTCGATCCGTCGTCGGGTGCCCTCGTCGACGCCGGCCGCGACGAGGTACCCCTCCGCGTCGAACGTCTCGACCCAGTCGAGCAGGGCGGGCCGCCGGTCGTCCAACGCCGTGTCGAGCTCCTGATCGGTCCATGCCTCATCCGCAGCAAGGACCCAGCCGTCGGTGACCTCGTCGAACGACCATCCGTGGCCGCGGTGCTCAGCGGCGCCCCGGAAGCCTGCCTCGTAGTTCGCGACGATCGAGTCGGGGGTGGCTCCCGCGAGCAGCAGCAGGAGCGATCCGACCATGCCGGTGCGATCGCGACCACCTGCGCAGTGGATCAGGACCGGGGACGTGGATCGCCCCACGGCATCGAGCACCCGCGCGATCTTCTCGGGGAACATCTGCAGGTTGTCCGTCCACGAGCACGGGTGGTCGAGCCACGGACCACACCTCTCGAGGAAGAGGGCGTCGGACGGGTCCTCCGTCGGCGCGCTGACGATCGTGACCCCGGCCGTGGCCCTGGCGTCGATGACGGGGTGGACACCGCTGCGCCCGTGCTCCATCTCGTTGCGCAGGTCGACGACGGTCCTCACCCCGGCGTCGCGGGCCTCACCCCATCCGCGGTCGGTCATCCACTCCCTCGCGGCCGATCGGAAGACCCTGCCGCGCTTGGTCTCACCTCCCGCAACGAGCTCGAGCCCACCCAGGTCGGCGAGGTTGCGGGCCCCGTCCCACATGGGCCTCACGAGAGGTCGACCACGACGATCGTGTGGTTGTCCGGCTCCCCGGCGCGCGCCACCGCGTCCGCCACCTCGTCAGCGACCTGTTGCGGCGCGTCGGGTGCAGCCAGGAGCACGGCCAGGTTCTTCACGACCGCGTGCACGCCGTCGGTCGTCAGCACGAGCCGGTCTCCGGGCTCGAGCCCGACCTCGACCTCGTCGGGTACGACGCCGGGCACGAGGGCCCGGTTGAGCAGGCTGCGGTGCGGGTGGGAGCGCGCCTCGTCGAGCGACAGCTGACCGCTCTCGACCAGCGCCGCGACCACCGTGTGGTCGTGGGTGAGCTGACGGACCTCGCCGCCGCGCACGAGCCACACCCGCCCGTCGCCTACGTGCGTCACCGAGGCGGCGCCCCCATCGATGGCGACCGCGGTCAGCGTCGTGCCCGACGTCGGTGCCTCGGGAAGCGACGCGGCGACCTGTGCCCCCACGACCGCGAGCGCGTCGTCGAGTCCGCCGGACGCGAACGCTGCCAGGACCGCGGCGGCGAGGTCCGGGCGCTCGCCGTACCCGTCGGCGACGGCCACGAGCCTCGGGGTGACGACGAGTGCGTCCTGCTGCTGGGCTCGTACGCCCCGGCGGTGGCTTGCGCCGGTCTCGACGCTGAGCGGACGTGTGTGGGTGGGCATGACGTGTTCCTCGTTCCTCAACGTGTCGACGAGGCGGGTGACGATCGCACGGCGGCTCGCGGTGTCCTGCTCGACCTGGTGCCAGTAGGCCTCGAGCAGCCGGACCGCCGCGGCGCCGGGCGCGTCGAGCACCTCCTCGATGCGAGCCAGCGGCATGCCGACCAGCCGCAGCGTCGCCACCAGCCGAGCCCGGTCGAGCTGCTCCTCCGCATAGCGTCGGTAGCCCGACTTCGGGTCCACCTCGACCGGCGTCAGCAGACCCAGGTCGTCGTACAGCCGCAACGCCTTGGGCGTCAGGCCCGTCCGCCGGGCGAAGTCGCCGATCGTCAGCAGATCCGTCGTCATCGTCCCCCATCCTCCCCGGTGCGGGTCACCGGTACGACGACCCTGCGGCTTGCCGCAGGGGCAAGGTCAAGGCGCCTCCCGGCGCGACCTGCGGAACAGCTCGACCAGCAGGTTGGCATAGCCGACGGTGTCGTCGATGGCCCGATGGGTGTGCTCCACCTCGCCGAACCACGCGGGCGGGAGGGTGTCGACGTCCACCAACCCGGCGGGCTCCCCCGTCACCGCCGCCGCGTAGCTCCGCAGGCACAGCCCGGGCCCGATGAACAGCCGGTCGGTCTCGTGGTGGCCCTGCCGGATGCCGTACGAGGTGAACCGGCGGAGGTAGTGGTCCATCCAGATGCCGTCGAGCGCCAGCGGGAAGGCAGCGAACATCCGCGGCCAGGGCAGGTCCTGCAGCCACGCGACGTACCGCGCCATCACGTGCTCCACCGGTTCGGCGCCACGGGTCGCCGCCTCCCACGCGCCCGGCTGGGTGGCGAACCAGTCCATCGTGGCCGGGTCGGGCGACGTCCCGTGCAACGGCTCCAGGACAGCCTCGAACCGCCCGTGCTCGACACCGTCCGCCGTCACCGCGACCGAGGCGAACGAGCGCATGGAGTGGGCGCCGGGCGTCGGACCGTCGAGCTCGACGTCCGTCACGACGTAGGTCCACGGGTCGGCAGCGGTGACGTCCACGCGGCGATCATGCCGCGACCGGCGGGGATCGACCGCGCCGAGGTGGGTACGCCGAGTCGTCCGCACGCCGCATCCCGACGGAGGCACCCGTTGTTCCTGTTCTTCAGCAACCGTCTCGGTTGCATGGGGTCGCTCCTGATCTCGCTCGCCGTGACCGTGGTCCTGGTGCTGGTCTTCTTCCGCTGACACCCGCCGCCGCGATTCGTACCGATGGGTAACATTGGCGGCGTGAGCTTCCTGACCCGCCAGTCCGTGGTAGCCGCCCTCACGGTCAATGCGCTGCGCCCACCGCGCAGCCGCCGCGCGGGCGTGCCGGCGTTCGCCGCGGGGTGGCTCTTCGGCGAGACCGCCCCGCAGGTGCTGGCGCTGACCGCGCTCGACGCCGCCGTCCACCTGGCGAAGGGGCGCCGTTCAGGCGTGCGCTCGAAGGCCGGGCTCGCCCTCGCTGGGGCCAGCGCACTCGGCCTCGCGCACCTGGTGCGCCAGAGCCGACGCGCCGCCGACGTCCTGGACGACGCCCTCGTGGAGGGCCTCGGCGTCGACTACGTCGAGCAGCTCGACGCCGCACCGGACCCGGCCGACCTGGCGACGCCGTGGCGCAGCCTGGCCCGGCCGTTCGACTTCCGGGACGACGCCGTCCGGGTGATCCGCAACCTGCCCTACTCCGAGGCGGGTCGTCGCGGGCACCTCGACATCTATCTGCCCGCCGGCCAGGACGTCATCAAGGAGGCACCCGTGCTCCTGCAGGTGCACGGCGGCGCGTGGACGTTGGGCGCGAAGGAGCACCAGGCCCGTCCGCTGATGAACCGGATGGCCGCCAAGGGCTGGGTCTGCGTGGCGATCAACTACCGCCTCGCCCCTCGCGACCCGTGGCCCGCGCACATCGTCGACGTCAAGCGCGCCATCGCGTGGGTCAAGGACAACATCGCCGACCACGGCGGCGACCCCGACTACATCGTCATCACCGGCGGGTCTGCGGGCGGCCACCTCGCCGCGCTGGCGGCGCTGACCCCAGGTGACCCGCAGTTCCAGCCCGGCTTCGAGGACGCCGACACCTCGGTGCAGGCGGCGGTGCCGTTCTACGGTGTCTACGACTTCGCCGGGTCGACCGGGCTGGCCAACGCCGTCGGCATGCGTGACGCGTTCCTCGGCCCCCGGGTCATGCGGACGACCTGGGAGGACGCGCCGGACACCTACGAGGCCGCCTCCCCCATCCTGCGTGTCACGCCCGACGCACCCGACTTCTTCGTCATCCACGGCGAGCTCGACAGCCTCGTGGCGGTCGACCAGGCGCGGCTGTTCGTCGCCGAGCTGCGTCGCACGTCCGGTACGTCGGTGGTCTACGCCGAGCTCCCTGGCGCCCAGCACGCCTTCGACGTGTTCCACTCCATCCGCAGCGCCCACACGGTGCGGGCGGTCGACCGCTACCTCACCTGGCACTGGAACACCTGGCGCCGCGGCCTCGAGGCCGACAGCGGCGTCGGCCCCGAGGAGCTCCGCGACGCCGCCACCTGACCCTGTTGACTAGCCCTGGGTGATGAAGCCGACCTGGTTCCCGACCGGATCGGTCAGCAGCGCGAGCGAGGTCCCGCCGCCGACCTCCGTCACCGGGCGTACGACGGTGCCGCCGGCCGCCTCGACCTCGGCCACCTTGGCGGCGAGGTCGTCGGTCTTCCAGTAGACGACCGGACCGGTCATCCGGTCACGTTCGCCGTGGGGGTTGAGCCCGATCTCCTGCCCGTCGAGGTTGAACCCGACGTAGTAGGGCGTCTCGGTGTGGGGCTCGGCATTCCAGGCCGTGCGGTAGAACGCCGTCGCGGTCTCGAGGTCGGCGGCGGGGATGACGATCGTGTGGTTGCTCATGTCGTGCTCCTGGTCTCGTGGTTGCCTTCACCCGTACGACGATCCGGAGCCCGCGGGTGTGACCGCACTAGGCTGCCCTCCCGTGATGCCCGCCGACCTGCTCGCCCACGCCCGCGCCGCCAAGGGCTTCATGCCTGAGGACGAGGGGGCGCTGCTGCACCGGTGGGCCCGCGAGCGACTCCCCCACGGCCCGGCGCTGGAGGTCGGCACCTACTGCGGCAAGTCCGCCGTCTGGTTGGGCGCCGCCGCACGCGAGGTGGGCGGGACCGTCATCACCGTCGACCACCACCGCGGCTCGGAGGAGAACCAGGCCGGCTGGGAGCACCACGACGACACGCTCGTCGACCGGGACCTCGGGCTGATGGACACGCTGCCGACCTTCCGGCGCACCATCGCGGCCGCCGGCCTCGAGGACCAGGTCGTGGCGATCGTCGGTCGCTCCGAGACGGTCGGCGCGTGGTGGCGCACTCCGCTCTCGCTCCTCTTCATCGACGGCGGCCACGGGGTCGAGCCGGCCCGTACGGACTTCCGCACCTGGCCGCACTGGGTGATGGCGGGCGGGGTGCTGGCCATCCACGACGTCTTCCCCGACCCCGCGGACGGTGGCCGGCCGCCCTACGAGGACATCTACCTCCCCGCCCTGGCCAGCGGCGCGTTCACCGAGGTCGAGGCGGTGGGGTCGATGCGGGTGCTACGCCGTACGGCCGGCGACGCCGGCGACCCGCTCGGCTGACGGGCACCCGCACTCCAGCCCGATCTCGGCGAACTCGGGGGCCAGGGTGGTGCCGCGCATGATGTCGGCGCCGGGCGTGCCGTCGCTGAGGGCGTCGACGGCCAGGATGACGGCCGCCGCCGTGTAGGTCGTCTGCTCGACCGGCCAGTTGACGCCGACCTCATCGGCGTCCGTCGGGAACACGTAGCCGGTCCAGTAGGCGCCCTCGGCGGTCCGCAGGTGCTGCATGTCGGCGAGCAGCTGCAGCGCCCGGGCGCGGTCGCCGATCGCGTCGAGGGCGAGGACGAGCTCGCAGGTCTCGGCGCCCGTCACCCACGGGTTCTCCGAGACGCACCGGATGCCGAGGCCGGGCTCGACGAACGTGTCCCACCGCTCCGCGAGCAGCGCGTGGGCCTCGGGTCCGCGGACGGCGCCGCCCAGCACCGGGTAGTACCAGTCCATCGAGAACGTCGACTTGTCCAGGAACAGGTCGCGGTGCTCGCGCAGGGCGTGGGCGAGGCGGCCCCCCGCGAGCTCCCACTCGACCTGCGGCTCCCCCACCAGCTCGGCGAGCGCCACGCCTGCACGCAGTGAGTGGTGGATGCTCGACGACCCGGCGAGGAGGGCGTCGGCGTTGACCGCGCCCGGTCGCCCGTCACGCCACTCCTGCGACCAGGCGATGCCGCCGAAGGGCAGCTGCATCGAGGTCACGAAGTCGAGCGCCCGCCGCACCGTCGGCCACATCAGCCGCACGAACGCCTCGTCGCGCTCCACCAGCCAGTGGTGCCACGTGGCGACGGCGACGTACGCCGACATGTTGGTCTCGCCGGAGTGGTCCTCGACCTGCCCCTCGACGACCTTCATCGGCCACGACCCGTCGAACCGCTGCGTCGCGCGCGCCCACGCGAACGCTCGCTCGGCCGCCTCGCGCTGACCGCCGACCACCAGCGCCATCGCGGCCTCGAGGTGGTTCCACACGTCGGTGTGCTCGCCGGGCGTCCACGGGATGGCGCCGGAGGGCTCCTGCATCGCCACGATCGTCGCGGCCGTCTGCTCGACCTGCGCGCGGCTCAGGACCACCCCAGCCGACGGGGCTCCGCTCATGCGGGCTTCCGGAAGTAGAGGACCAGGCTCTTGCCGATGAGCGGGTCGAGCACCTTGCCGGCGTACTGCAGCGCCTTGGGGTTCTCCATGATCTCCCACACGAGCAGCTTGTGGTACGCCTTGGCGAGCGGGTGGTCGTCGTTGGTGACGCCGACGGCGCACTTGATCCACCAGTACGGCGTGTGCAGACCGTGGGCGTGGCCGTGGCCGGTGAAGACCATCGCGTCGCCGGGGGTGCCGTCGTTGGCACGGCCGGCCTTGGTGACCTTGTCGACCAGCTCCTGCTCCGTGTAGATCCGGATGTGGCCGCCCTCGGCGTTGTGGTAGTCGTCGGACAGCTTCCAGTTGACGATCTCGGGCAGCCAGCGCGGCACCGACACCGCCAGGGTGCCGCCCGGTCGCAGGACCCGCACGAGCTCCTTGATCGCCTCGACGTCGGCGTGGATGTGCTCGAGCACCTCGGCCGCCACGACCCGGTCGAACTCGCCGTCGGCGAAGGGCAGGGCGAGGGCGTCGCCCTCCTTCACGTCGGCCTCCGCGCCTGCCGGCACCTCGCCCGCCTCGCGCATCGCGGTGAACCACTCGCGGACGGTCGCCAGCTCGTCGGCGTCCTGGTCGAACGCGATCACGTCGGCGCCGCGCTTGTACATCTCGAACGCGTGCCGGCCCGCGCCGCAGCCCATGTCGAGCACCCGGTCACCCGGGCGGAGCCCGAGCCGGTCGAAGTCAACGGTCAGCACGGGTGTTCTCCCTGTGGCTCTGCGCTCGCTGGAAGGCGGCGATGGTCTCCTCGTAGGCGGCGGCGGTCGCCACGGCCACTGCATGCCAGCTGAACAGCTCCTCGACGCGCGCGCGGCCGGCCGCGCCCATCGTCGTACGACGCTCGGGGTCGTCGAGCAGGGCCGCGATCGCCTGCTCGAGCTCGCCCACGTCGCCCGGGGTGACCAGGTCGGCACAGACGCCGTCGGGGCCGACGACTTCGGGGATCGCCCCTGCGCGGGAGACCACCAGCGGCGTCGCGCACGCCATCAGCTCGGCGGTCGGCAGCGAGAAGCCCTCGTAGAGCGACGGCACGCACGCCACCTCGGCGGACCCCATCACCTCGACGAGCTCGGCGTCGCTGACGCCGTTGACGAACTGCACCTTGTCGGCGATGCCGAGCTGGTCGATCAGCTGCTCGGTGCGACCGCCGGGCTCGGGACGCGTGACGAGGACGAGCGACACGTCGCGCTCGACGGCGAGCTTGGCGAAGGCCTCGAGCAGGGTCGCGATGCCCTTCATCGGCGCGTCGGCGCTGGCCATGGCCAGGATCCTGCCGGGGACGCGAGGGGCGGTCGGCGGGACGAACACGTCGTCCACGCCGAGCAGGATGGTCTCCATCCGCGCCGGGTCGACCCCGAAGTCACGCGCCACGTCGCGTCGCGAGGACTCCGACGGCACGAGCACCTTCCGGTAGCGCCTCGCGACCTTCGTCTGCATCCGCAGGAAGCCGTACCAGCGGCGCAGCGTCAGCCGCTTGCGCCACGTCGGCGCGGTCTGGAGGTCGATCCGCCGGTCCATGGTGATGGGGTGGTGGATGGTCGCCACCACGGGGAGGCCGTAGGACTCGAGCTCCAGGATCCCGGTGCCGAGCACCTGGTTGTCGTGGGCGACGTCGAAGTCGCCGGCACGCTCCCGCATCAGCCGGGCGATGCGCGAGCTGAACGTCTTCGGCTCGGGGAACCCGGCCGTGCACATGGTGAGGAACTCCTCGACGTCGATGCGGTCGCGGAACTCGCGCAGCCGCGGCACCCGGAAGGGGTCGGGCTCGCGGTAGAGGTCGAGGCTGGGCACCTTGGTGAGCACGACACCCTCGTCGAGCTCGGGGTAGGGCTGGCCCGAGAACACCTCCACCTCGTGCCCGAGCCGGACCAGCTCGCGGCTGAGGTGGCGGATGTAGACGCCCTGACCGCCGCAGTGCGGCTTGCTGCGGTAGGACAGCATGGCGATGCGCACTGTCTGGTCTGCCTTTCGTGGCGCTTCGTGAGTGGCCCATTATGCCTACTGGCCGGTAGGACCCAGGTCGGGTCCGCTCACGCCTCGCTGGAGTGGCCGGGGAACACGTGGGCCGACGGGTCGAGGACGACCGCGGCGTTGTTGACGGCGGTGGCCGCCTCCCCGAAGCCGACGGCGATGAGCCGGACCTTGCCGGGGTAGTCGGTGATGTCGCCGGCAGCGAACACCCGCGCCAGGTTGGTGCGCATCGAGGAGTCGACGACGACGTGCCGCTTGGACGTCTCGAGCCCCCACTGCTGGATGGCGCCGAGGTCCGCGACGAAGCCGAGGGCGGCGACGAGCGCCTGCGCCTTGCGGGTCTGCGGCTCCTGGCCGTCGACGCTCACCACGACCTCCTCGAGGTGGGCGTCGCCGCGCAGCTCGGTCACCTGCGCGTTGGTGATGATCTCCACCGTGGAGTCCCGGACCGCTGCGACGGTGCGCTCGTGGGCCCGGAACGCGTCACGACGGTGCACGAGGGTGACCGACGAGGCGATCGGCTCGAGGTGCTGGGCCCAGTCGAACGCGCTGTCGCCACCTCCGACGACGACCACGTCCTTGCCGGCGTACGGCGCGAAGCTCGGCACGAAGAACTCCATGCCACGCCCGACCCAGCCCTCGCCGGCCGGCAGCGGCCGCGGGCTGAACTTCCCGATGCCCGACGTGACGAGCACCGCGCCGGCCGTGATGCGCGTGCCGTCCTCGAGGGTGACGACGACCTGGTCCTCGCCGTGCTCGAGCGTGGTGGCCGTCCGGTCGAGGAGGTACGTCGGGTCGGCGGTGGCGGCCTGCGCCACCAGCCCCTCCACGAGGTCGCGTCCCTTCACGCTCGGGAACCCGGCGACGTCGAGGATCGCCTTCTCGGGGTACATCGCGGTGATCTGGCCGCCGAGCTCGGGCAGCGAGTCGACCACGGCGACGCTCAGGCCGCGGAAACCGGCGTAGTAGGCCGAGAACAACCCCGTCGGGCCCGCGCCGATGATCAGCAGGTCGGTCGTCACGTCGTCCACGTCCGCGATCCAATCGTCTGGGTGGTCGTCCCACAAGGTGCTAGAGGGAGTCGAGCTCGCTGACCTTCCACTCCCCGTCCACCCGGCGCACGGTCACCAGCACACGGTCGAGGTCGAGCGTCGGCCGGTCGAGGTCGTCACCCGCCGTGCGCTGGTTGACGAACACGAGCACCCGGGCGTACGTCGGCGACGCGGTCACGAGCGCGGTGTCGACGACCTCGGCCTCGACCACCCGCCGGTCGCGACGGCTCGTGGTCGTGACGCCCGCCATCGTGCGGTCGTAGCGGTCGCGCATCTCCGGCGTCATCAGCTCGCGGGCGGCGGCCTTGTCCTCGGCCAGCGTCTCCCAGGAATAGCTGTACGCCGCCGCGGCGCCCGCACCCGCGCGCTCCTGCGCTGCCTGCTTCACCGCCGCGGACGCCACGACGGCGTCTGCGGAGTCGGCGCTGCTCACGTCGGCGCCGGCCGCGTCGCGCGCGTCGAGCAGCACCCAGACCAGCGCGGCTGCGGCCAGCACGACCAGGGCCGTGAGCGCCACGACCCAGCGTCTCGTCGTGCTCGTCATCCGGTCACCTCACGAACTCCAGGTCGCTCGTGAGCCAGCGATCGCCCTCGCGGACGAGCCGCATCTTCAGGCGGTAGTAGCGCACCTGGCCCTCGCCGCCGGTGTCCGAGTTGGTCACCGTGCTGTTGGCCGCGACCAGCACCGTCGCCGAGTCCTCGTCCTGGTCCCCCACCCCGATCGCGACGACCTCGGGCGACGAGGTGGCCTCGGTCCGGACGGCCTCGTCGGTCAACGTCTCGCGCTGCGCGGCGTACTGCTCGGCGAAGTCACCGGTCGCGCCGTCGAGGACCGCGTCGACCAGCGGGTCCATGTCGCGGTGGTCGACGGTGAGGAAGGCCAGGGCCTCCGCCCGCGCCGCTCCGGCGACGTCCTGGTGGGCCGCCGTGAGGCCGGAGTCGTCGGCGTCCTGTCCGCTGACGACCAGCCCGATCGCGACGAGGAGGCCCACCAGCAGGACGGCGAGCGCACCCACCGCCCACCGTCCCGTTCGCTCGCCCACGGGGCGAACCTAGCCCAGCGGAGCGTCGGCGTGCGGGCGATCTGGGCGTCCCTAGACTGAGTCGTCGTGAGTCGACCGCTGCGCTTCATCGTCGAGCACCCGTCCGGCATGCTGCTGGGTGCGCAGCTCCTGCAGGTTCTCCTGTGGCCGTTCCTCGACGACTCGGTCGTGGGCCGGGCGGGCCTGGGTGCCATCGGGATGCTGGCTGTCGGGGCGGCGGTCCTGGCCGTGCGCCGTACGCCCATGGCGAGCCGGGTGATCCTGGTGCTCGGCGCGCCAGCGATGTTGCTGACACTGGTCGAGCCCGTCTTCGCTGACGAGGACGCCGTCGTGCTGCTGTCCGGCCTGCTGCACGCGCCCTTCTACTTCTACGTCTCCTACGCGATGCTGCGCTACCTGCTCCACGACGACAAGGTCACCACGGACGAGTACTTCGCCACCGGCGCGGCCTTCACCGTGGTCGCCTGGGGCTTCGCCTACGCGTTCTCGATCGTCCAGGTGATGTGGCCGGGCTCGTTCAGCAGCGGCGAGGGTGCGGTCGACCAGACCTGGTTCGAGCTCCTGTACCTGTCGTTCTCGATCCTCACCAGCGTCGGCCTGTCCGACATCGTGGCGGTCGAAGCCCAGGCGAGGTCGGTCGTGATGGTCGAGATGATGACGGGCGTGTTCTACATCGCCATGGTCGTGGCCCGCATGGTCGGCCTCACCATCCTGCGTCGTCGCTGACGCCTCCCAGCC
>DASTPB010000039.1:0-5674 GCA_035762385.1 Nocardioides sp. | reverse complement strand
GGCTCGGCGACCGGCTCCCCCGCGCGCCCCTCCACGTCCGCGTTCTCGGGCAGCCCGGTGTCCCCGAGGCCGGTCTTCGGCGGGCGGTGCAGCTTGGGCAGCACGAAGGTGAGGGCCACCGACACGACGATCATCGCGGCGAGGCTCCACCACACCAGCGGGTCGTCGAACAGGCTGACCAGGACCGCGCCCGTGGCGATCGTGAAGGCCCACATCCACATGATCAGCACCGCACGCCGCTGCGAGTGGCCGATCTCGAGGAGGCGGTGGTGCAGGTGCTGCTTGTCGGCACTCATCGGCGAGCGACCGGCACGCGTGCGTCGTACGACGGCCAGGACCAGGTCGAGGATCGGCACCATCAGCAGCGAGATCGGCAGCAGCACCGGCAGCACGGTCACGAAGAGGCTGTTGCCGGTGGTCTCCGGCATCCCGACGAACTGCCCGGTCAGGGTCAGCGCGCTCGCGGACAGCACCAGCCCGATCAGCATCGAGCCGGAGTCGCCCATGAAGAGCCGGGCCGGGTGGAAGTTGTGGGGCAGGAAGCCCGCGCACGCGCCGGCGAGAGCGGCGCTCAGCAGGGCCCCGGTCGTGGCCAGGGTGAGGTTCGCCTGCGCGGAGGCGAAGTAGCAGTAGAGGAAGAACGCCGCTGCGCCGATGCCCACGACACCCGCGGCCAGGCCGTCGAGGCCGTCGACGAAGTTGACGGCGTTCATCGTCCCGATGACCACGACGAGGGTGAGCACCGCGCCCTGCACGTCGTCGAGGGAGAACTGCGTGCCGTCCGCGCCCGGGAAGTAGTAGAACCGCACGCCCTGGGTGACCAGCAGGCCGGCGGCCAGCACCTGCCCGCCGAGCTTGGTGAGGGCGTCGAGCTCGAAGATGTCGTCGATCACCCCGACCGCGCACACCAGCGCGCCCGCCAGCAGCACCGTGCCCGCGTCGGGGAACACGAACTCCTCGCTGGTGGACAGGAACGGCAGGTGCTGGGCGACGAGGTAGGCCGCGTAGAGCCCGCCGAGCATCGCCAACCCGCCTCCGTAGGGGATCGGCTCCGCGTGGACGTCGCGGTCGCGGACCGCCGCGACGGCCCCGGTGCGCAGCGCGATCTCACGCGCGACGACGGTGAGCAGGTAGGTCACCGACACGGCGACCAGGAAGACGAGGAGGTACTCCCGCATCCCGCCTAGCCCTGCTCTTCGAGCACGACGCCGTGCTCCTCGAGCGCCGCGTTGAGCCGCTCGAGCGAGAGCGCACCGAGGCGCAGCACCCGGCCCTTGGCGACCGTGACGTCGATGATCGTGGAGGCCTCGCCACCGGGGGACGCGCCGCCGTCGACGATCACCGAGACGGCGCTGCCGAGCATCTTCTCGGCCTGGTCGGCGTCGGTGGCCGCGGGCATGCTGGTGAGGTTGGCCGAGCTGACCGCCAGCGGGCCGGTGCGCTCGAGGACGGCGAGCGCCACCTCGTCGTCGGGCATCCGCACCGCGACCGTGCCGAGGGTCTCCCCGAGGTCCCACATGAGCGAGCCCTGCTGGCGGCAGACGAGGGTGAGCGGGCCCGGCCAGAACTCCTCGACGAGGGTGCGGGCCCACGCCGGCACGCCCTCGGCGAGGGCGTCCAGGGTGGTGGCGGCGGAGACGAGCACCGGTGGCGGCATCTCGCGGCCGCGGCCCTTCGCCTGCAGGAGGCGTCGTACGGCTTCGGGGGAGAACGCGTCGGCGGCGATGCCGTAGACGGTGTCGGTGGGGATCACCACGAGCTCCCCGCGTCGTACGGCGGCAGCGGCGGCCGTCACCGCCGCCTCCCGCTCCTCCTCCGTCGAGGTCGCAAGCCTGTCCACGTCGCTCATCGTGCCAGTCGCGCGGTCAGGTAGCGCGGTCGACCCGCGAGGTCGTGGTGGTCACGCACCTCGAGCCACCGGCCGGACGAAGCGAACACCGCCGGCGCCGACGTGCCCTGGACGTCGGCGTGCTCGGCGCCCACCACTCCCCCCGGCCGGAGGAGGACCGCCGCCCGCCGCTCGAGCAGCCGCATCGCGTCGAGCCCGTCGTGGCCGGAGAACAGCGCGAGGTGCGGGTCGTGGTCGCGCGCCTCGACGGCGACGGACTCCCAGGCCTCCAGCGGGACGTAGGGCGGGTTGCACACCACCACGTCGACCGCGCCCGCGAGGTCGTCGAACGCCTCGAACGCGTCACCGAGCCGCAGGTCGACGCCACCGAGCGGGCCGAGGTTGGCCTGCGCGTAGCGGAACGCCTCGGGACTCATCTCGACCGCGTGCACGTCGGCGTGCGGCACCTCGTCCCTGACGGCCGCGGCGATCGCACCCGAGCCGGTGCACAGGTCGACCACGACGGGCGTCCCGGCCACGGACAGCGCCTGCTCGACGGCCCACCCCGCGAGCAGCTCGGTCTCCGGACGCGGCACGAAGACCCCCGGACCGACGGCCAGCTCGACGTGGCGGAACGCGGCGGTGCCGGTGAGGTGCTGGAGCGGCTCGCGGGCCGCCCGCCGCGCCAGCAGGGCGTCGTACCGCTCCTGCTCCCCCGCCCCCAGGTCGTCGACCAGCGGGAGCCGGCCGAGGGGGACGTCGAGGACGTGGGCGAGGAGGAGGTCGGCGTCGCGCTCCGGCGAGGCGACCCCGGCGTCGCGGAGCCGGGCTGCCGCCTCGCGCCGCGCGAGGCTGGCGCGCACTCAGGACTCCAGCGCCGCGAGCCGCGCGGCCATGTCGGTCTCGACGCACGAGTCGAGCACCGGCTGGAGGTCTCCGTCGAGCACCTGGTCGAGGTTGTAGGCCTTGTAGCCGGTGCGGTGGTCGGAGATCCGGTTCTCCGGGTAGTTGTAGGTGCGGATCCGCTCGGAGCGGTCGACGGTGCGCACCTGCGAGCGACGCGCCTCGCTCGCCTCGGCGTCGGCAGCGTCCTGGGCCGCCTGCAGGAGCCGCGCTCGCAGGATGCGCATCGCCTGCTCCTTGTTCTGCAGCTGGCTCTTCTCGTTCTGGCAGCTCACCACGATGCCGGTGGGCACGTGGGTGATCCGCACCGCGGAGTCGGTCGTGTTGACGCTCTGCCCGCCGGGTCCGCTGGAGCGGAAGACGTCGATGCGCAGGTCGTTGTCGTCGACGGTCACGTCGACCTGCTCGGCCTCGGGCATCACCAGCACGCCCGCCGCCGAGGTGTGCACCCGTCCCTGGGACTCGGTGACGGGGACGCGCTGGACCCGGTGCACGCCGCCCTCGAACTTCAGCAGGGCGTACGGCGCCTGGCCGGGCTCGACGGTCCCGCGCGCCTTGACCGCCGCGGTGACGGACTTGTAGCCGCCGAGGTCGGACTCGGTCGCGTCGAGCACCTCGACGCTCCAGCCGCGGGCCTCGGCGTAGCGGGAGTACATCCGCAGCAGGTCACCGGCGAAGAGCGCGGACTCTTCGCCGCCCTCGCCCGACTTGATCTCCAGCAGCGCGTCCTTGCCGTCGGCCGGGTCGCGCGGCACCAGCAGCCGGCGCAGCCGCTCCCCGGATGCCTCACGCCGGGCAGCGAGGTCGTCGGCCTCCTGGGCGAAGGCCGGGTCGTCGGAGGCCAGCTCGCGGGCGGCCTCGATGTCGTCACCGAGCCGCAGCCACTCCTGCCAGGTCGTCACGACCGCGGTCAGCTCGGCGTAGCGCTGGTTGAGCTGCTTGGCGAGGCGCTGGTCGGCGTGGGTCTCGGGGAGCGAGAGACGTCGCTCGAGGTCGGCGTGCTCCTCGCGCATGCCGTCGACGGCTTCGAACAACGCTGCTCCTCGAGTCGGTGGTGGGTGCGTGCAGACGACAAGGCGCCGGCCACCCGCGGTGAGCGGGAGACCGGCGCCTGGCGTGGGCTACTTCTTCTCGGCCGGGGCCTTCTTGGCGTAGCGGGCCTCGAAGCGGGCGACGCGGCCGCCGGTGTCGAGGATCTTCTGCTTGCCGGTGTAGAACGGGTGGCACTGCGAGCAGACGTCGGCGTGGATCGTGCCGGAGGTCGCGGTGCTGCGGGTGGTGAACGACGCGCCACAGGTGCAGGTCACCTGGGTCTCGACGTACTCGGGGTGGGTGTCCTTCTTCATGGTGTCCTCTCGAATTGCTCCGGGTCGCCCGCGTGGATCGCGTATGACGTGAACCGGAACCGGCGCACAAGTGTGCCACCGGTGTGAACAACGGCGCCAATCCGGGGATTCCCGGTCGCACGCTCCCGGACGGGGCCGAGGATCAGCGGGCGCCGACGACCTTGGTCACGGCCTGCTGGGTGTCGGCGGCGGCGAGCTGCTTGCGCAGGTCGCCGACGACCGCACCCTCGGCCGGGGCGAGCAGGCGCTCCTCGTGGCGGGTGCCCGACGCGGCCACGTCGACCGCGGGGACGATGCCCTTGGCCGCACGCTCGGCGCTCAGCACCAGCTCGAGGTTGGCGGCGCCCGACAGCTCCTCGAGGAAGAACTCGTCGGTCGCCGAGCCGGTGCCGACGGCCACGGTGGCGAGGATCGTGAGCGACCCCCCGTCCTCGACGGCGCGGGCCGCCCCGAAGAACTCCTTCGTCGGGTGGACGGCGGAGGCGTCGACGAGGCCCGCGAGCACACGTCCGTTCGCCGGCGCGGCGAGGTTGTAGGCACGACCGAGGCGGGTGAGCGAGTCGAGCAGCACGACCACGTCGTGGCCGAGCTCGACGAGCCGCTTCGCACGCTCGATGGCCAGCTCGGCGACCAGCGTGTGGTCGGCCGGCTGCCGGTCGAAGGTCGAGGCGACGACCTCGCCCTTCACGGCCCGCTGGTAGTCGGTGACCTCCTCCGGGCGGGTGTCGACCAGCACCACCATGACGTGGCACTCCGGGTTGTTGGCCGTGACCGACTGGGCGATCGACTGCAGGAGTGTGGTGGCCCCGGTGCGCGGCGGAGCGAGGACCAGGCCCCGCTGGCCCTTGCCCACCGGTGCGGCGACGTCGACGACGCGGCCGATCAGGTCGGCGTCCGAGGCCAGGCGCAGCCGGTGGTGCGGGTGGACGGGGACCCCGTCAGCGAACTGCGGACGCTCCTTGGCGCCCTCGGCCTCGGTGCCGTTGACGCTGTCGATGCGGACCATCGGGTTGAACTTCTCGCGGCGCTCCCCCTCGCGCGGCTGGCGCACCTGACCGACGACCGCGTCACCGCGGCGGAGGTGGTACTTCCGGACCATCGACAGCGACAGGTAGACGTCCTCCGGACCGGGCAGGTAGCCCGACGTCCGCACGAACGCGCAGTTGTCGAGCACGTCGAGGATGCCGGCGGCCGGCACCAGCACGTCGTCCTCGAGGATCGTGGTGTCGGGCTCGTTGCGGCTGCCACCCTGACGGGCCGTCGTCCGGTCGCGTCCGCGACGGCGGCGGTTGCGGCGGCTGCCGCCCTCGCCGTCCTCGTCGTCGTCCGACGGGTGCTGGCCCTGGTCCTGGCGGTTCTGGTCCTGCCGGTCCCGGTCCTGCCGGTTCTGGTCCCGGTCCTGCTTGCCCTGCTGGTTCTGCTGGTTCTGCTTGGCCTTCTGGCTCTGCTTCTGCTCCTGCTGGCCCTGCTTCTGCTCCTGCTGGCCCTGCCTCGGCTCCTGCTGGCCCTGATCCTTCTGGCCCTGCTGGTCCCTCTGGCCCTTCTGCTTGTCGGACGTGTCCTGGCCCTGCTTCTCCGACCGCTCGGGCTTCTGCTC